>NZ_CP049905.1:311666-623333 GCF_011305535.1 Diaphorobacter sp. HDW4B
CGTCGCGGCGCTTGGAAAACAACCCCGCCCCACGGCTGCCCTGACTGGCAAAACGCTCGCGGCGCGCCACCTTGGGGTCCACCTTGAGCGCGCGGCACCATTCCACGCGGTCCAGATCATGCAGACGGCGTTGCAGGGCGGCCGACTTGCCCCAGATGCTGGCGGCATATTTGCCATCAGCGGCATCCGCCACGTTCAGCCCGCAGGCCTTGAGTGCATCCTGCACGCTCGCGCCCGCTGGCAAGGTGATTTCCCACTCCCGTGTCTGCCCGGCTTGGGCCGAGGTCACGACGGTGATGTGCAGATCAGCTATAGCCATGGCCTTAGCCATAGACCTTTTCGGCGCGCGCGATGAACGCGTCCACCATCGAGCCCGCGATCTTGTCGAACACCGGGCCGACGATGGCGGCCAGCGCCATGCTGTCGAAGCCGTAGCTCAGTTGCAGCTCCACCTTGCAGGCGCGCTGCGAGCCGTCACCCACGGGATGGAAATACCAGTCGCCCTCCAGCTTGGAGAACGGCCCCTTCACCAGACGCATGCCCACGCGGTGGTTAAGTTCATGCGTGTTGCGGGTGATGAAGGACTTGTGGAATCCGCCCAGCGACATGCCGACCTCGGCGGTCATGCCCTCGTCGTCCACTTCCAGCACCTTGGTCGAATCGCACCACGGAAGAAACTCCGGGTACTTGGCCACATCGGTGACGAGCTTGAACATTTCCTCTGGGCTGTACCAGATCAGGACGGACTTGTTGACTGTTTTCATGAAAATTGCACGGGCCTGCTGGCTTGGAAGCTGGCAGGCGAATCAGCTCATCGCACTGAATACCGGGGGCATTCGGCACAAGGAACTAAAATCAGGGATTGCGAGACGACAACCCGTTATTGTAGAGAGAGCTTATTCCCTCAGGTTGTAGCTGGAAGGACTTTGAATCTTCCCAATGGGCCGCATCTAATCACCATGGCAACAAAAAAACCAGAAACATCGTCGCGCATTGCTGACAACAAGAAAGCCGCCTTCAATTACTTCTTCGAAGAACGCCACGAGGCAGGCATGGTCCTGCACGGCTGGGAAGTGAAGGCGCTGCGCGAAGGCAAGGTACAGCTGACCGACGGCTACGTGATCATCAAGGACGGCGAGCTGTTCCTGATCGGCTGCCAGATCAACCCGCTCAGAACCGCGTCCACCCACGTGAGCCCCGACGCTGCGCGCATCAAGAAGCTGCTGCTGCACAAGGAAGAAATCAAGCGCCTGATCGGCAAGGTCGAGCAAAAGGGCTACACGCTCGTGCCCATCAACCTGCACTGGAAGAACGGCATCGCCAAGTGCGAGATCGCGCTCGCCAAGGGCAAGGCCGAGCACGACAAGCGCGACGTGATCAAGGACCGCGAAGGCAAGCGCGAGGTGGAGCGCGCGATGAAGAGCCGCCATCGCTGAGCGTCGAATCTTTTTCGCTCCAGCAAACAGAAACAGCTCCTTTTCGGGAGCTGTTTTGCTTTGGGGATCGAACTCGAACAAGCGCGATCAACGCACCTTCGAAATCTGCGTCAGCGGTTTGATGTTCGTGTACTTCGGCACATCACCCAGAATTTCCGCCGCATGCGGCCCGAAGGCTGCATAGAACGCGTCGACCGAATCGAAGTACAGATGCACCGCCGCCACGAACGGCGAGGCGCTGCCCGGAAGACCACCGCCCACGCCCTCGTCCACCTCGGCCTTGCGCAGCGCGGGGCCGAACAGGCGCTCGCACATCGGAATGTGCTTGGTGAGGTAGTAGTCCATGTCGAACGTGCTGCCCTCGGCGCGAGGGTAGAGAATCGAAACCTTGGTCATGGCGGTGTCTCCTGGGAAGTGCTTAAGGTGCCAAATGCCGAATCAACAGATCAGTGGTCGGAAAAGCCTCATCAAGCCAGTGCGGCCAGCGGATGCGAATGCGCGGGCCATGGGCTCTTGAAGAAGGCCTCGACCACGTCGCGCTTCACGTCCTCGACGCGCTCGGGATTCCACTTCGGGCTGTGGTCCTTGTCCACCGCCAGCGCGCGAATGCCTTCGATGGTTTCGCTCTGGCCGGGACGCAGGAAGAAGCAGTGACGCACCATGTCGCGCTCCATGCGCAGGTCTTCGGCCAGCGTCATGCCGCGCGCGCGGCGGATCTGCTCCAGCACCACTTCCAGCATCAGCGGCGAACGCTTGCGCAGCGCGGCAGCCGTCTTCTGGCACCACTCGTCGCCGTCCTTTTCGAGCGCCTGAACGATCTCGACCGCGGTCGGCAGCGCGAAATACTTCTCGATGTGCGTGAGGTTGCCGATGGCACCCTCACCCGCAGCCACGTACTGCGATGCGATGAACTTCTGCACGGCAGCGCCGTCGGCAAACTTCTCGGTGCCCAGTTGTTCCCACACGCCCGCCTGCTTGTCGGATGGCATGAAGCCATCGGCCAGATTGGCTGCAATGGCGGAAGCACCGTTGATGGTGTCGCCGGTCAGCGCCAGCCATTCGCCCACACGGCCGGGGCAACGCGAGAGGAAGTAGCCGCCGCCCACGTCAGGGAACAGGCCGATGATGGTTTCGGGCATGGCCATCTTGGTGCGCTCGGTCACGATGCGCGCCGTGCCGCCCTGGCTGATGCCCATGCCGCCGCCCATCACGATGCCGTCCATGAACGCGATGTAGGGCTTGCCCAGCGTGTGGATCAGGTGATTGAGCGCGTATTCTTCGGTGAAGAAGTCTTCGATTTCCGGATTGCCCGTGCTGCCCGCCTTGTGCAGAAAGCGGATATCGCCACCCGCGCAGAACGCGCCAAACGCGCCTTCCTTGCCATTGCCGCGAATCGCCACGGCCAGCACCTTTTCATCCTTCTGCCATTGGAGCAGCACGTCCAGCAGATCACGCACCATGCCCAGCGACAGCGCGTTCAGCGCCTTGGCGCGATTGAGAGTGATAAAGCCCACCTGACCACGAACTTCGGCCAGAACTTCCGCCGTCATCTCCGTCATTGTTTTTGTCCTTCCTTGCAAGCCAGTGCTTGTCTGCAGCTTTTGAGTGAGAAACGGACCGGATAAAGCGACCCGCTGAGAAGCGAACGCCAGACGCGGGAGCGCCCGACGCACAACTTGCAAGAATAGCGCAAATGGATGACTCACCGCAGCACGACAGCGTGCCACTGCGGTATCCAAAACAGACAGAAGCCCAGCTTCTACAAGGTGGTGGCGGTGTAGGTCAGCACATTGCCGAACGTGCCAGCATTCACAGTCGTGGGCGTGAACGCGGGTACATAGGTGAAGGTACCCGTGAGATTGCTCATCATTGGCAGCGCACTGCTGGTGCTGCCATTGCATCCGGCGACACTGCCTCCGGGATGCTGGACTGTTCCCGTGCCACCGCTGGTCACAGTGATATCACTGCGACCGGGCACACCCGCTGTCGTGCTCCCGACGGACAAGGCCGTGGCACCGCTCAGCGCGCTCACGCTGCAGGTGAGCAAGGTACCGCTCATGTTCGTGAAGGCCGCCACCTGCAATACGCCCGCTGTGGTGGTGGGATTGGTAGTCGCCGTGTTCACCACCAACGAAGGGGCAATGGAGCCGGAGTAGGCCTGACTGTTTCCCGCAGTACGGGTCGGATTGAAATCTACTGAAAAATTCACGTCACTGACCGACGTGTCCGCATTTCCTACCCTCAGCGAGACGTACTTGCCCACGGTGATGCTGAAGTTCAGTTGCACACTCGCTGTGATGGTTCCATTGTTGCCAGAGACAACCTGTTGGGCCGCCTGCCCGCCACAGCCGAGCAGTGCCATCAGCCCACCCAGTCCGATGCGCAACCAGCGTGCACGCAAGGCCGTCTGATTCATTTAACGAAACTCCGCGTTGATCTTGAAGCTGCCGTTTTCCCAATCGAGTGTTCCACTCGCCTTCACAGGGAGAGTCACCTTGGGCTCGGACGTACCGGAAAGCGCTCGTGGCTTGAGCATGATGTTCCGGGTCTGCCCCGGCAGTATCGGGGTGCCGTCCGGCACCAATTCGAAGCTCAGACCGGAAGCATCTTTCGCATCCAACGCCCCATCCAGTCGCCCGTGTGCCGTACCCGTGTTCGTCACGGTCACGGACGCCAGAGATTCCTGATCTTTCTGCAGCGTACTTGTGTGCGACATCGACAGCACGGGCTGTGCACCATTGATGGACACGTAGACCGCCACAGCCAAGCGTCCATTCACAGGCAAGGCAAGGCTGGCACCGCCCGACTGCACCATGGCCTGATACGCGGGCTTCACACCTTCGATGGCAAGCATCACGCGGCACTCGGTCACTCCGGCATCTGCAGGCACATCGATCTGGAAACGAAACGACGCCTTGCTGCGCGCATCGATCCTGACCGTCTTGCGCTCCAGCGTGAACCACGGACGGCAACTGCCGGGGCGCAGCTCGTCAAAGAATTTGAGTTCGCCCTTCTCCGAATATTCCCAGTCCAGCGTCCTCACGGAAAGCTCCGTGGGCTGTCCATCCTGATTGAAGATTTCCAGCGTCTGTCCCAGACGACCACCACTCTTGGCCGAGATTTCGAAGCGCGATGGAGACACGCCCACATCGAAGGCACCCGCATGTGCCAGCACCGGACTCAGCACCGCAGCAAACGTCAGCGTGGACAAGCTGCACAGCCTGCGCAGATGGGGGAAACAATAGGAAAGAATAGGATTCAAAACGGTCATGGTCCGACCTCGATTTCAAAAAAACACTCAAGGGAAATTCCCTTGGACGCCTGCACATTCATTTCGCGCAGGGCAAACTCCATGCGAAGCGCGATCGCCTCGCTCATGAAGGCATCACGCACCCATCCGCTCCATACCTGTACCTTGTCACCAGGACGCCCGCTACCGGAGGCGAAGTTGCCTTCGGAACGCCAACTCACTTGCAGTCCTTGTGGCGAACGCAAGCCGATGACTGCGGGGGGAATGACGAAGTAAATCCGTGCATGGCGACCCACATAAGGGGCTGTGGCCAGTCTGTATTCGATGCGCCCAAAATCCACAATGCCGCGCTGCGCGACAGGAGCGCCGGGCACATATTGATTCACTGGATAGCCATACTCGGACACCATGTTCGGCGCTTGCACCAGCGCGCGCGGCGATGCCGAATCATCGAGCCGGGTTCCCGCCAACACCGTGCTGCGGCCAAGTGCCGCAACCAACGCCAGCGCCGCAAGGCTGGCCATCATCGACGATGCAAGGGTCTTGTTCATGGCAGGCTGGTGGTGTAGGTCACGGTGCCCGTATAGGTGCCTGCCGGATAGGCCACGGTGTTGGTGTAGTAGAAGTTCATCGTCGACGCCACCTCGGCAGTGCCTCCTGCATTGATCAGGCTGAAGTTCAACAGCGTCTGTGTTCCGCCTCCGCTGACAAAGACACCGCTTTGCAAATCGTAGGCCGCGTAGGTGCCCGACGGCGCGGGAGACACGGTCCAGCCTATGGACGAGAACGGAATGGAATAGCCGCTGCAGTTCCCTGTCGAACAGGTCAACGCGGCAGGAGAAGTCACCGTCGTCGTCATCGGCTGCGGAATGTTGAACAACGGAACCTGCATGTACATGCGAAACGTGACGCCCGTTCCGGTCGCAGCAATCGACGTTGCGTTGCCGCTGACGGGAGCCGCATACGCCTGCGAATTTCCGACCGTAGCCCCTTGCACATTGAACTGCACGGTATCGACTCCGGCGGTAGCTCCCACGCGCAGTGTCAGCGTGCGTGTTCCGAGATAACCAGTGGTCAAGGTAACGACCGCCCCTGCCTGTTCGGCAAGGGCTGCGAGAACCAGGAAGACAGCCAAAGCCACGCACCTGCGCGCCGCGCTCGGGTGATGAAGTTGCAAGTACTTGCTCATGCTGTACATCCCGGTTGCTCGCAAACCTGTCACTTACAGCGTCGTGGCCGTGTAGGTCACGATGTTGCCATAGGTGCCAGAGTTGATACCCGTGGCCGTGAAGGTCGCGCTGTAGGTGAAGGTTCCGGCCAGCGCGTTCAGTGCAGCGATCGGGCTGTTCGCCGTGCCGTTGCATTGGGTCAGAGAACCGCCGGGGTGTGCAGGCGTTGTACCCACTACAGTGATGTCGTCCGTTCCCGGCACGCCGGCAGCTGTTGCACCTGCAGCGAATGGGGTTGCTCCGGGCAGTGCCGTCAGGGCGCATGTCAGCTTCGCGCCACCGACCACATTGGTCCACGCGCCTGTCGCCAGAACACCGGCTGTGGTGGTGGGGAATGTGGTGGCCACGGTCGTGCCCAGAGATGGAGCAATGCTGCCGCTGTATGGCAGCGAATTGTTTGGAGCACCAGTCACTGCAGGCGTCACCGCCACAGTGAAGTTCACATCGCTGACCGATGTATCCGCGTTGCCGACGCGCAGGATCACGATCTTGGGCACGGTCACGCGCACGTTGACGCGTGCGGTCGCGCTGGCTGGTGTGGAACCCGGATTCTGGATACCGATGGTTTGCTCGGCTTGG
This sequence comes from Diaphorobacter sp. HDW4B, assembly GCF_011305535.1. GTDB lineage: Bacteria > Pseudomonadota > Gammaproteobacteria > Burkholderiales > Burkholderiaceae_C > Diaphorobacter_A. Next base: position 318,161 of record NZ_CP049905.1, read on the forward strand.
GCAAACGTGGCCACCAGTGCCAATGCGGCACCGATGATGAGGGACGGCTTGTTGTAATGCTTACGCATGATTTTTTCCTTGATGATGAAGATTTGCATGTACTCACTGGGTGTCTGCAAGCAATGCAATGCCGTGACAACCCTCTTTGAAGCACGCCACAGTGGCGCACCATTTCTCGTGCTTGGCATCACTCACCTCCTCCCACCCGGATGACCGGGAGACGGACGTTCGCGACACCTCGCAAGGGAACCTCTACGCTGGCGCTGCGTGCAGGTGCGGGCCCCCAAGGCAGGGGCACGCTCTCTGCGCGCAACGACAGTTGATGACCGCCTGTGGCGACCATCGGAAATTCGAATTGACCGGACGCATCGGTCATGACGCGATAGCGGCCATCCAGGATGACTTCGACATTGGCCACGCCGCTCTCGCCAGCTTGCTGCTCACCGTCGTTGTTGGCATCCATGTACACAACGCCGCGCACCGTGCCGCCACCAGCGGCTGAGCCTTCACGCTGCCCGGCCACACTCAGCGCCCGGCCCTTGCTGCCATCCCAGCGCAAGTAGACATAGGCCGACTTCTCGTTGGTGCGGGTCATCAGCGCATTGGGCAGACCCGCAATGTTCTGCATCTGCATACGTGCCTGATTCAGATTGACGGAGGCACCCAGATGCCACCCATTGCCCAGCGTCGCTTCCGAATTGACGCTGCCGGACAGGCCCCGGCTGGTGAACAGATTGCTCGAACGCGATGTGTAGCGCAGCGTGCCCGAGATGTTCCAGGTGGAGTTGATCCAATAGCGTCCGAGCAGTCCAGCCGTGGGATAGGTCTGGGCGTTGCCGCCACTGCGGTCGCGTGCATAGCCCAGCGTGCTGGTCAACTCCGGGCGCATGGTTTCGTACTTGCCGGTGATCCAGTCCTGTTCCCACTGAATTTCTTCACCCGTGGCGGTCGCATCATTGGTGACAAGCGCCTGATTGCGCCAGACATTCAGCCGCCAGCGTGTGGGCGCCCAATCGAAATACCGCGTCTGGTAGAACGCATTGGCCTGCAGGCTGCGCTGCCCGTCGGTCAGCACGTTCTGTGACGCATCGAAACGGCGCTGGCTATTCCAGTTGGCACTGGCACCCACCACATCATTGCGGTTGATGCGGTATTGGGCATTGCCATAGACACCCCACTGCCTGGAGTTCTGGCGATTGCTTTCCTTGTCCGGGTTGTACAGCACGGCGTCCACGCCTAACCCCCAGGACAGCCGAGCGGTGTTGCCATCCATGCGCCAGTAGGCGCCCCGGTTGTCCGAGGAGATAAGGTTGTCGCCAAAGCGCAGATTGGGGTCCGCCTGATAGAGCCCGAACTCATGGCGCAGTCCCGCCAGGCGCACGCTGGCCTCCAGAAATGCACCATCCGCACGATTGTTGCGCCCTGCAATGTTCGCGCCCGTCTGGCTGTGCATCCACGTCAGCCGCCAGCGATAGTCGCCATCCTTCACCGGATCGGCACCGAAGCCAATGGCCGCCGCCATGGAGGACACGCTTTCGACCGACTGGGGCAGACGGTAGTCGGTGTAGTAGGAGGAAAGACTGTAGAGGTTCTGAGGCACCTGGCTAGCCTGACTGAGCTGGAGCCCACCATAGATGCCGTTGGCCAGGCGCTTTGTGGCCCCCAACCACGAGAGTGTTCCACCAAAGCTTTCGAATCCGGGGTAAGGCCCCCCAATCAATCGCCCACGGTCGCCCACGCCAGCGGTGACGTCAAAATCCGACCCGTAGAGGCGCGTGCCTGCGCCACGCACCACGCTGCTGCCAAGGAACAAACGATAGTTGCGTCGCAGCGCTTCCGTGGTGTCCGCATACTGATCGCCCAAAGCGGAATCGGCAAACACGCCAGCCGTGACCGGCAAGCCATAGTTGCGCAGCGTCAAGCGAGCGCTGCTGCGCTGAACGGCATAGCCGAGCACGCCGCCATTGAACCCCTCGTCACCATTGCGAAAGCGCCCTTCTGCCTGAAGATTCCATTCGCCGTAGTTCAAGGTTTGCTGCGTGAAATAGACCCGCTGCCCGAATTCGTTGGCTCGGTTGTGCAGTCCGCCAGAACCGTTGTAGCTGGAGAAGCCGTAGCGGGACTCCATGCCAAACGTGCGCAAACCCAGTCCGTCGTCGCTCATCTGAGCCGACGCATCGGATGACTCCAGCTCGGACAATGCACTCGCGTCCATCACCTTGTCCTCATAGGCTGCAGGCTGTGCTTCCATCTGCTTGCGCACCCGCTGTCGCTCAGCCTGCAGCGGCGTCAGCGACTCGATCTGCGCAACCGTCTGACCAACCCTTGAAGGCTCCGCCGCTGCACGTGGAGCAAATCCCGTCCCGAAACCGGCAACCAGCAACGCCAATGCCTGACAGCCCGGGGCCGCCAGCGTGCACAGGCGCTTTTGCTGTGCGAGAGGGGAAAGAACCAGAGAAAAAATTTTCAACCTCGATCAACGTGATTGCTGCTCAATCACTCAAAAATGATAGTTAAATACGATTGGATCAAATACTAAACCAGAAGTGAGCAATCGTGTAATAGATTGCAAAAATATTTCTTTTTGTGAATTTCGTAAGCTGGAAGAATTCCACTCACGCTGTCAGACAAGATGCCGCAAGGGCTCCACACGCAACAACGAAAAAATTGACTCAAGTCAATTCACGAATAACGCACGGTCGTGCGAAACGGATGACGGAGTTACAACTAAATTTGCGTGCATTGCAGCAATTTCGCAAGTGCAAGCGCGGCAGGGCAATGAAAAAATGCGCCACGAAGGCGCATGAAAATAGTCAACCTCTATTTTTTGTGAGCACCGGGGAAAGCGCCTGCCTGCATCTCCCCGCTCATCCCGCATCGTGAAGTCAGGCCCGCGCCAAGGCGGGCCAGAACATTCAATCCAGCGACACACCAGTGCTCTTGACCACCGAATCCCAGCGCGCGATTTCCTTCTTGATGTACGCGCCGTACTCCGCAGGCGTGGAGCCCAGCGGTTCGGTGCTTTGGATCGCGAGCTTCTTGAGCACTTCGGGGTCTTTGAGCGCCTTGTTGATGGCGGCGTTCAGCTTGTCGACCACTTCCTTGGGCGTCTTGGCCGGAACCATCACGCCTTGCCACGCGCCCGACTCGTAACCCGTCATGCCGCTTTCGGCGAGCGTCGGGGCTTGCGGGAAATTGGGCAGTCGCTTGGACGTGGACACCGCCAGCAGCTTGAGCTTGCCGTCCTTGATGAAGGCAGAGACGGAGTTGATGGTGTCGGTCAGAAAGTCGATCTGCCCCGCGACCAGATCCACGTCGGCTGGGGCGCTGCCCTTGTACGGCACATGGGTGGCCTCGATCCCGTAGTGCTGCACCAGTTGAAACGCCGCGAGATGCGTGACATTGCCGTTGCCTGCCGAGCCGTAGGAGAGCTTGCCTTTTTGGTCCTTGGCGTACTTCACGAACTCGGCCACCGAGTTGACCGGCGCCTTGGGGTTGACGACCAGCGCCAGCGGCACGACGGCGGTGAGCGCGACCGGAGCCAGCTCGGTGTTCACGTTGTAGCTGAGCTTTTTGTACAGCGCCGGGCTGAGCGCGATCGACGAAGTGTTGTAGAGCACCGTGTAGCCATCGGCCGCCGCCTTGGCGACGAAGGCGTTGCCTATATTGCCGTTCGCGCCGGGTTTGTTGTCCACGATGACGGACTGACCCAGTTGCTCGCCCACGTTCTGCGCCAGCACGCGGGCAACCATGTCGGTGGGGCCTCCGGGCGGGAACGGCACGACCAGCGTGATCGGCTTGCTGGGCCAGGTGTCGGCATGGGCAGCCATGGGCATGGCGGCGCAGGTGGCGAGTCCCAGCATGGCCAGTTGCAGCATGTGGCGACGTGGAAGGTTCTGGTGATTCGTGTGGTCCGTGTGTTTGGGCATGTTGCTTGTCTCCTTGATTGGTCGTGATGGAAAGTCGGTAGGTGCTCAGCGCCCCGCCAGCAATCGCACGGCGGTGTATTCCATGACGACTTCGCGCCGCTGGTTGTAGACGGTGATCTTCGATGTGACGACCGCGCGGTTGTTCTTGCTGGTCGGGCGGATGTCGGTGACTTCGACCAACGCCTGAATCGTGTCGCCAACGATGACAGGACCGAGGATCTTCTGGTGCAGCTCCAGCATCGCCAGCCCCGTTCCCTGAATCATCGATTGCAGGATGAAGCCTTCGATCAGCGTGTAAGTGAGCGCGCCCGGAACAGGTCGCCCCTTGATCGCGCCCTCGTCGAATTCGGCATCGATGAAGATGGCTTCGAGCATGCCGGTCACATTGATGAAGCCGACGAGATCGGCTTCGGTGATCGTGCGGCGGAAGGTGCGCCATTGCTGGCCGACCACGATGTCTTGCCAGTAGACGCCCTGCCCCATGCGCGCGATGCTGTTCAGTTGATCGGCGTTGGCGATCTGGGTGGTGGCCATGGTTCAGGTTTCCTTTTTTTGTTGGGTTTGAAGTGCGGCAATGGCGGCATCGCTCAGGCCCGCTTGCCTGAGCAGCTCCTGCGTGTGCTCGCCCAGCCGCGGCGGCATGGTGATCGGGGCCTGCGCGCCATCCATGCGCACGGAGGAACGTGGAAAGCGCAGCTTGCCCATGGCCGCATCGCTCAGCGACACAAAGAAATCCGTCGCCTGCAGATGCGCATCGCTCATCAGGTCATCGAGCCGCGCCACCGCCGCTGCGGGAATCTCCAATCGCTCGCACACTTCCAGCCAGTGCGCGGTGTCGCGCTGCTTCACAAAACTGCCGAGCAGGTCAAGCAGTTGATCGATATGGCGCGTGCGCGCGGCCTGATTGGCAAAGCGCTCATCGCTTGCGATGGCGGGCTGACCCACCGATTCGAAGAAGCGCTGCCAATGCTGATCGGTGTACGGCATCATGCAGACATAGCCGTCCAGCGTCTTGTACGGCCTGCGCGATTTGGCCATCACGCGCGGATAACCGGGCGGACTTTGCGGCGGGTTGAAATGCTGGCCGTAGAAATGCTCGACGAGGTTGAAACCCACCATGGTTTCGTACATCGGCACCTCAACAAAACAGCCCTCGCCCGTGCGCTCGCGCTGGAACAAGGCGGCCAGAATCGCATGCGCTCCCACCAGCCCGCAGGTCTTGTCAGCGGCGATGGTCGGCAGATAGCGCGCTTCGCCGATCTGCCGGTCCATCAGATCGGCCAACCCGCTCATGCCCTGAATCACATCGTCGTAGGCCGGCATGCCCGCGTAAGGCCCTGCCTCGCCAAAGCCATGCATGCCCACGTAGATAAGACGCGGAAACTTCGCGCGCAGCGTGTCCTTGTCGAGCCCGAGTTTCGCGAGCTTCTGCGGACGCATGCTGTGCATGAACACGTCGGCGGTAGCGATCAGCGCCTGCAACGCTTCCTGCGCATTCGGCTGCTTGAGATCGAGCATCACGCTTTTCTTGCTGCGGTTGCTGCCGAGAAACATCGCGGCCATGCCCTTTTCCACGGCGGGGCCGGTGTGGCGCGTGGAATCACCCGTTGGCGGTTCAATCTTGATGACCTCGGCCCCGTAGTCAGCCAGCACCTGGCTGCTCATCGGACCGAAGATCACACTGGAAAGGTCGAGCACGCGCACGCCGGCCAAGGGGCCCTGGTACGCCAAAGAGGTCTGCATCAGCACTGTCTCCTGAATCTAGTAGTGCGTGTTGTCAGACCTATGTTCGATACCTTTCTCGTTATTGTCCAATTCGATTTGGTGTGATCTCGATACTTTTTCAATATCAGGCAGCACGCTGCAGACTGGTCACCGCCTGAACTGCCCGTTCGCATCGATGATGGACAGGTCCACAAAGCTCAGACCCGTACGGTCGTTCGGCCCGTAGCCCACTTCCAGCCCGCCCAGATCGAAGTGATTCATGCCCGACAGCGCCGCCACTACCTTCTCGCGCGTGGGCTTGGGGCCCGCGCGGCGCAGGCCTTCGACCAGCACCTTGGCCGATGCAAAGCCTTCCATCACCGAAGGCGAGATCGTCACCCCGCCATCGGCCTTGGCCAGCGCCGCGGCCTCGCGGTTGATGGCATAGCCCATGGAGCGCTCGTTGGGAAACACCTGCGTCACGATCACACCGCGCACGGCCTCGCCCAACTGCTTGGCGAAGCCTGAAGAAGCGTTGTTCGACACCGTGACGACCTGCATCGCCGAGCCCGCTTTGCGCAGCGCCTTGACACCGTCGCTCACCGCCACGCTGGAGCCAATCCAGATCACGGCCTGTGCGTTTTCCTTGATGAGCTGCGGCACGATCGCTGCGTAATCGGGCTTGCTGCGATCAGCCTTGATGACCGTGACGGGCTCCAGCTTGGTCTGCTTGAAACCCTTCATCGCGCCCGCCAGACAGTCTTCGCCAAAGCTGTCGTCCACATGCACCATGGCAATGCGGTTCAGGCCCAGCGTGTGCAGATGCTCGACGGCCTTTTCGGTTTCGGCCTGATAGCTGGAGCGCACGTTGAACACCAGCGGATTGACCGGCTGGTGAAACACCATCGCCCCGGTGGATGGCGCGACGAGCGCAATGTTGTACTTGGCGAGCAACGGCAGAATGGCCTGCGTGTGCGGTGTGGCGCGGCTCATGAACAGCGCAACCACGTTGTCCTGCTCGATCAGGCGCTGCGCGTTCTCGCCCGCGAGCTTGGGCTCGAACTTGTCATCCAGCGTGATCAGCTTGATCTTTTCGCCGTTCACACCGCCCTTGGCATTCACGCTGTTCAGATACAAATTCACGCCCTGCAGCGTCTCCCCCACACTGGCCGCCACCGGGCCGGTCACCGCCGTGGTCTGACCGATCAGAATGTCGGCCCAAGCGGGTGTTGCGCCAAGCAAAGCGAGCAAAACCGCCATGGGAAAACAGCCACGCATAGGCCTGCGTGAGAGGTAACGCTGCATCATGTCTCCTTTGTGTTCAGACAGCCGCTGATGCCCCGGGTAGGTGCATCGCCCGCGAAGCATATCCTCACATCTGGAGACAATCAGCAGGGTTTACGATGTGCATTCTTACAACCCAAGTGCATCAACGAACTGGGCTATAAATGCCAGCTTCCGACATCGCAAAGCCCCTTTGGCAGATACAGTCTTACCAGTTGCCTTCGCGCTCGGGTGACGAGGTGATGCGGTGGATCGACAGGTCGGCACCATCGAATTCCTCCTCTTGCGTCAGGCGCAGCCCCACGGTTTTCTTGAGCACGCCATAGACCACAAAGCCACCGGCAAGCGCCCAGGCCACCCCCATCAGCGTGCCGATGAGCTGCGCGCCCAAATGCACCCCGCCCAACCCGCCAAAGGCCTTGGCTCCGAAGATGCCCGCCGCGATGCCACCCCACGCGCCGCACAACCCATGCAGTGGCCAGACACCCAGCACGTCATCGATCTTCAGCTTGTTCTGCGTGAGCGTGAACATGTAGACGAACAGCACGCCAGCCACGGCGCCCACGACCAGCGCACCAATGGGGTGCATCAGGTCGGAGCCCGCGCACACCGCCACCAGCCCCGCCAACGGACCGTTGTGCACAAAGCCGGGGTCGTTCTTGCCCATCACCAAAGCCGCCAGCGTGCCGCCCACCATGGCCATCAGCGAATTCACGGCCACCAGACCGGAAATCTTGTCCAGCGTCTGCGCACTCATCACGTTGAAACCGAACCAGCCCACCGTGAGAATCCACGCGCCCAGCGCCAGAAACGGAATGCTCGACGGCGGCGTCGCAGCAATGCCGCCATCACGGCGGTAGCGATTGCGGCGCGCGCCCAGCAGCCACACGGCACCCAGCGCAATCCAGCCACCCACAGCGTGCACCACCACGCTGCCCGCGAAGTCATGGAACTCCACGCCCGTCAGCGACTTGATCCACGCCTGCACGCCAAAGTGCCCGTTCCATGCGATCCCTTCGAAGAACGGATACACGAACCCAACAATCACGGCCGTGGCGATCAGTTGTGGCCAAAACTTGGCCCGCTCCGCAATGCCGCCCGAAATGATCGCCGGAATGGCCGCCGCAAACGTCAGCAGAAAGAAGAACTTGACCAGCGCATAGCCGTTGTTCTGCGCCAGCTGCTCGGCCCCCACAAAGAACCCCGTGCCATAGGCCACCGCATACCCCACCGCGAAATACACCACGGTGGAAACCGAAAAATCGACCAGGATCTTGACCAGTGCATTGACCTGATTCTTGCCCCGAACGGTGCCCAGCTCCAGAAATGCAAACCCCGCATGCATGGCCAGAACCATGACCGCGCCCATCAAAATGAACAAGGCATCCGCGCCCTGTTTAAGTGCATCCATCTCACACTCCAGCTCAAATTTGGTACTTGTTGGTGCGAACTTGCGTTCGAGATACGCAACGCACTGCAATCAAGCAAAAAATGCGCCAAAGCGGGGCCATCATCTATACAGCCATCCAAACCAGTGCAATATTCCTATCGACAAGCCGATTCATGCACCTTGATCGAGCTTTGGCGACAAAAGGGAACCGCACCAAATTGGTGCGATATCACCCCTTCCATGCCGCCCATTGCGCCACGCTGCTTTCAAGCACTTCCAGAAAGAGCCGCACGCGCAACGGCAACTCCCGCTGTCCATACACGACATACACGGATTTGTAGGGCGGCATTCTGACATCGGGGAGCAGTTGCACCAGCCGCCCCGACACCAGATCCTCATGCGCCAGAAAGCGCGACATGCAGCCCCAACCGATGCCCGCGAGCGTGGCCTGCAGCAGCGCCTCTGTGTTGTTGCACCAGAAGACGATCTGCATGGGCGATGCGCGCAGTGATCCCGTGTCGTCGAGATGCTCCAATTGCGCGAACCGCAAGCCCTCGGCGGCGTATGACACCGCTGGCAACGCCGTCAAATCCGAGAGGCTGTTGATCAAACTGTGTCGCTTGAGGAATTCCGGCGATGCAGCCAGACACACGTGATTGGTGCACAGCTTGCGCGCGATGCCCCAGGAGTCGGTTGGTTCACCAATGCGCACGGCCAGATCGAAGCCTTCGGCGGTGAGGTCGGTGCGGCGATTGTCGAGTTCGAGGTCGATGGTCACTTGCGGATACAGCCGCTGATACTGAAGCAGCGCGGGCATCACGCAGCGACTGCCAAAGTGCGTGGACGACGTGATGCGCAGCAGCCCGCGCGCCTCCTACTGCGTGTCGTCGGCGATCTGCTGCACCTCGTCGAGCAAGGACTGCAGCTTGCGGGCGCGCACTGCAATCGCACTGCCCGCCTCCGTCAACGACAGCGACCGCGTGCTGCGCCTGAGCAGGCGCACGCCCAAAGCTTTTTCGAGCGCTGCCACACGCCGCGAGAGCACGGAGCGATCGACCAGCAAACGATCTGCCGCCGCCTGAAAACTCCCTGCATCGGCCACCGCCAGAAAACGCAGCAGGTCTTCTGGATCGAGCGAAACGGAATCATGAGCGAGTGGTGACATGAAGACGCCTTCCAGCAGAGGCAGGGCCAGAGAACTCGTGCAATTACAGCACGAATGAATTGCCAACCCGCGTCTGTTTCGATGGGCCAGCGACTTCTAGACTGCCTGCACTGCAATCACTTTCAGGATCTTTCGCATGAATACCGTCGTCAATCTGTTTCACCCGCATCTTGAACAATCCCGTGTCAATCGTGCATGGGGAGAACGACTTGCGAGCGAGTCATCGATCACCGTACGCAGGCTATACGAACTCTATCCAGACGGGAAAATCAATGTCGCACTGGAGCAAGCCGTGCTGGAAGCGCATGACCGGATCGTGTTCCAGCACCCGCTGCGCTGGTACTCGGTGCCGCCATTGATGAAGCAGTGGCTCGATGATGTGCTCACCTACGGCTGGGCTTATGGCTCGACCGGCAAGGCGCTGCACGGCAAGGAATGGCTGAGTTGCATCTCGACCGGCGGGCCTGCCGACTCCTATCAGGCAGGTGCCTACAACCACTATGCGATGAGCGAAATCCTCAAGCCGCTGCAGCAGACGGCCAATCTGATCGGCATGACCTACCTGCCGCCGTTCATCTTGCACGGTGCGGACAGCGCATCGCCTGCGCAGATTCAAGGCTCTGCTGAGACCATGCTGGCCCATGTGCTCGATGCGCGGCTGAATCCACAACTGAAGCTCGCCGCGTTGCTGGCAGAGATCGACGCGGAAACCTCAGCTGCCTGATCCCCCGAATCTGGACGCAAAAAAGCGCAGGCTCTTGCGAGCTGCGCTTTTCTTGGCAGAAGCATGCATAGCATGCAGCCCATGATCAGTCGCGCGAGGCGCGCTTGCGATCGTGTTCCTTCAGGTGACGCTTGCGCAGACGCACCGACTTCGGTGTGATTTCTGCCAGCTCGTCGTCTTCGATGAACTCCACACCGTATTCCAGCGTGAGGTCGATCGGAGGCGTGATCTTGATCGCGTCTTCCTTGCCGGACACGCGGAAGTTGGTGAGCTGCTTGGTACGCGTGGCGTTCACCACCAGGTCGTTGTCGCGGTTGTGGATACCGACGATCATGCCTTCGTACACGGGATCGCCCGCCTTCACGAACATGCGGCCACGGTCGTCGAGCTTGCCCAGGGCGTAGGTGAAGATTTCACCGTCGTCCATGGAGATCAGCACGCCGTTCTTGCGACCGCCGATGTCGCCCTTGTGTGGCTCGTAGCTGTCGAAGATGTTGGAGATCAGGCCGGAACCGCGTGTCAGGTTCAGGAATTCGTTGGTGAAGCCGATCAGGCCACGTGCAGGAATGCGGTATTCCAGACGGACGCGACCGCGGCCATCGGGTTCCATGTTCACGAGTTCGCCCTTGCGCTCGCCCAGTGCCTGCATCACGCCGCCTTGGTGACCTTCTTCCAGGTCGGCGGTCACGAGTTCGATTGGCTCGCACTTTTCGCCGTTGATTTCGCGGAACACGACGCGTGGCTTGGACACGGCCAGTTCGTAGCCTTCGCGGCGCATTTCTTCCAGCAGAATGGTCAAGTGCAGTTCACCGCGACCAGCCACTTCAAAGATACCGTCTTCGTCGGTTTCCTTGACGCGCAGGGCCACGTTGGAGCGCAGTTCCTTTTGCAGACGATCCCAGATCTGGCGGCTGGTCACGAACTTGCCTTCACGACCTGCCAGTGGCGAGGTGTTCACGCAGAAGTTCATGGTCAGCGTAGGCTCGTCGATCTTGAGCATCGGCAGCGGCTGTGGGTTCGAAGGATCGGTCAGCGTTTCGCCGATACCGACGTTTTCGATACCGTTGACCAGCACGATGTCGCTAGGACCGGCTTCGCTCACCTTGACGCGCTCCAGACCCTGGAACTTCAGCACTTCGTTGACGCGACCCTTGTAGGTTGCGCCATCGGGGCCGGCCATGACCAGCACGTCCTGACCGGGCTTCAAAGTACCGGCGTTGATGCGGCCCACGCCGATACGACCCACGAAGGTGGAGTAGTCGAGCGCGGAAATCTGCATTTGCAGCGGAGCGGATGCGTCCCCCTTGACGGCAGGCACGTGCTTGAGGATGGTGTCGAACAGGGCCGACATGTCGGGACCCCATTGTTCGCCAGCAGGGCCTTCTTCAAGCGAAGTCCAGCCGTTGATGCCGGAGGCGTACACCACGGGGAAGTCGAGCTGCTCGTCGGTCGCGCCGAGCTTGTCGAACAGGTCGAAAGCCGCGTTCACGACGTAGTCTGGACGAGCACCTGGCTTGTCGACCTTGTTCACCACCACGATGGGCTTCAGACCCAGCGCCAGCGCCTTCTTCGTCACGAAGCGCGTTTGGGGCATGGGGCCTTCTTGCGCGTCGATCAGCAGCACCACGCCGTCGACCATCGACAGAGCACGCTCCACTTCACCACCGAAGTCCGCGTGACCGGGTGTGTCGAGAATGTTGATGTGGGTGTCGTTCCAGCTGACCGCGCAGTTCTTGGCCAGAATCGTGATGCCGCGCTCACGTTCGATGGCGTTGTTGTCCATGACGGTGTCGACGACTTTTTCGTGCTCGGCGAATGTGCCGGACTGACGCAGCAGCTGGTCAACCATGGTGGTCTTGCCGTGGTCAACGTGCGCGATGATCGCAATGTTGCGGATTTGAGTGCTCATAGCGTGGTTTCCAAAGTGCCGCGTTCAACCCGCGGCGAGTTTCCCAGAATTTGTTGAATTTCAATCGGGCTGAGAAGGCGGTCTGGTACCAACTCTCCTCCCGTAACGTGACCTACTCCCAGCAGCGCGCGTGGCTCTTCGCCAAACACCGCCACGGCATCCGCATCGGGCCAATCGCCACGACGGCGCAGACCCGACAGAAAACGCCCGGCATTTTCGCTATCGAGCGTGACAGTTGTGTGCTTGTTCAAAAGTGTCTCGACCGGATGCACATGCTGCATGCGTTTGTCTTCGGGCATGGCTTCGAGATCTGCGAGCTTCACGCAGCGCTCTACTCCAATGCCGCCGGTGCCGATGCGGCGCAGCATTTTCAAGTGGCCGCCACAGCCGAGCGCTTCGCCTATGTCTTCACCCAGCGTGCGGATGTAGGTGCCCTTGGAGCAGCAGACCTTGAGATGCAGAAAGGGCTCATCGCCCTCCAGTTGCACGTCGAGCATCTCCAGCTCGTGAATCACGATATGGCGCGCGGCACGCTCGACCGTCTGGCCTTCGCGTGCATATTCATAGAGCGCCTTGCCGTCTTTCTTGAGCGCGCTGTGCATCGGAGGCACTTGCGCGATCGGGCCCATGAAGCGGTCCAGCACTTCGACGACCTGGCCCAGCGTGCATTGCACGGGGCGCGTCTGCAGCACTTCACCTTCGGCATCGGCCGTGCTCGTCGTGACGCCAAGGCGCACGATGGTCTCGTACGTCTTGTCGGCTTCGAGCTGCAGTTGGCTGAATTTGGTGGCCGCACCAAAGCACAGCGGCAAAACGCCGCTGGCGAGTGGGTCCAGAGTACCTGTGTGACCGGCTTTTTCGGCGCGCAACAACCACTTGACCTTTTGCAGGACGTCGTTGCTGGACCAACCCAGCGGCTTGTCGAGCAGCAACACCCCATGCACAGGGCGGCGCTGCACCCTTGTGCGTGGCGCGTTCATGCTCAGTCTTCCTTGGCGCGCGACGAAACAGCCTTGGCGATCAAGGCGTTCATGTCGGCCGCACGTTCGGAGGTGCGGTCGAAATGGAAGTGCAGCGTAGGCACGGTGTGGATGTGCAGACGCTTGAACAAACCGTTGCGCAGGAAACCTGCGGACTGGTTCAAGGCTTCTCCGGTCGCTTCTGCGTCGCCCACGAGCACGCTGAAGAATACCTTCGCGTGTGCGTAGTCGGGCGTCACTTCGACGCCTTGCAGGGTCACCATGCCGATGCGCGGGTCTTTCAACTCGCGGATCAGTTCAGACAGATCGCGCTGAATCTGATCCGCGACTTTGAAACCGCGGTTGGGCGTGGAGGATTTCTTCGCTGCCATGCTCTTGCTTCGCTCCTGCACGACGCTTTACAGCGTACGTGCGATCTCCTTGATTTCAAAGAGTTCGAGCTGATCGCCTTCCCTGATGTCGTTGTAGTTGCGCAGCTTGATACCGCACTCGAAGCCTTCCTTGACTTCCTTGACATCGTCCTTGTGACGGCGGATCGATTCGACTTCGCCGGTGTAGATGACGATGTTTTCGCGCAGCAGACGGAACTTGCAGCCACGCTTGACTTCGCCGGACGTGACGTAGGAACCGGCAACAGTACCGATCTTGGAGGCCACGAACACGGTGCGGATTTCGGCCGTACCGATGGCTTCTTCGCGCTGCTCGGGAGCCAGCATGCCGGACATGGCCGCCTTCACTTCATCCACTGCGTCGTAGATGATGTTGTAGTAGCGGATGTCCACATCGTTGCCTTCAGCGGTCTTGCGAGCTTGCGCGTCGGCACGAACGTTGAAGCCGATGATGATGGCCTTGGAGGCGATCGCCAGGTTGACGTCGGATTCGCTGATGCCACCCACGCCGGAGTAGACCATCTGCACCTTGATTTCGTCGGTGGACAGCTTGAGCAGCGAGGTAGCCAGAGCTTCCTGCGAGCCTTGCACGTCGGCCTTGATGATCAGCGGCAGAGTCTGCACCGCACCGCCCGCACCCATTTCGGAGAACATGTTCTCGAGCTTCGCAGCTTGCTGCTTGGCCAACTTGGTATTGCGGAACTTGCCAGCACGGTAGGTCGCGATTTCACGGGCGCGGCGTTCATCGCTCAGCACCATGAAGTCGTCACCGGCCTGCGGAACTTCGTTCAAGCCCTGGATTTCGACAGGGATCGAAGGACCGGCTTCCTTGGTCTGCTTGCCGTCTTCATCCAGCATGGCGCGAACGCGGCCGAATGTCTGACCTGCCAGAACAATGTCACCCACCTTGAGCGTACCGGACTGCACCAGCACGGTCGCCACGGAACCACGGCCCTTGTCGAGCTGGGCTTCGATCACGAGACCCTTGGCTGCGGCGTCGACCGGAGCCTTGAGCTCCAGCACTTCAGCTTGCAGCAGCACTTGCTCGAGCAGCTCGTCGATGCCTGCACCGGTCTTGGACGACACGGACACGAATGGCGAATCGCCACCGTATTCTTCAGGCACCACTTCAACGGCAACCAGTTCCTGTTTGACGCGGTCCGGGTTGGCATCGGGCTTGTCGGCCTTGGTGATCGCGACCACCACGGGCACATTCGCAGCCTTGGCGTGCTTGATGGCTTCCTTGGTCTGGGGCATGACGCCGTCGTCGGCAGCCACCACCAGAATCACGATGTCGGTTGCCTGAGCACCGCGAGCACGCATGGCCGTGAAGGCCTCGTGACCGGGGGTATCGAGGAACGTCACGATGCCGCGTGGAGTTTCCACGTGGTAGGCACCGATGTGCTGCGTGATACCGCCCGCTTCGCCCACCGCCACCTTGGAGCGGCGGATGTAGTCCAGCAGCGAGGTCTTGCCGTGGTCGACGTGACCCATCACGGTCACCACAGGTGCGCGCGGCAGCTGTTCGGATTCCGAGTTGGAGACTTCTTCCGCAGTGAATGCTTCCGGATCGTCCAGAGCAGCCACCTTGGCGGTGTGACCCATTTCCTCGACCACGATCATGGCCGTGTCCTGGTCCAGCATCTGGTTGATGGTGACCATCTGGCCCATCTTCATCAGAATCTTGATCAGTTCACCGGCCTTCACGGACATCTTGTGCGCCAGTTCCGCGACCGTGATGGTCTCGGGCACGTGCACTTCAATGGCGCGGAATTCGGCCTGAGCATGTTGCTGATGATGATCGTTGCGGTCATTGCCGCCACGACGACCACCGCGCGGACCACCGCGCCAGTTGGAGCGATTGTTCACGCCACCCGAGGCATCGCCACGGGTCTTGATTTCCTTCTTCTTCGCGCCGTCATTGGCCCAACTGGATGACAGCTTGGCGGACTTGACTTCCTTGCCGTCCTTGCCAACACCAGCACCGGCTGCAGGAGCCGCTGCGGCGGTGCGCGCACCAGCGCCACCGGTACCGGTAGCGGGCTTGTGCAGCGTGCCCTTCTTGGCATCGGCGCCAGCAGGCTTGGCAACCGGCTTCGGCTCCTCGGGCTTCTTGGCGACCAGCACCTTCTTGGGAGCGGCCATCATGGCGCGAATGGCTTCGGCTTCAGCCAGAGCCTTCTTGCGGCGATCATCCAGATCGGCTGCGCGAGCGGTTTCCTCCGCCTGACGCGCCTTGGACTCAGCCTCGGCCTTGGCGCGGGCATCGGCCTGTGCCTTGTTGCGCGCTTCGGCTTCGGCAGCGGCTTCGGCAGCAGCTTCCTTGCGAGCAGCGTTTTCCGCGGCCTTCTTGCCCGCTTCCGCAGCCATGTAGGCAGCAGCGCGCTCTTCGGCTTCGCGGTCACGGCGCTCGCGCTCTTCGCGTTCGCGGCGCTGCGCAACTAGGTCTTCTTCCTGGCGGCCGATCAGCTCGGCATTGCGGCGCGCTTCTTCCTCGCGACGAACCAAGTCCTGGTCCTCGGCGGATACGACGTCTTCGTGCACTGCGGCGGCGGACTCCGAACCTGCATCGGACGGAACTTCGGTGCCGTCTTCGCGTTTGACGAAAGTACGCTTCTTGCGCACTTCAACTTGGATTGTGCGAGCTTTGCCTGTGGCATCAGCTTGCTTGATTTCGCTAGTGGATTTTTTCACCAAAGTAATTTTCTTGCGATCTGCACCAGACGTGCCATGGCTGGCCTGCAGATAGGCAAGCAGCTTTTGCTTGTCACCCTCGGTCAGGGCATCGCTCGGAGATGCCTTTGCCACACCAGCGGTCTTCAATTGATCCAGCAGCATGGCAGGGGATTTTTTGAGTTCGGCGGCGAACTCGGCGACTGTATTGCTCGACATATTGTGCTTGTACCTCCTTGACCTTTACTCTTGCCCAGTAAACCAGTGCTCACGCGCCTTCAGAATCAAGGCTTTCGCTTCGTCAGCAGTCTGGCCGGTCAGTTCGGTCAGCTCATCAATGGCCAGGTCGGCGAGATCATCACGAGTGTTCACGCCGGCCTCAACCAGCTTGTCGATCTGTTCAGGCGTCAGGCCGTCCAGAGAGCGCAGATCTTGCGAAACGCCGTCCACACTCTCTTCACGTGCGATTTCCATGGTGAGCAGAGCGTCCTTGGCACGCACGCGCAGCTCATTCACGGTATCTTCATCAAAACTTTCGATTTCCAGCATTTCCTGCAGCGGTACGTAGGCCACTTCTTCGAGGCTGTTGAAACCTTCCTCGATCAGGATGTCGGCGATTTCTTCATCCACGTCCAGCTTTTCCATGAACAGCTGGCGTGCGGCGCTGGTTTCATCGGCCTGTTTCTGGGCAGATTCGGCAGCGTCCATGATGTTGATCTTCCAACCCGTCAGGTCGGAAGCCAAACGCACGTTCTGGCCGCCGCGGCCGATGGCGATCGCGAGGTTTTCCTCGTCCACCACCACGTCCATGGCGTGTTTTTCTTCGTCCACGACGATGGAGGACACATTCGCAGGCGCCAGAGCGCCGATCACGAATTGGGCCGGGTCTTCGGACCACAGCACGATGTCCACGCGCTCGCCGGCGAGTTCGTTGGTCACGGCATTCACGCGGGTGCCACGCACGCCGACGCAAGTACCGATGGGGTCCACGCGCTTGTCATGCGAGAGCACGGCAATCTTGGCACGGCTGCCCGGATCGCGAGCGCAGCTCTTGATCTCGAGGAGACCTTGTTCGATTTCGGGCACTTCGTTGCGGAACAGCTCGATCATGAACTCGGGCGCAGAGCGCGAGAGGATGATCGGCGCGCCGCGCAGCGTCAGGTCCACTTCCATGATCTGGGCGCGCACGCGGTCGCCGTTGCGGAGGTTTTCCTTCGGAATCATTTCGCCGCGACGCAGGCGACCTTCGACGCGGCCGGACTCGACGATGATGTCGCCCTTGTCCATGCGCTTGACGGTGCCGGTGAAGATATTCTCGCCACGGCTCATGAAGTCGTTGAGCAGCATTTCGCGCTCGGCGTCGCGGATCTTCTGCAGAATGACCTGCTTGGCGGCCATCGCACCGATACGGCCGATCGGCACGGATTCGACTTCTTCTTCGATGTACTCGCCCACAGCGATATTGGCCACGCGGTCCTGCGCGTCCATCAACAGCTCTTCAGCGTCGGGATTCTGCAGACCCGCATCGTCAGGCACGACGACCCAACGACGGAAAGTGTCGTAATTACCGCTATCGCGATCGATAGCCACGCGAATATCCACCTCGCCCGGATAGAGCTTCTTGGTGGCCTGCGCCAGAGCGGACTCGACGGCACCCAGCACCACATCGCGCTCGACATTCTTTTCACGCGAAATGGCCTCAACCAACATCAACAATTCGCGATTCATTTCGACGACTCTCCTGTTTCAATCACTTTGAGGCAGCACCCGCATCCATGCGATGCCGTCCCCGTATATTTCAAACGTTCAACCCGCCTGCTGGCCTGGTTTGGCGCTCCGCCCCTTGAAATTCACAATGGGCGCAAGGCGCGCCTCCCGCAATTCATCAAAGGTGAACCCCAGTGCCTGCAGCGGCGCGGGCTCACGTTTCTTGCTCACACGCTGACCTGGCTTGACCGGAGGCGCATCGCTCCAGACCACTTGCCAGCCACCGTTTTCGGCCCGCTCCAGCGTGCCGCGAAATTTCTTGCGATTGGCGTTGATCAAACCGCCACCGGCTTCACCAACGGGCTCCTTGAGCGTGACATCGACTTCTGCGCCTTCAAAACGCTGAAAGTCCATCTCGTGACGCAGGAGACGGTCAATTCCTGGGGACGAAATTTCGAGGCGGTTGTAATCCACCGCATCGACTTCCAGCGCGAATTGCAACTGGCGGGTGACCTTTTCGCAATCTTCCACCGTGATGAATTGCTCAGCCGCTGGCTCCTCCCCGGCAGTCGGTTGCCACGGAAGGTCAATGGTGATTCTCAAGAGGCCGCCTGCGGAGCGCTCAATCTCCACCAGGTCATAGCCCAGCCCGGTCACGGTTTGTTCAACGATTTGCTGCAATGCCACGTATGCGCTCTGTCCTGTTTCTCGAATGCACAAGCCAAGGGTTCGCTCTTGAAATCACTTGATGCCAAAAGCAAACGCCCAAAAAAAAGGGCGGTTGGAACCCGCCCGTTTGGTCGTGAAGACAGCATTATAGCCCGATTACAAGTTTCTGCATAGCAGCACGGCATGCATTTTGCATTGGTGATGGTCGCAAAACATTCACGATCCTGTGCTTGCAAGCCGCTCAAGCAAAGGCGCGGCGTGCACATCGGCCGACTGCGCCTTTTCTTGCATCAAGCGCCTGAGCAAGGTGTTGATCAGGCCAATCTGCGGCAGCACCGGCCCGAGAAAGCGCACCTCGCTGCCCTCGGAAATCAGCAGTGACGGAAAGGTTTCCACCTCGTAGTCCCCCATTGCCTCTTCCTCATCCTCGACATCGACCCAGCGGAATTCGACCTCAGGATACTGCGCGGCCAACGCCTCGAACTGCGGCTGGTATTGGTTGCAGACAACACACCAGGCCGCACACAGGCAGATCACACGCCGCACAGGGCGAATATCAATGGCGGTCTCATCAGCCGCCGGCATGGGCAAATCGGTCATCACAGTCATTCAACACAATATCGGGGGCTTCGCATCAGGAGCCACGGCGCTCGCGCACGCGGTACACGTCGGTCGCATCCAGCGAAGAAGCCTGATTATCCCAAGCGTTGCGTATGAATGTGACCACAGCTGCAATTTCCTTGTCGCTGAGCACATGCAGATAAGGTGGCATGCCCTGCGGACGTGGATTTCCGGCAGTTGCGGGCATGTAGCCGCCATTCAAGACCATACGTACCACATTGGTGGGACTGTGCATGGTCACCGCACGGTTGCCCGCGAGCGCCGGGAACGACTCGCCATCGCCCTGCCCCTTGTCACCATGACAGGAGGCACAGTTCTGCCGATAAACGGAGGCTCCCAACTCCATGGTGCGCGATCCGGGAGCATCGACCTTCTCCACAGCGACCTGCTGCTGCGGCAACTCCCGCAGATAAGTCGCCATGGAGCGCAGGTCCTGATCATTCAGATACTGCGTGCTGCGAAACACCACCTCGGCCATTGGCCCGGAAACGGTGGCGTGCGGCGAAGTGCCCACCCTCAGCAAACGCTCCACATCGGCCTGAGACCAAGCGGCCACACCCGCCTCCTGAGGCGCGTTGAGCGCAGGCGCATACCAGTTCTGCACCGGAATCAGCCCGCCGCGAAACGCCGCCCCATCTTGCGTGGCACCTAGTACATTGCGCGGCGTATGACAGGCGGCGCAATGCCCCAGCCCCTGCACCAGATAGGCACCGCGATTCCAGTCCGCCGATTTCTTGGCATCGGCCTCGAAGCTGGCTGGACGGAAAAACATCGCCCGCCACCCTGCCAGAGCGACCTGCGTGTTGAACGGGAAATCCAGCGCATTCGCCCGATTGGCCT
The DNA here is from genome assembly GCF_011305535.1 of Diaphorobacter sp. HDW4B. Lineage (GTDB taxonomy): Bacteria > Pseudomonadota > Gammaproteobacteria > Burkholderiales > Burkholderiaceae_C > Diaphorobacter_A. The sequence continues at coordinate 338,145 of NZ_CP049905.1, forward strand.
GATCGACCGCCGGAATGCTGCGCAGATAGGCCCAGATCGCATCGGAATCCTCGCGCGTCACCTGCGTGTAGCTGGTGTACGGAAACGCCGGATAGAGCAAACGCCCATCGCGCGCGCGTCCGTTGTGCATGGCGCGCCAGAATTCCGACGAAGTCCATTCGCCAATGCCGCTGCGCAAGGCCGGAGTGAGATTGGTCGAATAGATGATGCCGAACGGCGTCTCGATCGCCCGTCCACCCGCGAACTTTGCACCACCAGCCACGGTATGACAGGCCATGCAATTGCCCGCGCGCGCCAGATATTCACCCTTGGCGACCAACGCAGGCGTAATCTGCACCGACTCGCTTGCTTCCAATGGCGCTTCGCCAACGCGGTTCAACTGCTGCACGGCAAAGCCCGCGACCACAGCCAAGCCGATCAGCACACTAATAATCTTGATGGAGCGCTTCATTTCCCAGCCACCTCCATGCCGCCGCAGCGTATCGGCAGCGGCGGCTCATGGCGCTCGGCCGGCTTGCCGCCGTTGGTGATCGGCTGCGCAGACAACCAGGCCGACACCGCACTCACATCTTCGGGCGTCATCTGCTTGGCCACGGCCGCCATGCAGTCGGGTTCATGCGCGTGTCGCTTGCCCGCTTGCCATGCGCCCAATTGCCCATTCAGATAGTCGCGCGGCAAACCCAGCAGCCCCGGAACAAACGGCTGAACACCCGTCATCGCGGAACCGTGGCATTGCACACAGGCAGGCAGCGAACGCGAGGCATCGCCCTCGAACACCAGCTTGCGGCCACGCTCCAGCACGGACGGGGGTTCGGTCGGCGCAGGCGGCTGCGGATACGGAACCTGCAAAGAAGCAAAGTGCCCCGCCATCTCGCGCAGATAGTCGTCGGTCAGGTTTTCCAGCAGATACGACATCGTCGGATAGGCGCGTCGCCCATCCCGAAAATTCAGAAGCTGGTTGTAGAGATAACCTTCCGGCTTGCCCGCAATGCGCGGAAAGTAGCCGCTGGTCGTGGATTTGCCCTGCGCCCCATGACAGGTCGTACACGCCAAGGTGCGCGTCGCCATGCCATCGGGATCGTTGAGCTTTGCGGAGAAATCCGGCGACGCAGCCACTTGCGCATTCACAGGGAAAGCGGCAACCGAGCAGATCGCCGCAAGCAACCAAGCTATGGAGGTGCGCCGCCTACCCACGGCCAGCAAATGGCATCTTGGTCGCCATCACCGTGTGGAACATGACATTGGCTTCGAGCGGCAGATTCGCCATGTAGAGCACGGACTGGCCGACGATTCCCACATCCATCAGCGGCTCCTCGGCCACTGCGCCATGGGCCTGCATCACGCCTTGGGTCAGGCGCTGCGCCAGTTCGGTTCCGGCATTGCCCACATCGATCTGGCCGACGGCGATGTCGTACTTGCGACCATCGAGCGATGCGGTCTTGGTCAGACCCATCACCGCATGCTTGGTGGCGGTGTAGGCAATCGAATTGGGACGCGGCGTGTGCGCGGAAATCGAACCATTGTTGATGATGCGGCCACCACGCGGCACCTGCGTCTTCATCACGCGAAAGGCGTTCTGGATGCAGTAGAACATGCCGTTCAGGTTGGTATCGACAACCGCCTTCCAGTCCTCGATCGACAGGTCTTCAAGCGGAACTGCCGGAGCGCCGATGCCGGCGTTGTTGAACAGCAAGTCCACCCGACCAAACGCGCTGACCGCCGCGTCGAAGACGTTGCGCACCGAAGCGGGATCGGTCACGTCAGAGGTCACCACCAGAGCGCGATCACCCGCACCCGATTGCGCCGCTACCTCGGCGAGTGGTGCCTCGCGGCGACCTGTCAACACCACCTGCCAACCATCGGCCAGCAGCGCCAGTGCCGCCGCCTTGCCAATGCCCGAACCAGCGCCCGTGACGAGCGCCACCTTCGACTTCTTGCTATCCACCATCTCCGACATGTCTCCGTTTTATTGTGACTGCACCCAACCCGCGATCATCGCTGCAATCATCGCTGTGATTTGCGTGCCTTGCTCGCGCTCTTGCGCGAAGCCTTCTTGTTGACGGTCGCCTTGGGGCCGCGCGCAGACTTGTCCTGCTTGCTGCCGCCACCACCACCATTGCTATTTCCGTTGCCGTTACTGCCACCATCCTTGCCGCGACTCGGCTTGCCCGCACGAGGCGCATCGCTGCCACGTGCACGCACCATATCATCAGGACGCGACGGCACGCGAGCGGCCTTGCCAGCACCGGGGCGCGAGCGATTGGCTGCAGCTGCGGCAGCCAGCTCGATGTCGTCACGCACCAGACGGAAGTCGATCTTGCGACCGTCCAGATCCACGCGGCTGACCTGCACCCGCACGCGCGTGCCGATCGAGTAGCGGATGCCGGTGCGCTCGCCACGCAGTTCCTGGCGCACCTCGTCGAACTTGAAGTACTCGCCACCGAGTTCGGTGATGTGCACCAGCCCTTCGACATACATCTCGTCGAGCGTCACGAAGATGCCGAACGTCGTGGCCGCAGTGACCACGCCGCTGTATTCCTCGCCCAGATGTTCGCGCATGTAGCGGCACTTGAGCCACGCTTCCACGTCGCGGCTGGCTTCGTCCGCGCGGCGCTCGTTCGCGCTGCAATGCAGTCCAGCGGCTTCCCAGGCTTCGAGTTCGCGCCGCGCCGACATCGACAGCGGCTTGATGTCAGGGTCCTTCACGCGACCCGCCAGTCGCTTGACCAGCTTGTCGTAGGCCTCGCCCTGCTCCGGCAGCGTCGGCAACTTGTACTTGGTGTTGCTCAGGATCGCCTTGATCACGCGATGCACGAGCAGGTCGGGATAGCGACGGATCGGGCTCGTGAAGTGCGTGTAGGCCTCGAACGCCAGGCCGAAGTGACCACTGTTGTAGGGCGAGTAGATCGCCTGCTGCATCGAGCGCAGCAGCATGGTGTGGATCTGCTGCGCGTCCGGACGGTCCTTGGTCGCAGACGCAATCGCCTGGAACTCGCCCGTCTTCGGTTCGTCGCTCACGGTCATGCCCACACCCAGCGCCTTCAGATAGGCGCGCAGAATGTCGACCTTCTCCGGCGTTGGGCCGTCATGCACACGGAACAGACCCGGATGCTTGGATTGCCCGATGAAGTCCGCGCTGCAGACGTTGGCCGCCAACATCGCCTCCTCGATCAAACGGTGCGCCTGATTGCGCACGCGCGGCACGATCTTTTCGATGCGGCCATTCTCATCGCAGACGATCTGCGTTTCGGTCGTCTCGAAATCCACCGCGCCACGCTTGCCGCGCGCGCCCAGCAGCGAGGTGTAGACGCCGTGCAGATTCAGCAGATCCTGCACGCGATCCTTGCGCTTGGCCGCCTCCGCACCACGCGTGTTCGCCAGAATCGCCGCCACTTCCGTATAAGTGAAGCGCGCGTGACTGAACATCACCGCCGGGTAGAACTGGTAGGCGTGAACCTCACCGTCTGCCGTGATCAGCATGTCGCAGACCATGCACAGACGCTCCACTTCCGGGTTCAGCGAACACAGACCGTTGGAGAGCTTCTCGGGCAGCATGGGAATCACGCGGCGCGGGAAATACACGCTGGTGGCGCGGTCATATGCATCCACATCGATGTCGTTGCCGGTCTCCACATAGTGGCTCACATCGGCAATCGCCACCAGCAGGCGCCAACCCTTGCCACGGCCCACCTTCGCGGGCTCGCAATACACAGCATCGTCAAAGTCGCGCGCATCCTCGCCATCGATGGTGACCAGCGCAATGTCGGTCAGATCGACGCGGCGGCGCTTGTCCTGCGCACGCACTTTTTCAGGCAGCTCCTTCGCCAGCCCCAAGCACGCAGCCGAGAACTCATGCGGCACACCATATTTGCGCACCGCAATCTCGATCTCCATGCCGGGATCATCCACCTCGCCCAGCACCTCGGTCACGCGACCGACAGGCTGACCATAAAGAGCCGGAGGCTCGGTCAGTTCGACCACCACCACCTGCCCCGACTTGGCCGTGCCCGTGGCACCCTTTGGGATCAGCACATCCTGACCATAACGCTTGTCTTCCGGCGCCACCAGCCACACACCACTCTCATTGAGCAGTCGGCCGATGACCGGATTGTGAGGACGCTCGACGATCTCGACGACACGCCCTTCGGGACGCCCGCGCTTGTCGTAGCGCGCAATGCGCACACGCACCTTGTCACGGTGCAGAACGGCGCGCATTTCATTGGGGGGAATATAAATGTCTGGCTCACCATCATCGCGAATGACAAACCCATGTCCATCGCGATGACCTTGCACGGTTCCTTCAATCTCTTCCGATTGATTTGCAGAGAACGGCTGCGAGTGCATTTTTTTGATATACAATCTAAATCTTTCCTGAGATGCCCAGGTGGCGGAATTGGTAGACGCACTAGTTTCAGGTACTAGCGAGTAACATCGTGGAGGTTCGAGTCCTCTCCTGGGCACCAAGTTTAACGACAACAAACGGCAAGCCGTCGAAATCGATAAGCTTTTTAGTGATTCTCTGGAAAACTTTTTCTCTGCTCCGCAAGGGGCTGAAGACAAAAGAAAGTTTGCAAATTCGGATTTCTGACACCAAGGTCAGTTTACAATTGCAAACACTTTATAAGCCCAGGTGGCGGAATTGGTAGACGCACTAGTTTCAGGTACTAGCGAGTAACATCGTGGAGGTTCGAGTCCTCTCCTGGGCACCAAACACAGAGCCGTTGAGTGAAAACTCAACGGCTTTTCTGTTTTCTGCGTGAAGATTCAACTTCGCGCCAAACGGCTTGCCCGTACGCAGTGTTTCAACCCGGTCTTCACCAGTTTGTGCATCAACGCACGCCTCGATGCCCACCCTTTTGGTCGCACCCGATGTTGTGAAGCGCTGCGCAAAGCTGCAGTCCATGGGTCTGCGCCCAGCCCAGCATCGCGTGCAGCAGGCGCTCGCGAAACGGTTTGCAGCTCACGTCACCACACGCGGAAAATGCTCGAAGGTTTCCTTCACCAACTCGCGCAGCCAGATGGTGGCGGAGTCGTTGTGAAAGCGGGCGTGCCAGTACTGGCTCAGTTGAAACGGCGGCACCGGCACGGGTGACTCGAACATGCGCACCGCGCCGAATTCGACGAACACATCGGCCAGTTCGCGCGGCACGGTGGCGAGCAGATCGGGATGGCGGTCGATGAGCAGAGGCACCATCAGAAAGTGCGGCGTGACCACGGCGATCTTGCGTGCCACGCCCTGCTCTTCGAGCACCTTGTCGTAGCTCTCGCTGGTGCGGCCGGTCAACGAAACGACGACATGCTTCATCGCTTCGAACTGCTCGCGGCTGAGCTCCGTGCCCAGTTCCTTGTTGCGCGCGCTGGCAATGGTGACGAAGGAACTCAGAAACAATCGCTGCTGATACAGCCCATCGGGCGCGGCGCGAATCGAGCCGAGCGCGAGGTCGACTTCGCCCGATGCCAGCAGGCCTTCGATCTGTTCGATGGGCACCTGTATCGTGCGCAAGGAGCAGCCCGGCGCGATCTTCTTGAAGCGCGCGAGCAGCGCAGGCAGAAACACCAGCTCGCCCATGTCGGTCATGCTCAGGGTAAACACCCGTTTGGCTTTCGCGGGCTCGAAACGCGAGCTCACCAGGATCTGGCCGCGCACGGTCGAGACCACATCGGCGACCGCTGCGTGCATGCTCGTGGCTCTGCTGGTCGGCTCCATGCGCGGGCCGATTTTCACGAACAGCGGATCATCGAAATACGCTCTCAGTCGGTTCAGCGAATGGCTCATCGCGCTTTGGGTTAACCCTAGCTTTTGCGCCGCCTTCGTAACGCTTCCCTCCTGATAAATCGCATCGAACACCGCCAGTAAGTTCAAGTCGAATTGATCTGTATGCATGGTGTTCATTCTATGAATGGTGTACGCACGATTGATACATGGATTCCACCACCCTAGACTTCATTCACGCCGTCAAAAAGATTCGGTGGATGACAACCAGGAGACAACCCCATGTTCATCAAAAACACTTGGTATGTAGCGGCTTGGGACCATGAAGTCACCAAGGAAGGCATGTTCACTCGCACCATCATCGGCGTGCCGGTGCTGATGTACCGAAAGGCCGACGGCGAGATCGTGGCCATGGAAGACCGCTGCTGCCATCGCGGTGCACCCTTGTCGGTGGGCCGCCGCGAAGGGGACTGCGTGCGCTGCATGTACCACGGCCTGAAGTTCGATGAAGGCGGCCAGTGCGTGGAAGCACCTGCCCAGAAGCGCATTCCGATTCAAGCCAAGGTCCGTACTTTCCCTGTGGTGCAAAGCCACCGCTGGGTCTGGGTGTGGATGGGCGACCAAGCCAAGGCCGACCCTTCGCTGATCCCCGACACGCAATGGCTCGACCATCCCGACTGGCGCAGCAACGATGGCTACATTCACTACGACGTGAACTACCTGCTCATCTGCGACAACCTGCTGGATTTCTCCCACCTGCCTTTCGTGCATCCCACGACTCTGGGCGGCGGTGCGGACTACGCGGCCAGCCAACCCAAGGTGGACCGCATCGACAACGGCGTGCGCATCACCCGCTGGGCCATCGACATCGAACCACCTCCATTTGCCGCAGCGGTGAAGGACTGGGGCGGCAAGGTCGATCGCTGGAACATCTACAACTTCACCATTCCCGCCACGCTGCTGATGGACTCGGGCATGGCCCCCACCGGCCAAGGTGCCGAGCAAGGCAACCGCGAAGGCGCGATCGAGTTCCGTGGCTGCCAGGCGATCACGCCGGAGACCGAAAACTCCACGCACTACTTCTTTGCGCATCCACACAATTTTTCCATCGATCAGCCTGAAGTCACACGCAAGATTCACCAGGCCGTGGTGGATGCCTTCGACGAAGACCGCGACATCATCACCGCGCAGCAAAAGAGCCTGGCGCTCGCGCCCGATTTCAAGATGGTGGCGTTCGGCATCGACGCGGCGCTGAACCAGTTCCGCTGGGCCGTCTCCAAGCGCCTGGCCGAAGAGGCCGCAGACGAAGCCGCCGCCAAGGAAGCCGCTGCATCTGCACCTAGCACAGCAGCCCCCGCAACCACCGCAAAGGTCTGACATCATGAAGCTCGTAGTTGCACGCCTCACGCACGAGGCGCAGGATGTGCTCGGCCTCGAATTGCGGAGCAAAGACGGCAGCACGCTGCCAGCATTCACCTCGGGTGCGCATATCGACCTGCATCTGCCCGGCAATATCTGCCGCCAGTACTCGCTCTCCAACTGCTCCTCGGAGCGCGACCGTTATGTGATCGGCGTGGGCCTGGCTCCCGCATCACGCGGTGGTTCGTCCTACGTGCACCAGAAGCTGGCTGTGGGCGACGAGATCGAAGTGAGCGAGCCCCGTGCGCTGTTCGGCATCGACGAGAGCGCCAGCGAACATGTGTTCATCGCCGGTGGCATCGGCATCACACCCATCATGAGCATGGTGCGCTGGTGCATTGCCAACGACAAGCCATGGAAGCTGATGTACTGCGTGCGCACCCGTTCACGTGCAGCGTACAGCTGGACATTGGCACCGCACGGTGAGCGCGTGCAGTTGCATGTCGATCAGGAAGCCGCTGGCGCACCTGATCTGGCGGGCTTCATCGGCAGTGCTGGTAGCGGTGCGCATGTGTATTGCTGCGGCCCCGAAGGCTTGATGAACGCCGTTGGCAATGCGGCGGCTGAAGTCGGTCTGGCCAAGGCAGCCACGCACTTCGAACGCTTTGCCCCACCGGAAAACGCAGCCCCCGCTGCACCCGCAGGCAGCTTTCAAGTGCTGCTCAACCGCAGCGGAAAAATCATCACCGTCGCGCCAGAGCAGAGCATGCTCGAAGCGTTGGAATCCTGCGGTGAATCGCTCCCCTTTTCTTGCCGCGAAGGCATGTGCCGCAGTTGCGAACTGCCCATGCTCGAAGGCGAGGCAGACCATCGCGACTACGTTCTCTCCGACGAGGAACGTGACGCACACCGCTGCATCCTGCCGTGCGTATCCCGCGCACGCAGCGAACGCATCGTGGTTGATCTTTGAGCTTCCCTCCAACCGCAGTCATCCCTACAAAACGGAGACAAACCCCATGTTCAAACTTCTTTCCACGATTTCCGCTGCTTGCGCAGTCCTGCTGATGGCAGGCACGGCCTCGGCGCAGGACTACCCCAATCGCCCTGTGCGCATCGTCGTGCCCTACGCCGCAGGCGGTGCCACCGACTTCGTGGCGCGCACCGTGGGCGACAAGCTCTCCAAGGCGCTCGGCCAGCCGTTCGTCATCGACAACAAGGCAGGCGCAGCCGGTGCCATCGGCGCAGGCGAAGTCAGCCGCGCCAAGGCCGACGGCTATACGCTGCTGATGACCATCACCGACTCGCAGATCAACAACACCGCGCTGTACAAGAAGCTGGCCTACGATCCGCAGAAGGACTTCGCCTTCATCACCCAGGTGGTGCGCAGCCCCGCGCTGATCTCCACGCATCCCGGCACCGGCATCAAGAGCATGGCCGACCTGAAGGCCAAGGCCGCCAAGGGCGACGTGAAGCTGAGCTACGGCTCCTGGGGCATTGGCGGACTCGGCCATCTGGCGGGCGAGAGCCTGAACCGCTCGCTCAAGGCCAACATGGTCCACGTGCCGCAGCGCGGCGAAGGCCCGGTGGTCTCCGACCTGCTTTCGGGCACCGTGGATGTGGGTCTGTCGTCGGTTGCCAGCGCGCTGCAGCATGTGCCCAGCGGCAAGGTGGTTCCACTCGCCGTTCTTGGACCACAGCGGTCGACATCGCTGCCCCAAGTACCTACCATGATCGAGCTGGGCTTCAAGGATCCGCTGTACGAAACCAATGTCTGGATCGGCTTTCTGGCACCTGCAAAAACGCCGCAAGCCATCATCGACAAGCTGAACAAGGAAGTGCGCGCCGCCATGGCAACACCCGAATTCAGCCAGCAGTTCGTGAGCAAGGGCTTTGAAGTCATGAACAGCACCCCCGAGCAATTTGCCACGTCCTACAAAACGGAGTTCGACGTGATCACCAAGCGCATCCGTGAACTAGAAATTGAGGCCCAATGATGAACACCCGTACCTTTGCCAGCCACGCCGATGTGGAAGTCAAGCAAGTCACCTTCAGCCAGATCTCCGAGCACGCCTGGGCGTACACGGCCGAAGGGGACCCGAACACCGGCATCATCATTGGCGACGACGCTGTGCTGGTGGCTGATACGCAAGCCACCCCCGCGATGGCCGCCGACGTGATCCGCCGCATCCGCGAAGTCACCGACAAGCCCATCAAATATGTGGTGCTGACCCACTACCACGCCGTGCGCGTGCTGGGCGCAAGCGCCTACGGTGCCGAGCAGATTCTGGCCAGCCAGGACACGTATGACCTGATCGTCGAACGCGGCGAGCAGGACAAGGCCAGCGAGATCGGTCGCTTCCCGCGCCTGTTCAGCAACGTGGAAACCGTGCCGCCCGGAATGACCTGGCCCACCATGACCTTCACCGGCAAGATGACCGTGTGGCTGGGAAAGCTCGAAGTGCAACTGCTGCAACTCGGCCGTGGTCACACCAAGGGCGACACCGTCGTGTGGCTGCCGCAGGAAAAAGCGCTGCTGTCGGGCGACCTGGTCGAGTTCGGCGCAACCCCTTATGCGGGTGACGCCTACTTCAAGGACTGGCCACAGACGCTCAGCAACCTCGAAGCGCTCAACCCCAAGGTGCTGGTGCCAGGCCGCGGCGCAGCGCTCACCACGCCGGAAGCCGTGAAGGCGGGCCTGACCGAAACACGCGAGTTCATCTCCGACGTGCTCGCCAATGTGCAAAAGGGTGTCGCCGCAGGTCAAGACCTGAACGCGGTCTACAAATCCACTTACGCAGCCCTCAAGCCCAAGTACGGAAGCTGGGTGATCTTCGACCACTGCATGCCGTTCGACGTGACGCGCTGCTACGACGAAGTCACCAAGTACACCGACCCACGCATCTGGACAGCCGAGCGCGACGTGGACATGTGGAAATCGCTCGAAGGCCAGTAAGCCGGAACCAACAGCCAGAAAGAACCCACAGGGTCCAAGGAGACAAGCCATGAAACTCAACGATCTGCTCATCCCCCGCGAAGGCGAGCTGGACATTCAGAAGCTCACGTTTGACTACGTGCGCCATGCCGATCAAACGGCAGCAACGCCTGCGCGGCATCCGGTGATCGTGGTGGGTGCAGGCCCTGTGGGACTGGCGCTGGCCATCGATCTGGCACAGCAGAACATTCCGGTCGTGCTGCTCGACAACGACAACAAGCTCTCCACCGGCTCACGCGCCATCTGCTTTTCCAAGCGCTCGCTGGAAATCTTCGACCGCCTTGGCTGCGGCGACCGCATGGCGAGCAAGGGCGTTTCGTGGAAGCTCGGCCGCGTGTTCCTGCAAGATGAGCAGATCTACGAGTTCGACCTGCTGCCCGAAGAAGGCCACGAGCGCCCTGCGTTCGTGAACCTGCAGCAGTACTACGTGGAAGGCTTTCTGGCCGAACGCGCAGCGCAATTGCCGTTGATCGACATCCGCTGGAACAACAAGGTCGTGGGCATTGAGCAGCACGCCGACCACGCGGAACTCACCGTCGAAACGCCCGATGGCAACTACCAGTTGCGCGGTGACTGGGTCGCCGGTTGCGACGGTTCGCGCTCCGCTCTGCGCCAATTGCTGGGGCAGGAAAGCAAGGGCCGCACCTTCAAGGACCGCTTCCTGATCGCCGATGTGAAGATGGATGTGGACTTCCCCGCCGAGCGCTGGTTCTGGTTTGACCCCAACTTCCACCGCAACCAGAGCGTGCTGCTGCACATGCAACCCGATGGTGTGTGGCGCATCGACTTCCAGCTCGGCTGGGACGCCGATCCCGAAGAAGAAAAGAAACCCGAAAACATCATCCCGCGCGTGCGCACCATGCTCGATGCGTCGCCCTTCAAGGACGCGACATTCACACTCGAATGGGCCAGCGTCTACACCTTCTCGTGCCTGCGCATGGATTCGTTCAAGCATGGCCGCGTGTTGTTCGCCGGTGATTCGGCGCACGGCGTATCACCCTTCGGTGCACGCGGTGCCAACTCCGGTCTGCAAGACGCTGAAAACCTGTCATGGAAACTGGCTGCTGTGTTGAACGGCGAAGCGCCCGAAGCGCTGCTCGACAGCTATGCCCGTGAACGCGAAGTGGCTGCCGACGAAAACATCCTGAACTCGACCCGAGCCACCGATTTCATCACGCCGAAAAGCGAAGTCAGCCGCCTGTTCCGCGATGCTGTTCTGCACCTGGCACGCCAGCATCCGTTTGCCCGCAAGATGGTCAACAGCGGCCGCCTTTCGGTGCCTGCCACGCTGCGCAACTCGGACCTGAACACCGCCGATGCCGATGCTTTCAGCGGCCTGATGGTTCCTGGCGCAGTGGCTGCCGACGCCCCGTTCATCAAGGCGCAATCCACCGATTGGCTGATGCGGCAACTGTGCGAAACGCGCTTCACCGCGTTGGTGTTCGGCGACGGCCCTGCCGCCAAGGCCAGCCGCCATGCGGTGGCCGATTCGGGTCTGAGCCTCAACGTGGTGTCCGTGCCGCTGGACGAAGCCCACGTACTGGCCGCCCGCCGCTACGACGCGCAAGATGGCACGACCTATCTGATCCGCCCCGATCAGCATGTGACCGCACGCTGGCGCAACCCAAGTGCCGACGCATTGCGCGCAGCTTACGAGCGTGCGCTGTGCAAATCCGGCGCAACCGCCACCACCGGCAAAAACACCCAAGCCGCCGCACTGGCCTGATCCGAACGCGCAAGGAGACATCGACATGCCTACACCAAACATCACCGCGACCGCGCAAACAACGCAAGCAACGCTGATCGTCGAGCCCAATCTGGACACTCCGGACGACTTCTACGAAGCGCTGATCGAGGCCCACCACGACATGAGCGCCGAGCAAAGCCAGGCTTTGAACGCCCGCCTCGTGCTGCTGCTGGCCAATCACATCGGCTCGCTTCCGGTGCTCAAGCAAGCGCTGATCGCGGCTCGCGACGCGGCGCACTGAATCGACTGCACAACCCGACAAGAACAAGGAGACAGATCGATGTCCGCAGAACACCACACGCTGCAGTACCAAAGCGGCTTTGGCAACGAATACGCCACGGAAGCCGTGCCCCACGCACTGCCCCAGGGCCGCAACAGCCCGCAGCGTGCGCCGCTCGATCTGTATCCCGAACTGATCTCGGGCACCGCATTCACCGCGCCGCGCCATGAAAACCGCCGCACCTGGGTGTATCGCCGCCAGCCTTCGGTAGTGGCGGGCCGTTATCAGCCCTACACGCAATCCCTCTGGACCACCGGCGGTGATCGCGAAGCCGCGATGGCACCCGAGCCACTGCGCTGGAACCCGATCCCTTTCGAGCCCGGAGTCGAGCAGGACTTCGTGGACGGCATGCGCACGCTGGTCGCCAATGGCGATGCCGATGCGCAAACCGGCATGGGCACGCTCGTCTATCTGGCCACCCGGTCGATGGAGCAACGCGCGTTCGTGAATGCCGATGGCGAAATGCTCATCGTGCCCCAGCAAGGCCGTCTGCGCATCACCACCGAGATGGGTGTGCTCGATGTGAAGCCCGGAGAAATCGCGTTGCTGCCACGCGGCGTCGTGTTCAAGGTAGCGCTGCTCGATGGCCCGTCGCGCGGCTATGTCTGCGAGAACTACGGCGCGAACTTCCGCCTGCCGGAGCTTGGCCCCATCGGCTCCAACGGCCTTGCCAATGCGCGTGATTTTCAAGCGCCGGTCGCCGCGTTCGAGGAGTCCGGCAAGCCGTATGAGCTGATCAAGAAATTTGGTGGCCGCTTCTGGCAAGCGCCCACCAAAAGCTCGCCCTTCAACGTGGTCGCATGGCACGGCAATCTCGCGCCCGTGAAATACGACACGGTGAATTTCATGACCATCGGCTCCATCAGCTTTGACCACCCCGATCCGTCCATCTTCACCGTGCTCACCTCGCCCAGCGACACACCGGGCACGGCCAATTGCGACTTCGTGATCTTCCCGCCGCGCTGGCTGGTCATGGAAGACACCTTCCGCCCACCGTGGTACCACCGCAATCTGATGAGCGAATTCATGGGTCTGGTCTACGGCGAATACGACGCCAAACCGGGCGGCTTCAAACCCGGCGGCGCGAGCCTGCACAACTGCATGGTGCCGCACGGCCCGGACGAAGAAGCGTTCGAGAAAGCCAGCAACGCCCCACTCGCGCCACAAAAGCTCGACAACACGCTGGCCTTCATGTTCGAGAGCCGCTACCGCTTCATCCCCACCGCATTCGCGATGACGCAAGCACCGCTCGACCAGGATTACGCAGACTGCTGGGCCGGTTTGAAAGACCAGTTCGCAGGCCACGACAACTAAGCAACGCACCAAGCAACGCACGCACCACCGGAAAGAGACGAAGTCATGTACGAAATCGACGCAACCCACGACCCCAAACGCAAGAGCTGGGTGGAATCGGCCAACGCGCCGGACGCGGATTTCCCGATTCAGAATCTGCCGTTTGGCCGCTTCCGCCCTGCAGGCAGCAGCGAAGCCTTCCGCATCGGCGTCGCCATCGGTGACCAGGTGCTGGACCTGCGTGCCGCTGGTCTCATCGACACCGACGACATGAACGCGTTGATGGATGCGACACCCGCAGAACGCCAGCAACTGCGCAAGAAAATCTCGGAAGGACTCACCCTCCAAAGCGCCAAGCAAACAACATGGCAACAGGCGCTCGTGCCGCAGTCCGCATGCGAGTACACCGTGCCCTGCCGCGTGGGCGACTACACCGATTTCTACACCGGCATCCACCACGCCACCACCGTCGGCAAGCTGTTTCGCCCAGACAACCCACTCATGCCCAACTACAAGTGGGTGCCCATCGGCTACCACGGCCGCGCCAGCTCGCTGGTGGTGAGCGGCACCACAGTCAAGCGCCCCAATGGCCAGACCAAGGCCGCCGATGCCCAAGCGCCGACGCTCGGCCCATCGCAACGGCTCGACTACGAACTCGAACTCGGCTACTACATCAGCCAGGGCAACGCGCAAGGCAGCCCCATCGACATCGAGAACGCAGAAGCGCATCTGTTCGGCGTCGGCATGTTCAACGACTGGTCGGCGCGTGATCTGCAGGCCTGGGAATACCAGCCGCTCGGCCCGTTTCTCTCCAAGAACTTCTCATCGACAGTCGCGCCATGGATCGTGACGATGGAAGCGCTCGCGCCCTTCCGCGCGCCATTCAACCGGGCCGAAGACGACCCGCAGCCCCTGCCCTATCTGGACGGCAAGATCAACCGCAAACAAGGCCAGATCGACATCCTGCTCGAAGTGCTGATACAAACCGCCAAGATGCGCGACGCGGGCGATGCACCCGTGCGCCTGACGCGCGGCTCGGCGCTCGATGCGGCTTACTGGACCGCTGCGCAACTGGTCGCACACCACACCGTCAATGGTTGCAATCTGCAGGCCGGTGATCTGCTGGGCTCAGGCACCCTCTCGGGCTCGACGGCTGATTCCGCAGGCTCGCTGCTCGAACTGACCGCTGGCGGCAAGAACCCCATTCAGCTGCCCAACGGCGAAAAGCGCACCTTCCTGCAAAACGGCGACACGCTGATTCTGCGCGGCTGGTGCGAGCGCGATGGCGTGGTGCGAATCGGTCTGGGCGAAGCAGTCGGGACCGTGCAAGGCTGAACATCGACGGTCAGGAACTCTTGTCGAGCCGTCGCAAGAACACGGTGAGTTCCTTGACCACCTGAGCATCGCCACGCGCCTCGGCACAGGCCAGTCCGCTGCTCCACGCCGCGCGCGCAGCGGCGCTGTCCCCCAGCTCCAACGCGGCCTTGCCGAGCGCCTTCCACGCCACCGAATAGTTGGCATCCAGCGCCACCGCGCGCTGCAGATGCTCGCGCGCGATGCCGTACTGCCCGGCATCCAGATAACCCTTGCCGAGTGTGTAGCGCAACAGCGCCGTTTCCTTGCCCGCAGCCAACATGGCCTCCAGGCGCTGGGTCATATCTGAAGACATTGCAATTCACCCCCCGATTTGAAGTGAAGTATGCCGACTGGCATGAAAGACTTCGCTTTTGCATGTGTATTGAAGGCGCGTGACAAACGGCCCCAAAGACAAAAACCAACACCTGTCGTTGACACCCCCTGTAATCAACCTGTTAATCTCCAACCTGGAGAATCGCTCGCAAAACCATTAACAACTGCTCGAGAGGATTAACTGTGTTGAAAAAACTGGCTGTCGTCTTTTTTGTACTGACAAGCGCAATCGCCGTTCATGCGCAAGACAAGGATCAGCAACCTGATCCGATTTCCCAGAAAATAGCCGCCTTGCGCTGGGAACAGGGAGGCAGTGGAGCAAAAGGCTCCATCGGCAGCATTGCCTCCGTTGGCATCCCCGGCGATCACGGATTTCTGGGAGATTCCGATACCTCCAAGTTTCTGCAATTAGCAGGCAACCCCCCACGCAAGGACCATTATCTGATCGCGCCCAAAGCGCTATCGTGGTTCGCGATTTTCAATTTCGACGAAACCGGTTATGTGAAGGACGACGAGAAAATCAACGCATCGGAATTGCTCTCGACGATCAAAAGTTCCGACGAGGCCGGCAACAAGGAACGCAAGCGACTGGGCTTGCCCACCATCTACACCGAAGGTTGGGCAGTGGAGCCGCATTACGAGCCCAGCACCAAGCGACTGGAATGGGGCCTGCGCCTTCGCGACGAGCAAGGACAGTACGTGGTGAACTACACCACACGTCTGCTGGGCCGCACGGGCGTGATGGAGGCCACACTGGTGACCGCCCCCGAAACGCTCACCAAGGACGTGGCCGAATTCCGCAAGGTGCTCACCGGATTTGATTACAACGGCGGATACCGCTATTCCGAATTCAAGCAAGGCGACAAGGTGGCGGCGTATGGTCTGGCGGCATTGGTGCTCGGTGGTGCGGCTGCCGTGGCGACCAAGAAGGGTTTCTGGGCCGTGCTCGGCGGGTTCTTCGCCGCAGGCTGGAAATTCATCATCGCAGCCTTTGTTGCGTTGGGTGCGGGTATCGGCAAAATTTTCAAACGCGGCAAAGCCACGGAATAATCAATTCGCTGTGAATCACTGAGCTACACTCGCGGCGTGTATACCGCCTTCACTTCAGAGGTGCAGATCGTTCTCGCGATTTGCGCCTTTTATCTTTATGACGCCTGCATCGTGGCCCGAATCAACGAAGGCCTGTTGATTCGCGGCTGGCGTCAATGGCATTGCCGCCTTGGAGCAAGCGGATTCGAGGCGCGCCGGGCATTTCTGCTGTGGCCTTCTCTATTCCAACCCCATCGACCGGTCTATCGACTGAGCTGGCAAAGTACGGATTTCGGTTTGAATCGGCACTCGAAATCAGTGGACTCCATGCGCGCCAATGCGGACACTTATCGCGCCTTTTGCATTCCGATCTATCTGCTGGCCATTGCGCTGTTTGTGCTGCTGCCGACAAGCCTGCTCGGCAAGATGAGCGATGTTGCACGGCTCACTGCCGCCCTTCTGGTCTACCTGTTCACCATCGTCCTGAGTGTCCTGACGTGGCGATACGGAAAGCGCCATGGCGAAGCACTGCGCAAACCCGCCAAGTCGCTCGCCATCCAGATTCTGCTGTGCCCGCCCTTTGCGCTCAACGTGGTTCGCAAACTGTCGTTGATGCAGACCTTCTCGTGCTCCTTGCCCGAGGCCGCCATGCGCCTTCTGCCGACGCCAGACTGGCAAGCCACCGCTGCGGCGCTGCACGCGCAGATCCATGACGAGATTGCGGCGCACGGGCAAGGCGAGGCACTTGCCTCGTTGCACACTGCGCGCACCTGGTTGGCGACGCATTTGCCACCATCAGAGGACTGACAAGTCGCGCGCCTGGCGACGCCTCATCCGCGCGCGGGCAAACCCAGTTGCTCATGCATCAAACGCCCGAGCACGCGATAAGCCTCTTCGATCTGCGCCGTAAACGGCATGCCGCACGAGAGCCGCAGAAAGTTGCCGTAATTGCCGGTATTGGAAAACATGTCACCCGGTGCCGTCCGAATGCCCAACGCCAGTGCATGGTCGTAGAGCTTGGCGCTGCTGATGCCTTCGGGCAACTCGACCCAGATGCTCAGTCCACCACGCGGCAGACTGAGTCGCGAGCCGATCAGGAAAAAGCGAGCCACCGCACGCGCGGCCTGTTCGCGCTGTTCGCGCAAGGCCTTGCGGATGCGGGCCAGATGGCGCATGTAGTAAGGCGTTCCCACCGTACGTGCGCCCAGCAGTTGCGGCCACAGCGGCATGTTGCGCGAGCGCGAGAATTTGATCATCTGCACCTTGTCGTGCCAGCGACCGGCATTCATCCAGCCCAGACGCAGACCCGGCGCAAAGCTCTTGGAAAGCGATGCGCAGTAGATCACCGTGCCGTCGGTGTCCCACGCCTTGCAGGGTCGGTGCACGCCGGGATCTTCCACGAACTCGCGATAGATGTCGTCCTCGATCAGCGCCACGCCACGCTCGGCGCACATGGCGACGATGCGCTGCTTGTGGCTGTCGGGCATGGTCGCGCCCTGCGGCATCTGCAGATGCGGCACGACAATCACGGCCTTGAGTTTCGGATAGGTGCGCAGCGCCAACTCCAGCGCCTCCAGCGACATGCCGGTGTGCGGGCTCGACGGGATCTCGAGCGCACGCAGGCCGCGCGCCTCCACTGCTTGCACGATGCCGTAGAACGTGGGCGATTCGATGGCCACCATGTCGCCCGCTTGTGTGAGCGCATCGAGCGACAGGTTCACCGCTTCCGAGTTGCCTAAGGTAGCTGCTATCTGCATGGGCGGAATCGTGATTCCGAAGGTCAGCGCATAACGCGCCATCGCCGCTTGGAAATCCGGATCCGTGTAAGGCGCGGAAGGCCCATGCACCAACAGGTCCGGCTGCTCGCGCAACAGTGCAATCGCCTGCCGGTTGAGAAACGAGGAATCGAACAGTTCCGGCGCAGGCATGGCACTGCCCAAGTCAACCCTGAAAGTGCCGATCAGTCGCGCCTTGTTCAGATAGTCGGAGATGCGATCGCCAATGCTCTCGAAGGTGTTCGCGCACGCATCGAACGGCACCAGCGCCTGCGGCTCGCGCGCAATGGGCATGTCCAGCGTCTGCCCGCGCACGAAGTAACCAACGCGGGCACGCGCTTCGATGAGGCCGCGGGATTCCAGCTCACGCAGAATCTGCAGCGCCGTGGTGTGGCTCACATCGTGGCGCTGCCGGATGTCGCGCACCGAAGGCATGCGCTCCTGCACCTTGAGCACGCCCGCATGAATGGCCTGCGCGTAGTGGTCGGCCCAGCGCTGGTACAGGTGCACGCCACCGTGCTCATGTGCCGGAATGTCGTGCAGCACCTGCTCCATGACACCCGGCGCATCCGCCAACAAACTGCTGTCCATGAAAACGCCCGTCCTTTCGCGTGCTGCCCGATTTGAAAACCCGGCCATATTGCCAGTCAGGGGCTCTATCTAACAGATACAGCTTGCACGCAAAACAACCATAACAGAAGCCCACAAACCATGCTGTGATGCTGTCCTCTCGCCTGGCTTGTGCCTGTGCTGCACGCCCTCTGAAACCTATGCTGGAGGCCATTGAACAAGCTCTTTGACCACCATTTTTCAGCGAGAAAAACACCATGGAAAGCACAAGCCTTACCTTCACTTTGCAACCCGGCCAGCCGCAATGGCTGTGTGCCTCGGAGGTGCAATTCCTGCACTGCACGCAAGGCGCTCTGGAACTGGAATGGGAACAAGCGGGCATCCGCTACCAGCATGTGCTGCACGGCGGCGGCATGCCCTGGCAGCCGCTGAGCGTGCCAACCGGCACATGGGTTCGGCTCAGCGTCATCGGCGGCAAGAGCACTACCTTGATTCAGGAACGCGCCGCGCAGTCCGACAACCAGGTTGGCGTTGCCATGCCATTTCTGCGCGCTTTGATGGCGACGCTGAAGATGCCGGCCACATTTACAAAGCGAAACTCGCACATGGGTTGAACCCGCACACGAGCAGACTCATCTGCAGGGGCGTACAACGACGTCATGCCACAGGCCCCTGCGATGAATCTCTCCGAACTGCTGAACCGTCTTCCCCTTGGCGACTATTCCTCGTCCCCACAATTCACGGGCCGCCGCTTTCGCAACATCACCCCGCGCCCAGCGCCCTCTGCGCAGCCGGGCGCGAAGGTGATGTGGGATTTCTTGTTCAACAAGCCCAAAAACACGGAACCCGCTGCACCGCTTCCGGTGCGTCGCATATCGACAACCGAGTTGGATTCCGCTCCGGAAGGCAGCCTGTACCGACTCGGGCATTCCACTGTTCTGATGAAGCTGCGTGGCGGCTGGTGGATCACCGATCCCGTCTTTGCCGAACGCGCATCGCCCTTCAGTTTTGCCGGACCCAAGCGCTTTCACGCGCCGCCCATTTCCATCGCCGAGTTGCCCGCGCTGCAAGGCGTGCTGCTCTCGCATGATCACTACGATCACCTCGACAGCCACGCCGTGATGCAGTTGGAAGGCAAGACGCAGGTGTTTCTGTGCACGTTGGGCGTTGGCGACCGACTGGTGTCTTTGGGCATTCCGCCCGAAAAAGTGCAGCAGTACGATTGGTGGCAAGGCACGGAAGTCAACGGCGTTCGCTTCACCGCCACGCCGGCACAGCATTTCTCGGGACGCGGTCTCGGTGACGGCAACCGCACGCTGTGGGCCTCGTGGGTGATCGAGACCGGCGAGCAACGCGTTTTCTTCAGCGGCGACACCGGCTACTTCTCCGGCTTTGCCGAGATCGGAAAGCGCTTCGGGCCATTCGATCTCACGCTCATGGAAACCGGTGCCTACAACGAAAGCTGGCCTTATGTACACATGCATCCCGAGCAGACCGTGCAGGCGCATGTGGACTTGGGCGGGCGCTGGCTGCTGCCGATCCACAACGGCACTTTCGACTTGTCGATGCATGCCTGGTGGGACCCGTTCGAGCGCGTGGTGGAACTGAGCCAGCAACGTGGCATTCCACTGACGACGCCAATGATGGGTGAGCGGCTGAACATCGCCGCGCCTCATACTGGCTCGCAATGGTGGCAGCCGCTCATGCACGAGCAGATGGTGCATGACAAAGCGCTGCGAACAGCGGGTTGAACGCCAAGCGATTCGCCTACAAACCAAAAGGCCTCCGTCCTACATAGCTGCCACAAGTGCTTTTGCAAAAGCTCAATGTGCTCCCTCTAGCATGGAGCCATGAGACAAAACCAAACACACGATGAAGCAACGCAGCCCCGCGCCCACCGCGCCGGACTGCGAACCCTGCTGCTTGGCAGCGCGTTGTGCGCCTTGGCGTTGCAGCCGTTTGCCGCAACCGCAGCCAGCTCCGACGACACCAACATTCCATCCGACAGCACGGTCTATCCCAAGGGCGTGACCAAAGCACCAGCGGTGGCAAGCCAGTGCCTTGCGTGCCACGGCCCCACGGGCATCAGCCAGATTCCGGAATGGCCCAATCTGGCCGGACAAAGCAAGGAATATCTCGCCACACAGCTGGGCGATTTCAAGTCCGGCAAGCGCGTGCACCCGATGATGCAGCCCGCAATCGCCGCCGTTACCCAGACGCAGATCCAGACGCTCGCTGCCTATTTCAGCGCGCAGGCTCCGTCCACACCCAAGCCGCCCACCACCGCAGCCAAGGCCGCACCCGCCATGGCCGCTGCATGCGCTGCGTGCCATGACACGGCTGCCATGCCCGCCAACCCACACCTTCGCGGACAGAAGGCTCCTTACCTGATCGAACAGTTGCACGCCTTCAAGAAAGGCTCGCGCAAGAGCGACATGATGGCACCCATGGTGCAGGCACTGAGTGATCAGGACATCGTCGATCTGGCCGAACATTTCAGCAACCTCGCCCCCGTCACTGCGGGCTCCGGCAAGCAGTAGTGCCTCAGCACAAGCAACTACAACAAGTTTGAAAGGCTGACGTCACATGCCAAAGAATTTCCAACCCGAATCCCCTCCTCACTCCACAGACGCGGCAACCCCACTGCTGCGCCGCTGCTTCCTCAAGGTCGGCGCACTGCTGGGCGCGGGAACAGCCGCAGGAACCCACAGTGCCATCGCACTGGCCCGCAGTGAACCCAAGAAGCTCAGCACCAACGTGGCAGCGCGCCCGGCTGGGCTCGACAAGTTCAAGGGCGAAGTCATCACCCGCAACGACTCGCGCTATCTGGGCTGGTTCTGGGCGATGACGTGGTACCGCATCAAGCCCAACCGTTTTCCATCGATGTTCGTGCAACCCACGGACCGCGACGACCTGACGCTGCTGATGAAGTTCGCCAACGACAGCAAGCAACGCCTTGTCGCACGCAGCTCGGGCCACAACATCTCCAACCCCGTGCTTGCACAGGATGCGATCACGGTGGACATGTCGCTGTTCGACCATATCGAAGAACTCGACACCGCACAGAAATCCGTCTGGGCAGGCCCCGGCGTATTGAGCGAAACGCTGAACAAGCAACTCTTCGCCAAGGGCTTTGCTTTCCCGTCGGCACACACCGGCTTCGTCACCATCGGCGGCTATCTGCTCGGCGGTGGCATGGGCTGGAACATGCCGCAATGGGGCATGGGCTGCGGCTCGGTGATCAGCGCAGAAGTGATGCTTGCTGATGGCAAGATCGTGAACACATCGGAGACCGAGAATACCGATCTGTTCTGGGCGATTCGCGGCGTCGGCCCCGGTTTCTTCGGCATCGTGCTGCGCTACAAGCTGCGCATCCACGAAGCGCCCGTGATCGTCAAGAACACCTACTTCTACCCCATCGACAAGCTGGAAGAAGCCGTCGCCGAATACGTCAAACTGCTGCCCCAAAGCGCCAACCGCACCGAGGTGCTGGGTGCACTCGGCAAATTCAACCCACCCAGCACACCCAAGGGCGAAGAGCAATGGCACTGGGTGGTGAACCTGATGTCCTACGGCAAAACCAAGGAAGAAGCACTCGAAGCAGCCAAAGTCTTCACGCAGGTTTCCGCCATCAGCAAACTGGCCAAGGCGAACCCGGCGGTGAACGTGCCCCTCACCTATCTCGACCTGTACAGCCAGCTCAGCACCGATTTCTACAGCCAGTTCCGCACCAGCGAAATCGCGCTGTTCACCGACGAGCCCGGCAAGGCACTGCACTCGCTGGCCAAGACCATGTCGGCCAAAGCACTGGATTCCCGCTCTTTTGGCTTTTCGGTGCTGGGAACCAACCCCACAGTGCCAGAGCCGTGCAGCTTCACCTACTCCGCACCGCATTACCTGTCGTGGTATCTCATCGGTACGACCAAGGAAGACGTGGCGAAAAACTACAAGCTTGCCGACGAGCTGTATGCGCTGCTCAAACCGCTGGCCAAGGGTTATTACATCAACGAGATCGATCTCACGCGCTTCCCTGCGCTGGTGAAGGAATGCTTCTCTGCTGAGAAGTGGAAGAAGCTGTTGGCTGTTCGGAAGCAGTTTGATCCGAACAAGCGGTTTGTTAGTTATCTCGACCGTTATTCGGATAAGCGGTGATTTTTCTTTTGTGTGCGTGGCACATGGGTTTGAATTTTTGAGTGCTGTCGGCCGGGTCTCGCCCCGGCGTGCGACTCACTTTCTTTTTGTGCAAAAAGAAAGTAAGCAAAGAAAAGGCAGCCCACTGTCCACGACCCTTCGCTTCGCTGCGGGCAACCTGATTCTGGAGATTCGTCCGGCGCACAGCAGAACTCGCTGCGAGCCCAAGGGCTCTCCGCTCAGACAACTGCCGTGAGTCAGTTGTGGAAGTTTTGAGCGGCATTTGCCGCTCAAAACCGCCGGACGAACCTCCAGAAACAGGCGTGGCCAGAAGGGCGGGTGCGGATGCGGGGAGTGATACGGCACATCGCTTCGCTCGTGCACGAATTCACCCTCACCCCAGCCCTCTCCCGCCAGCGGACGAGGGGGTAAGACCAGTCGCGCGATCAACGGACGAGTGCAGCGAATCGAGCACAGAAACACAAGCAAAAAGATGGGCGCAGAACTTGCATCTCCACATCTCGCGAAGTCGCGAGATGAACCGGCACGAGCGAAGCAAAGTGCCGTGACATCCTCTGAAGAAAAATCTGATTTGCGGCAAGCTGTTTGAACGGAGCGCCTTCGGCGCGAAGAGAGTTTTGCCGCAGGTATTCAAAGCGCGTTTTGGTTACTTTTGCGCGCAAGCAAAAGTGACCCCGCCGCCGGGCGGAACTCCCGGCATCCGTAAACAACCACCCAACGAAGTCAAAAAAGAACAAACCAAAGGCAAGGAATTACAAAGCAGCCTTAACCACATACTCCCGCCGAAACTCGGCAACACTCCCCACCCCAGCAATCATCATGTCCCGAGTCAGCTCGGCCTGCAGACGCTCATACACACTCTTCACCCCCATCCACCCGCCGAGCGAGAGCCCATAAAGCACGGGGCGTCCAATCGCCACCGCATTGGCACCAAGAGACAGCGCCTTGAACACATCGGTGCCGCGTCGAATGCCGCTGTCCATGATGATCGGCACACGTCCCTGAACCACTTCGGCCACGGCTGGCAACGCTTCGATGGCTGACGAAACACCATCCAACTGCCGACCGCCATGGTTGGACACCTGGATTGCCGACACGCCGTGGTTGAGCGCACGCTGTGCCATCTCTGCGGTGAGCACGCCTTTGAGCACCAACGGCAGCTTGGTGGTTTCCTGAATGAAACGTACATCGTCCCAGCTCAGGCTTCGCTTGAATGGGCTTCCGCCTGCGTTCACCAACGGCAGGCTGGACGGAAACTGAAAGCCCATGCGGATCGTCGCATCGGAACTCCCCGGCGCAAAGGCATCAATGGAGAACACAATCGCGCTGTAGCCTGCGGCCTCGGCGCGTTTGATCAGATCGCGTGACTTGTTCTGGTCTTCGAGCAGATAGAGCTGAAACCACTTGGGGCCCTTGGTCGAAGCCGCGATCTCTTCGATCGAGCGGTTGGCCGTTGTGCTCACCTCCATGAGCGTGCCCGCCTCTGCCGTTCCGCGCGCGGTGCCGAACTCTGCCGATTGGTGCGCCAGACCGTGCGCGCCCATGGGCGTGGTGATGATGGGCATGCTCAGTGACTGGCCGAGCAAGGTGGTGCGCAGATCGGGCACCGCCTTGCCGACGAGATACTGCGGCTTGATCACGAGCCTGTCGAATGCGCGACGGTTTTCGCGCAGCGTCCATTGGCTGTCCGAGCCCGACGAGATGAACGCAAATGCGCCAGGGTCCATCACCTTCCTGGCCTCAGCCTCCAAGTCATTCAGATCGGCAATGCGCAACGGCCTGACAACATCGGGCGCGGCAAACGGCGGGCGATTGGCATCCTTCGGGTCCAGCCCAACCGTGAATGCCGGTGCCGATACTTCGCTGCCTTGCGCTGCGGCCTGATTCAGGAACGACGCGCCAGCCACGGCCCCCAAGGCCGCTGTTTGAATGAATTGACGGCGAGCCAGAGCTTGCTTGGACGACATGTGATGCACTCCATTTTTGAACAGGACAATTGACTACCTACATCGTCGCCGAAAAAAATGGGCTCGACAGAGTCTCAATCGATGTAGTTGTATCAATTATCTCTGTTTATGTACAGCGATTACTCCCGCCAGAATGCACGCCATTCCCAGCAGCACTTGCCCGCTCATGGCATTGCCCAGCAGCAGAAAGTCCAATGCGGCAGTGACTGCGGGAACCAGATAGAACAGGCTGGTCACGTTCACTAGATTGCCATGCTGGATAAGCCGGTAGAGCAACAACTGCGCGCACACCGATGTGACGATGGCGAGAAACAGTACAGGGAGCCAGAAGTCCCAGTTCATTTCCCAGCGCGGCGGCTGCACTTGTGCGAAGAGCAGGCAGACGATCAGCGTCACCACATACTGCAGCGGCAGCACCTGCGCGGGGGTTTGCTGAACGCGTTTTTGCAGCAGCGATCCTGCGGTGATGCAAACCAGTGCAGCCAAGGCGAACAGCATGCCTGTGGCGTCAAGGCCCGTTCGCATGAGGCTTTTCCAGACCACGAGCACCAGGCCTGTCATCGCCAACAGGAGTCCGCAGACGCGCATCGCCGTGAAGCGCCGCTCGACCAACAGCAAGGTCAACACGGGTTGCACGCCGAGCACCACGGCCAGCATGCCTGGTGTGATGCCGTGCGACATCGATTCGAAATAGCAGACCGAGTAGCCCGCGATCATCACCAGCCCCGCCAGTGCGACACGACCGCGCGTTCCGCGTGCTGGCAGCCAGCGACGCGGGTTGCCGATCAGGATCAGCAGAACCAACAGGGCAATGCCGTATCGGGCCAGCAGCACCGCCGATGCGGAGCCGTGGTCCAACGCCCAGCGCGTGACGATGGCGGAGCCGCCCCAGAGAAGAACAAAGGCGCACGCCGCAGCAGCACCCGACCAAGGATTTGCGCGCTTTGCGAGCGCGTCCAGTTTCAAGATGGACATGAAGAAATCTCACCTGCAAATGAATTCAAAACGCAGGTCACGGTTCGGCAACTACGTGCAGTCAATGCACGCAGACAAGCGAATCATCAGGAGATGAAAAACGTGACCTGAAATCAGTCCGCGCTGGCCCGAAAACCGGGTGGCGGAGTGTTGGCAGCCGCGCGTGGAGGTGGCGGTGCCAGAGTCATGGCAGGTGGTGGAGCGTTCAAATGGCTGACGACACAACGCAGGTTCGCGCCGCCCCAGAAAGCGGGGGCTTGCGATGGGAATGTGGTTGCGTTGCGCGAAGACATGGCTTCAGTATAGCCAGCGCACCGGCTCGACTTACCGGGGAGAACCCGAATCCGGCGTTGACGCGGAAGTTTCCGTCAGCGGTCGCATCACCAACATCGAGTCCGCCATGGTGCGCGCTTCGTGTTCGTTGTGGGTGACGAGCACGGCGGTCTGCCCCGCCTGCTTGAGGATGTCGCGCACCTCGATGGTCAGGCGCTCGCGGGTGGCGGCATCGAGGTTGGAGAATGGTTCGTCCAGCAGCAGCAAGGCGGGCGATGGTGCCAGCGCGCGCGCGAGTGCGACGCGTTGCTGCTGACCGCCGGAAAGTTCGTGCGGGTACTTCTTGCCAGATTCCTTCAAACCGACGAGCGAAAGCAATTCGTCGCAACGCGCTCGCTGCTCCGCATGGCTTTGACGACGCAGGCCAAACACCACGTTCTGCGTCACGGTGAGATGCGGAAACAGGCCGTACTCCTGGAACATCATGCCGACATGGCGCTTCTCTGGCGGCAAATGAATGGAAGGAGAAGACAGCACCGTGTTGCCCAGACGAATCTCGCCCTCCTGCACCGGCTCGAAACCTGCGATGGCACGCAGCACCGATGTCTTGCCGCAACCCGATGGGCCGAACAGGCAGGCAATGCTGCCGGATTCCACCATCAATTCAAAATCGCGCACGACGAAATGCGGCCCGCGCGGCGTGTCGTAAGAAAGGCTCAAGTGGTCGATTCGCAGGGCTGCCATCATGTCGTTAGTCTTGTGGATTTTCCAAAGTTTGCGTCGTGGGTTGAAGCTGCGTTTTCGCCAGCAGAACCACCGGCAGCAGGCCCGCCACCACGATCAGCAAGGCGGCCACTGCGCCCTCTTCGTAAGTGCCTCGTGCGGCCTCGGCATACAGCCAGGTCGCAAGCGTGTCGAAATTGGCGGGACGCAGCAGCAGCGTGGCTGGCAGCTCCTTCATCGCATCGACAAACACCAGCAAGGCACTGGTAGCAACGGCAGGCTTGAGGAGAGGCAGATGCACGCGCAGCAAAGTGCCGAATGCGGTTTCACCCAGCAGGCGCGATGCCTGTTCCAATGTGGATGGGATGCGCTGCAGGCCCGACTCGATACCGCCCACTGGAATCACCAGAAAACGAATGCTGCAAGCCACGACCAATATCACTCCGAGTGCCATTAACGGCAGCCCAGTCAGGTTGAGCAAGCGGGCGATGCCGCCATCCAGAGCGAGTGCCGGAGTCAGCAGACCAATCGCGAGCACGGTGCCGGGAATTGCATAGCCGAGCGTTGCCACACGTGCCTGCCAACGCGACGGATGCCGCGTACTCACGCCGTTACGCGTGGCCCAGGCGATGATGAGTCCGGCGATCACGGTCACCACCGTCACACCCAATGCAAGCGTGAGTGTGTTG
Source organism: Diaphorobacter sp. HDW4B (assembly GCF_011305535.1). Taxonomy (GTDB): domain Bacteria; phylum Pseudomonadota; class Gammaproteobacteria; order Burkholderiales; family Burkholderiaceae_C; genus Diaphorobacter_A. The sequence goes on from NZ_CP049905.1 coordinate 365,371, forward strand.
CCCAGACTCATCCACAAGCCGGTTGAAACGCCCTGCCCTTGGCTGAGTCGCTTGTAGGTTTCCCAGCACAGATAAGCGGCTGGCGCGATGAAACCGATGAGCACCGGCAAGGCGGTGAACAGCGTTGCCAGCCAGGCCTTGGCACCGTGCAGACGCTCGGGTTGAATCGCGCGCATGCGCTGCGCCGAGCCATAGCGTTGATGGCGACGCGCATGGCGCTCCAGCCAGACCAAGGCGATGACGACCAGCAGCATGGAGCACGCGATCTGCGCCGCACCGGCCAAGTCCGTGCGCGTGATCCATGTGGTGTAGACCGACACGGTGAGCGTGTTGACGCCCAGAAACTCCGATGCGCCGATGTCGTTGAGCGTTTCCAGCAAGGCCAGACTCAGGCCCACGGCCAGCGCCGGTCGCGCCATCGGCAAGGCCACGCGGCGGAATGCGCCCCAGCGGCTTTCGCCAAGCATGCGCGCCGCTTCCATGAGGTGCGCGGGCTGCGTCATGAACATGGCGCGCGCCGTCATGTAGACATAGGGATAGAGCACAAAGCCGAGCACGAAGATCGCGCCGCCCATCGAGCGCAGATCCGGCAGACGCCACTCGCGCGGGCTGCTGTAGCCCAGCATCCAGCGCAGCGCGCCCTGCACCGGACCGATGGGATGCAGCAGATCAAGATACGCAAACGCCACGATGTAAGCCGGCATGGCGAGCGGCAAAAGCAAGGCCCAGTGCAGCAGCTTGCGCCCCGGAAAATCATGTGCGCTGACCAGCCATGCGCAGCCGGTTCCCACGACCAGCGTGAGCACGCCCACACCGCCCATCAGCATGGCGGTGTTGAGCGCGGCGTCCGGCAACACGTACTGCACCAGATGCTTCCAGTGCGCCCAATCGGCACCCAAGGCCAGCCAGATCAGCGACACCACGGGCGCGAGCACCCCCAGCGCAATCAGCACCGAGGAGGCCTGCCACAAAGCACCAACGGGACGCCGGCTGAAAGCCGAGCGCCCCGTCACGGGTTGTGAGTCAGAAAGCGTTGCTGTCGATTCAGCGGTCAAAGCCCACCTTGTCAACCAAAGCGCTGGCCTGCTTGCGATGCTTGGCGATCTCGGTCAGCGGCAGCGGATCGATCTTCAGCTCGCCAATGCTGGCAGCGACCACCGGATCGAGCGCCACGCCCTTGCGCACCGGGTGCTCATAGTTGGCCTGCGCGTACATGTTCTGTGCGGGTTCGGAGACCAGAAACTCCAGCAGCTTCACCGCGTTCTCGCGCTGGGGAGCATGCTTGGCGACCGACGCGCCGGAGATGTTCACGTGCGTGCCACCACTCTTTTCGTTGGCGAAAGTCGGCTTGATCACCTTGATCGCATCGCCCCACTTGCGCGCGTCCGTGCCTTCCTTGGAGGCCTTCATGTGGCCCACGTAGTAGGTGTTGGCGATGCCGATGTCGCAGATGCCGCCGAGAATGTCGCGCGCCACGTCGCGGTCGCCGCCCGTGGCCTTGCGCGCCAGATTGCTCTTCACGCCTTGCAGCCACTTCTCGGTCTTGGCCTCGCCGTCGTGGGCGATCATCGCGGCGATCAGGCCGGTGTTGTAGGGATGCTGACCCGCGCGGATGCAGACCTTGCCCTTCCACTTCGGATCGGCCAGATCTTCATAACGGAAGCTCTTGAGCGGCAGATTCTTTTCGGCGTACAGCACGCGGGCACGCATCGACAGCGTGAACCATTGGCCATCGGCACCACGCAGATTCGCAGGGATCACCGATTCGAGCGCAGCCGACTTGACTGGCTGCGTCACGCCGCCGTCCACCAGATCGAGCAGATTGCCTGCGTCCACGGTCATCAACACGTCCGCTGGCGAGCGCTCGCCTTCGGCCTTCACGCGTTCGAGCAGACCATCCTTCACGAACACCGTGTTCACTTTGATCTTGCTTTGCGCCGTGAACGCAGCCAGCAGCGGCTGGATCAGCGCGGGCTCACGCGTCGTGTAGAGCGTGACTTCCTGCGCCTGGGCAGTGGAGACAGCAGCGGTGGCGGCCAGAGCGGCCAGCGTCAAAGCGAAAGAAAAGCGATGCTTCATGTGGAACTTCCATGGACCGTTGAACTCTTGCCACCCGTGTTGTCCCAAGAGACAAAACAGGGGAATGGCGCGAATGGTAATGCTTCTCAACTAGCAGCAGCCATTTCCCCCTCAAGCCAAGGTGGTTCTCAGTCCTTTGTCTGGCTGTCAGAAAGCATCCAGCGGCATCTGGGCACAGGTCAGATCGCGCTCCTTGACCACCCGCAGCCAAGCGCCGATCTTGGGCAGTTCGTAGTGGAAGAAATAGCGCGTCGCGTTCATGCGACCGGCGTTCTGCAGGTCGCTCAATGCTGTGTCTTTTTCCAGCACACCGCACGCCACGTCAAGCCACATCCACGCCAGCACCATGTGACCGAAGGCCTGCATGTAGGGCACCGCGTTAGCGAGCGCTTCCTCGGGGTTTTCGTTGGCCCATGCGGCCTTGGTGGTGGCGCCCACTTCGGCCAGCGCGCGTGCGAGCTGGTTGGCGTATGCCGAAAGCGACTCCTGCGCCATCGCCTTCTGGATGGTGGCGTTCACCGTCTCGGCCAGCAGCTTGAGGCCCGCGCCGCCCAGCATGCGCACCTTACGGCCCAGCAGGTCGGCCGCCTGAATGCCATGCGTGCCTTCGTGGATCATGTTCAGGCGGTTGTCGCGCCAGTATTGCTCGACCGGAAAATCGCGCGTGTAGCCGTAGCCGCCATGCACCTGAATCGCGAGCGAGTTGGCCTCAAGACACCATTCGCTGGGCCAGCTCTTGGCAATCGGCGTGAGCACTTCAAGCAGCAACTTGGCGCGATCTGCCTGTTCCGCAGATGCCGTGCGGCCTTCATCGACCAGCTTGGCGCAGTACAGATTGAGCGCCAGCGCGCCTTCGCCATAAGCCTTCTGCGCAAGCAGCATGCGCTTGACATCCGCGTGTTCGATGATGGCCACAGGCGCCTGCGATGCGTCCTTGCCGCCCTGTCCCACGGGGCGTCCCTGCGTGCGCGTCTTCGCGTATTCAAGGCTTGCGTAATACCCCGCCAAGCCCAGCATCGTCGCCGCCATGCCGATGGCGATGCGCGCCTCGTTCATCATGTGGAACATGTTCTTCAGGCCCTCGCCCGGCTGGCCCACCAGATAGCCGATCGCGCCCGCCTTCCCGCGCACGGGGTACTTGCCCTCGCCAAAGTTGAGCAGCGTGTTCGTCGTGCCGCGCCAACCCAGCTTGTGGTTGAGCCCCGCCAGTGCCACATCGTTGCGCTCGCCGGTCAGCTCGCCCTCTTCGTTCACCAGCTTCTTGGGCACGATGAACAGCGAGATGCTCTTCACGCCCGGCACCAGCTTGCCGTGTTCATCGGGAATCTTGGCCAGCACCAGATGCGCGATGTTCTCGGTCAGCTCATGCTCGCCCGCGCTGATCCACATCTTGTTGCCCCGCAGGCGATAACGCGGTCCGAGCGGATCGCTTTCAAACCCTTCGCCATCGGCCTCGGCACGCGTGGAAATGTCGCTCAGCGACGAGCCCGCCTGCGGCTCCGACAGCGCCATCGTTCCCGCCCAGCGCCCATTGAATTCATTGACCGCAAACACCAGTCGCTGCAAGGGCGACCCCGCTACCAGAATCGCATTCGCATTGGCCGAGGTGAGCATGCTCGTGTTGATGCTGACCGACGCACACGCAAAAAAACCATTGGCCGCCGCCTCCACCACATAAGGCAGTTGCATGCCACCCAACTCGTAGTCCTGCGCCGCGCACAGCATCCCGCTTTCCGCATAGGCCAGACGCGCGTCGTAAGTGCACTGCGGCAGGATCACCTTCTCGCCATCGAAGTGCGGCTCCTGCGCATCCACGGTGCGATTGAACGGCGCAAACTTCTCGCGCGCAATGCGCTCGCAGGTGTCGAGCACGGCATCAAAGGTTTCGCGCGAATGATCGGCAAACCGCTCGCGCTGATTGAGCGACGTGGCATCGAGCCAGTCGTTCAAGAGAAAGTCGATGGTGGAACGAAGAGTGCTCATGTCGATGGGATTCAGAGAAAGACCAGTGAAATTCGCGCCGAGAATACCCAGTTGCAAGCATCGGCGCGAGCCTCGGCAGTCACCTCCGCGTCAAGGCTGGACCATCGCATGCGCCGCGTTTCTGAGTGCCTGAAGCACCATCTCCAGTGCAGGCCCGGACTCGCGCTCATTCCACACCATTCCAATCGGGCCGACATTCGAGGTCAGATGCAGAGGCAACACCGCAAGCACCCGACGTGCACGACCACGTTGTGCCGCACCGCCCGACAACACACCAATGGAATCCGTCAACCTCAACACTTCTTCAGTCACGGTTGTCGATGCCGATTCCAGCCAACTGCGCGGCGGCACCATTGCATTGTCCAGAAAGCTGGAATCGATGGCACGCCGCAATGCCGTGTCGGACGGGGGCAGCACCCACGGGAATTCGCTCGCCTGCTGCCATCCCACATTCCGTTTGCGTGTCAACGGGTGGCCCATGCGGACCACGACGGCGTGCACATCGTTGAACAGACTTTCCTGTCGCAGTCCAACGCCAAACGCGCGTTCATCCAGCCTCCCGACGATGAGGTCGAGCTCATGTCGCTCAAAGCGTGCCCACAGCCCGGCCGCGATGTCCTCGACCACTTGCAGATGCGGGCCTACGGATGCGGACTGCAACTGCACGATCATCTGCGGCACCACTTGAACGGCAGCGGCAAGCATCACGCCGACACGCACGTTTCCCACAGCACCATCGGCTACGGCCTGCAACTCGCTGCGCAATTCATGTGAATCCGCCAACATGCGGCGCGCATGCCGCACCACTGGCGCAAGAAACGGCGTTGGCCTGATCTGTCTGCCGCGCACGAACAGCGTCACGCCCAGTGCTGACTCAATCTCGGCAAGCCATTGAGAGACAGCGGGCTGGGTTGCGCCCAGCTCTTGCGCAGCAGCCGTGATGCTGCCGCAGCGCTCGATGGACATGAGTACCTCCAGATGTCTCAGCCGAAGACGCCACATGTTCAATGCAAAAGCCTGCTCGACTCGATTCATAAGAAAAACCCATGGAATCAGATGAATTCAAGTGTAGATCATGATGAAAAAATGGCCGACGATAGCAACCATTCAAACCCCATCCAGGAGATTTGCGATGCGATCATTCTTCGTACCATGCATGCAGCGCATTGCAGCGAGTGCCATCCTGTCCATCGCAGCCACCACGTCATTCGCTCAGACGATCTGCCCGCCCGACAGACCCGTCCGCATGGTCGTCCCGTTTCCTGCAGGGGGCGGTACCGACATCATTGCGAGGCGTCTTGCCGAACATCTTCGGGCTGACCTCAAACAAACCGTGCTCGTGGACAATCGCGCCGGAGCCAGCGGCAACATCGGCGCAGACAATGTCGCGCATTCGGCGGCCGACGGCTGCACGCTGATGCTCACGGCAGCTCCATTTGCCATTGCGCCTGCGGTGTTCAAAAGCCTGAGCTTTCATCCGGTGAAGGATTTCAGCGCCGTTGCCAAGATCGCATCGGTGCCGCTGCTCATCGTGACGCGCACGGACTCCCCGCTTCGATCGATCAAGGATCTCGTCCAGGCCGCCAAACAGAAGCCGGATGCCATCAGTTACGGTACTTTCGGCAATGGCGCACCGCCCCATCTCGTCGGCGCACGAATGCAGGAATTGGGCGGATTTCGCATGACCCACGTCCCCTACAAAGGCGGTCAGGCAGCGCTGCCCGACATTCTCTCGGGCCAGTTGGACATCGCCATCATGGACGTGGTTTCCATGACGCCATTGATTCGCTCCGGCCGCTTGCGTGCCTTGGCCATCACGGGCCCTCAGCGTACTTCTGCCTTGCCCGATGTCCCCACACTCAGCCAAGCAGGAATCGCGTTCGATACCGTGGGTTGGTATGGCATCTTCGGCCCCGCAAAGATGGGTGGCAGTTCGGCCGATCGCATCAACGCCGCCGTCAACCGGGCGATGGCGTTGCCGGACATGCGCAAGGCGCTGCTGGACAGCGGCGCACTGCCCATCGAGCCTGCGCCGACAGCCGCGCAATGGCAAACCGAATTCAACGAACAAGTGTAGATCTGGGGCCGCATTGCGGACAACGCCCGCATCACGCTCGATTGAACCTGCCACCAATACCTGCATCCATCATGAACGACACGAGCTATCTCGCGCGCAACGCAACAAGCAACTCCGTGGAGGTTCTCAGAAACCTTCCCTACGCCAGTGCAACCGTCCGCTGGACCAGCCCGACACCAGCCCTACGCACCTTGTCCATGGATGTCTATCTGCCACGCGGAAGTGACACCACATCGCCGAGACCAGCGTTGGTCATGGCTTTTGGAGGAGCATTCCACCGAGGTTGCAAAGAGGACGACAGCTTCGAGGCCGAAGGCAAGAACACCGCTGTCGCTGAATATTGCAGGCGCTTTGCCGAACGTGGCTATGTTACGGCGTCCATCGACTACAGACTGGTCACCGAAGACCCATCACCCGGCTCAACACCTGTAGTCCACAATCCGCAGGACATTCCCACATCACGCGTCTCCCATGTCCGCAAACTCATGGGCCTGCCACCTGCTACGCCGCAAATGCTCTGGGCAGGCATCGAAGCCGCCAGTGACGACATGGCCAATGCCATCGCCTTCGTCCATTCCAAAGCAACCGAATGGAACATCAATCCCCAGTGCGTCGTTGCCGGTGGATTTTCTGCAGGTGCACGCACCGCGCTGAATGCGGCATTTGGAGAGAAAGCGCGCGTGGCAGCCGTGGTTTCGCTGTCGGGCTATATCGACACCACTGATTTGAAAGCGCATGGTTTGAGCGGCCCGCACGCGCCTGCCGTGTTGCTCATCCATGGCTCTGACGATCTGGACTACATCGTTGAAAACACCCCTGCGCTGACTACCTGCCTGCAGGAGCTGGGCATTCGCCACCAACAAGCGGTTGTCGACAATGCCGGGCATTTCTACCCTCGCACCGCGCTGGTCCAGGGACACGGCTTGCCGCCGGGACAAGCCGTGGAGCAGACCATCGTGGATTTTCTTGAATCTGTTCTGTAGCTCGGGACTACCGATCACGCGACAGAAGCAAGCCCGAGTCGCGCGACTCGGGCAACTGCTTAAAGAACTTCGAAAATCCCCGCTGCACCCATGCCACCGCCGATGCACATCGTCACGCAGACCCGCTTGGCTCCGCGACGCTTGCCTTCGATGAGTGCGTGTCCGGTGAGGCGCTGACCGCTCAGACCATACGGATGGCCCAGCGCAATCGCGCCGCCGTTCACGTTGAGCTTGTCTGCCGGAATGCCCAGCTTGTCGCGGCAGTAGAGGACCTGCACGGCGAAGGCTTCGTTGAGTTCCCAGAGGTCGATGTCGGACACCTTGAGGCCCAGCTTCTTGAGCACCTTGGGTATGGCGAACACGGGGCCGATGCCCATTTCATCGGGCTCGCAACCAGCCACCGCAAAGCCGAGGAAACGGCCGAGCGGCTTCAGGTTGTTGCGGCTGGCGTAGTCTTCGTTCACCACCACGCAGGCACCTGCACCATCCGAGAACTGGCTGGCGTTGCCGGCCGTGATCACGCCACCTGGCAGCGCCGAACGCAGGCCGCTGATGCCTTCCTTGGTCGTGCCTTCGCGCAGACCTTCGTCCACGCTCACGGTCACTTCCTTGGTGATCAGGCCGATGGTCTTGTCGACCACGCCAGCGGTCACGGTGATCGGCGCGATCTCGTCCTTGAACAGGCCTGCGGCTTGCGCGGTGCAGGCTTTCTGCTGGCTGGCCGCGCCGTATTCGTCCATCGCGTCGCGGCTGATGTGGTAGCGCTTGGCGACTTGTTCGGCGGTCTGCAGCATGCTCCAGTAGATCTCGGGCTTGATCTTCTCGAGCGCGAGGTCCTTGATCATGTGCAGATTCATTTCCTGCTGCACGCAGGAGATGCTCTCCACACCACCGGCCACATACACATCGCCTTCACCCGCGATGATGCGTTGCGCGGCGGTGACGATGGTCTGCAGACCCGAGGAGCAAAAGCGGTTGATCGTCATGCCCGACGCCGTGATCGGCAAGCCGGCCTTGAGCGCGATCTGGCGTGCGATGTTCATGCCGGTTGCGCCTTCGGGGTTGGCGCAGCCCATGATGACGTCATCGACTTCTGCACCGTCGATGCCCGCGCGCAGCACGGCCTGCTGCACTGCGTGGCCGCCGAGCGTTGCGCCGTGCGTCATGTTGAAGGAACCCTTCCAGCTCTTGGCGAGTGGCGTGCGGGCGGTGGAGACAATCACTGCGGAGGTCATTGCAATATTCCTTGTGTTCAGAGTGCGAAGTCGAGAAGCGTTGCTGCTCCGCTCATTCAAAAGTCTTGCCTTGTGCGGCCAGATCGACGATCAGCTTGGACGGTGCCCATGCCTTGGCATCGTCGTGCGGATTGCGCGCAAAGCGCTTCATCGCCTGAACCACGTTGAACAGACCCACCTCGCCCGCATAGTGCATGGGGCCACCGCGCCAGATCGGGAAACCGTAGCCGGTGAGGTACACCATGTCGATGTCGCCGGACTTGGATGCAATGCCCTCTTCCAGAATCTTCGCGCCTTCGTTGACCAGCGAGAACACCAGTCGCTGCACGATCTCGTCGTCCGAGATCTTGCGCGGCGTGATGCCTTGCTGCTTGCGGTAGTCCTCGATCATCTTGCCGACGACTTCGCTTGGCTTCGCATCGCGCTTGCCCGCTTCGTAGTCGTACCAGCCCGCGCTGGTCTTCTGACCGAAGCGGCCCATCTCGCACAGCAGATCAGCGGTCTTGCTGTACTTGATGTCCGGCTGCTCGATGTAGCGGCGCTTGCGGATCGCCCAACCGATGTCGTTGCCCGCCATGTCGATCATGCGGAACGGACCCATCGGGAAGCCGAACTTCTCGATCGCCTTGTCCACCTGCTGCGGCGTTGCGCCTTCGTCCAGCAGGAATCCGGCCTGCTGGCTGTAGCGCTCGATCATGCGGTTGCCGATGAAACCGTCGCACACGCCGGAGACCACCGCCGTCTTCTTGATCTTCTTGGCCAGCGCCATCACCGTGGCCAGCACGTCCTTGGCGGTCTTCTCACCGCGCACCACTTCCAGCAGCTTCATCACGTTGGCCGGGCTGAAGAAATGCATGCCCACCACGTCCTGCGGACGCTTGGTGAACGAAGCGATCTTGTTCACGTCCAGCGTCGATGTGTTGGACGCCAGAATCGCGCCCTGCTTGGCCACGCTGTCGAGCTTGCTGAACACCTGCTCCTTCACGCCCATGTCCTCGAACACGGCTTCGATGATCAGATCGCAGTCGTTCAGATCGTCATACGACAGCGAAGTCGACAGCAGCGCCATGCGCGCGTCGTACTTGTCTTGCTTGAGCTTGCCCTTCTTGATCTGCGCTTCGTAATTCTTGCGAATGATGCCGATGCCGCGATCCAGCGCGTCCTGCTTCATCTCCAGAATCGTCACGGGAATGCCCGCGTTCAGGAAGTTCATGCTGATGCCGCCACCCATGGTGCCCGCGCCGATCACGCCCACCTTTTTGATGTCGCGCTTGGGGGTGTCCGATGGCACATCGGGAATCTTCGAAGCAGCACGCTCCGCGAAGAACAGGTGACGCAGCGAACGTGACTCGGGCGTGAACATCAGGTTCAAAAACAGCTCGCGCTCGGTCGTCAGACCATCCTCGAAATTGCGCGACTTGGCAGCGGCCTCCACCGCATCCACGCACTTCACGGGCGCAGGGAAATTCTTCGCCATGCCCTTGACCATGTTGCGTGCGAACTGGAAATACGCCTCGCCCTGCGGATGCTTGCACGGCAGATTGCGCACCAGCGGCAGCGGACGCACATCGGCCACCTTGCGGGCAAAAGCCAATGCTTCCTCGGCCAGCGTTTCCACCGACTTCGAGAGCTGGTCGAACAGCTTCTGGCCAGGAATCATCGCCAGCATCTCGCTGGGCACGGCTTCGCCCGTGGCGATCATGTTCAGCGCAGACTCCACACCAATCACGCGCGGCAGACGCTGCGTGCCACCTGCACCGGGCAGCAGGCCCAGCTTCACCTCGGGCAGCGCAACGGTACAACCGGGCGCAGCCACGCGATAGTGGCAACCCAGCGCCAGCTCCAAGCCGCCGCCCATGCACACGGTGTGGATCGCCGCGACCACCGGCTTGCTGAAGTTCTCCAGCGTGCGAATCACGGAATGCAGATTGGGGTCTTGCAACGACGTGGGCTTGCCGAACTCCTTGATGTCCGCACCACCGGAAAACGCCTTCCCGGCGCCCGTGATGACGACCGCCTTCACCGCCGCATCGTCCTCCGCCTTGGCCAGCGCATCGACGATGCCTTGCCGCGTTGCCAGGCCAAGGCCGTTGACTGGCGGGTTGTTCAGGGTGATCACAGCCACGTCGCCGTGGACTTGGTACTCAGCCGTCATGCTGTTGCTCCTCGGGTTTTGAATAGCGACTAAAGGGTAAAAACGAACGATCGTCCGAATTTTTCGGCGAGTCTAATGGGATAACAAAATGGTCTTTGTCTCAGTTGAGACAAAGACCATTGTTCGATCAAACCGTGGCTGCATCCACTCCACAGCGCAACCCCGCGCCAACATGCAGGGAATTCCTCTGGCACGCTCGCACACACGGGTTTTCACCTACGCACTCGGACTTACGCATTCAAACTTACGCGCTTTCACGCAATGCATCGCTACTTGGCTTGGGGGCCGCCAAGCGCCTTCACCGCCGCCAGCGTCTTCTCCACATGCGCCGTAGGATCGCTGCCTTCGTGGGCAAAGACGACCTTGCCGTCGGTGCCGATCACGTAGGAAATCCGATCCGCCATGCTCGGGCGGGCAGCGTGCGTGGCGTCGTAAGCGCGAATGGTTTTGGCGTCCGGGTCGGACACCACGGCGAACTGGTCGCGGCAGGCTTCGGTCGAAAATTTCTTCAGCGTCTCGATGTCGTCGTGCGAGATGCCGACCACCGTGGCCCCCATCTTGTTGAACTGCGGCGTGGCTTCGGCAAAGGCATGGGCTTCGAGCGTGCAGCCCTGCGTGAAAGCCTTGGGGAAGAAGTACAGCACGACAGGGCCCTTCTTGAGCGCGGCGCTGATGTCGAAGGTGAAGGCTTTCCCGGCTTGTGCGCCCTGCGTGCTGAAGGCTGGTGCGGCATCGCCGGGTTTGAGAGCGGCTTGGGCCATGGAGCCCATGCCAAGTGATGCGGCGATGAGCATCATGGCGAGAGTTTTCGATCGACGCATATGAATCTCCTGGCACCGAATGGGCGTGGCCGCGCGGGCACATGCGCGACCAGAAAAACAGCAGCCTATCAGACTTCCAGCCAGTCCTTGCGAATGCCTTCGCGCTCGTCTCGCAACTGCTGCGGCGTGCCTTCAAAGACGATCTGCCCATGGCCCATCACCAGCACGCGGTCGGAGATGTTCATCGCGATGGTGAGCTTCTGCTCGATGAGCAGCACGCCGATGCCGCGCTGCTTCAACGCAAGCAGAAACTGCGCAAGCTGTTCGACGATCATGGGTGCGAGGCCTTCGGTGGGCTCGTCGATGATGATCAGTTCTGGGTCGCCCATGAGCGTGCGGCACAGCGTGAGCATCTGCTGCTCGCCACCGGACAGCAGACCCGCCTCGACATCGCGACGAGCGCGCAGTTGCGGAAACATGGCGTACATGTCGTTGAAGCTCCAACGCACGCTCTTTCCCGAACGCTTTCTATTCTTCTCGCCGAGCAGAAGGTTCTGGTGCACGGTGAGACCTGGAAAAACATCGCGGCTTTCAGGCACGTAGCCAATGCCCGATTGCGCGATCTGGAAGGTCTTCCATCCTTGCAGATCGTGGCCATTCCAGAGCATCTGCCCCTGCCATTGCACCAGCCCCATGATGGCCTTGGCGACCGTGGATCGGCCCGAGCCATTGCGGCCCAGCAGCGCGACGATTTCGCCTGCGCGCACGTGGAGATGCACGCCATGCAGCACATGGCTTTTGTCGTAGAAGGCGTGCAGGTTCGATATTTGCAGCATGTCAGTGCGCCTCCGCATCCGGTTCCTGTTCCAGCGTGCCGAGATAGGCTTGCTGCACCTGCGGATTGGCGCGCACGTTGGCGGGCGTGTCGAACGCGATCAACTCGCCTTGCACCAGCACCGCAATGCGATCGGCCAGATTGAAGACCACGCTCATATCGTGCTCGACGGTCAGCAGCGTGCGGCCTTCGGTGACCTCGCGAATGAGGTCGGTGAAGTGCGCGGTCTCGCTGCGGCTCATGCCTGCGGTGGGTTCGTCGAGCAGAATCACGCGCGCACCGCCTGCGATGGTGATGCCGATTTCCAGCGCGCGTTGTTCGGCATAAGCCAGTTGCGAGGCCAGCTCGTTGCGCTTGCGCTCAAGCCCCAGTGTGACCAGCAGTTCCTCCGCGCGCGCATTGGCATCGCGCAGATTGCCGAGCAAACGCCAGAACGCATAACGGTAGCCAAGGCTCCAGAGCACGGCGCAGCGCAGGTTTTCCAACACGCTCAGGTTCGTGAACAGATTGCTGATCTGAAAACTGCGCGCCAAGCCCAATCGGTTGACCTCGAACGCACGCTTGCCGTGAATGGGTTGACCGTCGAGCAGGATTTCACCGGACGTTGGTGCAATGCTTGCACTGATCAGATTGAACAGCGTGGACTTGCCCGCACCATTCGGCCCGATGATGGCCACGCGTTCGCCTTGCGCAATCGACATGCTGACGTCGCGGATGATTTCGGTCTTGCCGAAACGCTTGTGCAGATGGCGGAGTTCGAGCGCTGCGGTCGTGTCGGTCATTTGCTCCGCTCCAACTCGGTCAGCGCGTACTTGACCGTGGCTGCGCACACAAGCATGACCACGGCGGCGACCGTCCAATGCACGGCGTTGTGCACGTTCAGCGTGAAGTTCAAAAAGTGCAGCGTCGGCTCGAAATCGCCTTCGAGCTGCAGGTGGTAAGTCATCTCGATCAACGCGGCAGCGCCCAGAAATTCAGGCACTGCGGCCATGCACAGCAGAAGACAGTGGCCCATATTTCGCCGCACGCGCCCACTGCGAAACGCGTGCACGACCGACACGCAGATGCCCATCAACCCACCCGGCGCAAAGATCACCATCAGCACGAACGCCAGCCCCAGATACAGCAGCCAGGCCTTGGTGAAATGCGACAGCAGCACGGTCGAGCAGACCATCAACACCGCGCCAAGCACCGGCCCCAAAAAGAAGGCCGCGCCGCCGATGAAAACAAACAGCAGATAGGCTCCCGAGCGCACCATGCCGAGGCTGTCCGCACCCGTGACGATCTCCAGATGGATGGCCATGAGCGCACCACCCACACCGGCAAAAAACCCCGAAACGATGAACGCGAGATGACGAACACGCTGCGGGTCGTAGCCGATGAATTCGGCACGCACCGGGTTGTCGCGCACGGCGTTGAGCATGCGGCCCAGCGGCGTTCTGGTGAACAGAAACATGGCCACAGTGCAAACGAGGCAGTACACGGCAATCAGCCCATAGACCTGCAGCGCCGGGCCAAACGTGAGTCCAAAAAACGGCATACCGTAGACACGATTGATGCTGATGCCGCCCTCCCCGCCAAACACGCCGGGAAACATGAGTGCAATGGCCGCCACCAGTTCACCAATGCCGAGCGTGATCATCGCAAACGTGGTGCCTGCCTTGCGCGTGGAAACAAAGCCCAACAAGGCCGCCATCAGCATGGATGCCAAGCCGCCCACCAACGGAATGAGCACCAGCGGAATCGCCAATCCGCCGCGCGATGCCAGTTGGATGGCGTGCACTGCCGCGAACGCCCCGAGACCCGAATAGACCGCGTGACCAAAACTCAGCATGCCGCCCTGTCCGAACAGGATATTGAACGACAGGCAGATGATGATGGCGCAACCGATCTGCGAAAGCACGCTGATCGCCAGGCTACTGGTAAAGATCAGCGGTGCCACGATCAGCACCAGCGTGAACAGCCCGAATGCCCACAGCACTGCATGCCTTGAAGAGTTCGCGCCCATCATTCGCCACGCCTCCCCATCAGTCCGCGCGGGCGCACGATCAGCATCAGCACCAACAACAGAAACGGCAGTATCGGCGCGATCTGCGAGATGCTGAGTTGCAGCAGCGACGAAGCGCTGTCGGTGATGCCAAGCAACTGCGCGAGCGACACGTCGAGCCCAACCGCAAAGGTCTGCACGACGCCGATCAGCAGCGACGCGATGAATGCACCGGCAAGCGACCCCAAGCCGCCAACCACCACGACCACGAAGATGATGGAGCCCAGCGACGCCGCCATGCCGGGCTCGGTCACATAGGTGTTGCCGCCGATGACGCCCGCCAGCCCCGCCAGCGCACAGCCCGCGCCGAACACCAGCATGAACACGCGCGGCACGTTGTGGCCCAGTGCTTCGACCATCTGCGGATGCGTGAGCGCGGCCTGAACCACGAGGCCCATGCGCGTGCGTTTGAGCATCAACCACACGGCCACCAGCATCAGCACCGCCACCAGCATGATGAAAGCGCGCGACTTGGGAAACTGCATACCGTAAAGGCTGAACAGCGGGCCTTGCAGGGACTGAGGCAATCCATAGGGAACGACCGAACGGCCCCATATGAGCTGCACGATTTCCAGCACCAGATACGACAGGCCAAAGGTCACCAGCAACTCGGCCACATGCCCGAATGCATGCACGCGCCGCAGCACGAACCGCTCGAACGTGGCACCCAGCAAGCCCACGACGCAAGGCGCGGCCACCAGCGCCGGCCAGAAACCCATCGTGTCCGACAGCGAGTAGCCCAGATACGCGCCCAGCATGTAGAAGCTCGCGTGCGCGAAGTTCAGCATCCCCATCATGCTGAAGATGAGCGTGAGGCCCGAGCTCAGCATGAACAGCAGCAGGCCGTAGCTGATGCCGTTCAAAAGCGAGATGGCGAGAAACTCGAAACTCATCGGATGGTGGGTGGATGCAAAACCGGGACTCTAAATGAATACGGCGCATGTTCCGCAAAGAACATGCGCCGGTTCAATATTGCGCTACCGAATCAGAGACTTGGCAGCTTGTAATCCTTCAAGTCTTCGCGCAGCTTGGTCTTGAGCATCTTGCCCGTGGCGCCGAGCGGAATGGCCTCGACGAACACCACATCATCGGGAATCTGCCACTTGGCGGTCTTGCCTTCGTAGAACTTGAGCAGCTCTTCGCGCGTCAGTTCCTTGCCTGGCTTGAGCGACACCGCCACGATCGGGCGCTCGTCCCACTTGGGGTGCGGCATGCCGATGCAGGCGGCCATCGCGACGGAGGGGTGCGCCATGGCGATGTTCTCGATGTCGATGGAGCTGATCCATTCACCGCCGGACTTGATCACGTCCTTGGTGCGGTCAGTGATGTGCATGAAGCCATCGGGATCGATGGTCGCCACGTCGCCCGTGGGGAACCAGCCGCGGCCATGCTCGTCGTTGACCAGCGGGTTGCTGCCCTTGTAGTAGCTCTGCAGCACCCAGTGGCCGCGCGCCATCAGGTCGCCGTAGCTCTTGCCGTCCCAAGGTTGCTCCTTGCCTTCGGCGTTGACGATCTTGAGATCGACGCCGCAGAACGCGCGGCCCTGCTTTTGCAGCAGCTTCATCTGCTCTTCGCGCGGCAGGTTCAGGTGCTTGTTCTTGAGCGTGGAGAGCGAACCCAGCGGGCTCATTTCGGTCATGCCCCAGGCGTGGAGCACGGTCACGCCGTATTCGTCCTGGAAGGCGTCGATCATCGCCGGTGGGCAGGCCGAACCGCCGATGACCGTGCGCTTCAAGCTGTGGAATTGGAGCTTGTTGTTCGTCACATGGTTGAGCAGCATCTGCCAGACCGTGGGCACGCCCGCAGCCATGGTCACGCCTTCGGCCTCGATCAGTTCGTAGACCGACTTGCCATCGAGCGCCGGACCGGGGAACACCACCTTGGCACCCGTGAGCGCCGCCATGTAGGGCGTGCCCCAGGCGTTCACATGGAACATGGGCACGACGGGCAGCACGGCGTCGCGTGCGGAGATGCCCATCACGTCCGGCAGCGCGGCGGCAAAGGCGTGCAGCACGGTCGAGCGGTGGCTGTAGAGCGCGCCCTTGGGGTTGCCCGTGGTGCCGCTGGTGTAGCACAGGCTCGATGCGGAGTTTTCGTCGAAATCGGGCCAGTCATAGGTGTCGGACTGCGCGCCGATCCATGCTTCGTAGCTCACCAGATTGGGGATGCCGGTGTCTGCGGGCAGCTTGTCCGCGTCGCACAGGGCGATCCACTTCTTCACTGTCGGGCAATGCGCGTGCACGGCCTGAATGATGGGCAGAAAGGTCATGTCGAAGCACAGCAACTGGTCTTCGGCATGATTGACGATCCAGGCGATCTGCTCGGGATGCAGACGCGGGTTGACGGTGTGCAGCACGCGCTGGGAGCCGCTCACGCCGTAGTACAGCTCCATGTGGCGGTAGCCGTTCCAGGCCAGCGATGCGACGCGGTCACTGGGAGCAAGACCTTCGGCGTCGAGCGCCTTGGCGATCTTGCGGGCGCGGCTGGCCAGATCACGGTAGGTATAGCGGTGGATGTCCCCTTCCACGCGACGCGAGACGATCTCCGCATCGCCGTGGTGCCGCTCGGCAAACTGGATCAGGGATGAAATCAACAACGGTTGGCTCTGCATTAGGCCCAGCATGCTTGTGGCTCCTTCATCTTCACAATGGTTGTGATGGTTTGATTGCTTGATATCGTAGCGATGATTCCAGTTTGCACTTACGTTGGACTGTCACTTTGGTGCAAATTTGGATGCTGCATTGCAGCAATCCTGCGCGCCACCCAGGTCACGACGGTATGGCCCCAGAGGCGACGGGACATGTTTTCGGGCGGACAATGGATCCATGACTTCAGCTCCAGATGCCGCAAGCACTTCGACTCCCGAATCCCCGTTTCACACTGCGGATTTCGCCGACTTGGGCCCGCAGTTCTTCACCGCGCTGCAGCCCACGCCGCTGCCCGAGCCACATTGGATAGCCCGCAATCCGGCGGTGGCCCAACTGGCGGGCATCGATCCCCAATGGCTGGAAACCGACGAGGCGCTGCAGGTATTGACCGGCAACATCGTGCTGCCGGGAACGCAGCCGATCGCCACGGTCTACAGCGGCCATCAGTTCGGCGTCTGGGCCGGACAGCTGGGTGATGGCCGCGCCATTCTGCTCGGCGAGACAGACAAGGGCAAGGAAATCCAGCTCAAAGGCGCAGGCCGCACGCCCTACTCCCGCATGGGCGATGGCCGCGCTGTGCTGCGCTCGTCGATCCGCGAATATCTGTGCAGCGAGGCCATGCACGGTCTGGGCATTCCCACTACCCGGGCGATGGCGCTGATCGGCTCGCCCGCGCCGGTCTACCGCGAACAGCCCGAAACCGCCGCCGTGGTCACGCGCGTGTCGCCCAGCTTCATCCGCTTCGGGCACTTCGAGCATTTCTCGACGCGCCGTGACACGCATTCGCTGCGCCAGTTGGCCGATCATGTGATCGACCAGTTCTACCCCGCATGCCGCACCGGTGGAGCCTTCGAGAACAACGCCTACGCCAATCTGCTGCAGGCTGTGAGCGAACGCACGGCCGTGATGCTCGCCCAATGGCAGGCCGTCGGCTTCTGCCACGGCGTGATGAACACCGACAACATGAGCATTCTGGGCCTGACCATCGACTACGGCCCGTTCCAGTTTCTCGATGCCTACGTGCCGGATCACGTCTGCAACCACAGCGACAGCCAGGGTCGCTACGCCTTCGACCAGCAGCCCAGCGTCGCCTATTGGAATCTGCTGTACCTCGCGCAGGCCCTGCTGCCGCTGGTGGGCGAGGTCGACACCGCGCGTGCGGCCGTCGCGAGCTACCCGGAAGTGTTTGCTCACGAGTTCAAACTGCGCATGGCCGCCAAGCTGGGCCTGCCAGCCAAGAGCATCCAAGCCCCCGAGTTCGTGGAACTGCTGCAGTCACTGCTTGACCTGATGGCGCAGGACGCGGTGGACTACAGCATCTTCTGGCGTCGCCTGTCGCTGGTGGTGAATGGCAAGGCCGACAATGAAACCCTGCGCGACATCGTCCTGCAGCGCGAAGTGCTCGACGGCTGGCTGGTGCGCTACCGTGAACTATTGGCCGCCCACGAGGATCCCAAGGCACAGGCCGCGATGCTCACGACCAACCCACGTTTCGTGCTGCGCAACCACGTGGGCGAAATCGCGATACGCGCGGCGACGCAAGGGGATTTCTCTGTAGTGAATACACTTCAGGACATCCTGACAACGCCTTTCGATGAACACCCGGGGCAGGACAGCTTTGCGGATTTCCCGCCGGACTGGGCCTCCCACATTTCCATCAGTTGCTCTTCATGACCTACCGAATCGAAAAAACGGACGCCGAATGGCAGCAGACCCTGCGTGACAAGGGTGCCGAGCCACGCGCCTTCGACGTCACGCGCCACGCGGCCACCGAACGCCCGTTCACCGGCAAATACGAAGCCTTCTGGGACGACGGCAGCTACCACTGCATCTGCTGCGGCGCCAAGCTGTTCGACTCGTTCACCAAGTTCGACGCCGGCTGCGGCTGGCCGAGCTTTTCCGAAGCCGTGCCGGGCTCCATCAAGGAAATCGTCGATCACAGCCACGGCATGGTCCGCACCGAGACGGTATGCGCCCAATGCGGTGCCCACCTCGGCCATGTGTTCCCCGATGGCCCGGCCCCCACCGGTCTGCGCTACTGCATGAATTCCGCTTCTCTGGACTTCGAGTCCGACAAGTAAAACAACAAGAACAACGCCTCCATGAAACTGCTGCTCGATTTCTTCCCCATCATCCTGTTCTTTGTCGCGTACAAGGTCTGGGGAATCTACGTGGCCACGGGCGTGGCGATCGCCGCCACCGTGCTGCAACTGGCCTACATGCGCATCAAGACCGGCAAGACCGAGCCCATGCAATGGGTGAGCCTCGCCATCATCGTGGTGTTCGGCGGCGCAACGCTGCTCGCCCACAACGAGAACTTCATCAAGTGGAAGCCCACCGTGCTCTACTGGGTGATGGGCACAGTGCTGCTGATCGGCCAGCTCGTGTTCAACAAGAACTTCATCCGCACGCTGATGGGCACGCAGATCCAGCTGCCCGATCCCGTCTGGAAGAACCTCAACTGGGGCTGGACCGGCTTCTTCGCGGTGATGGGCGCGCTCAACCTGTGGGTGGCCTTCAACTTCGACACCGACACCTGGGTCAACTTCAAACTCTTCGGTGGCATGGGTCTGATGATCGTCTTCGTGATCGCACAGGCCATCTACCTGAGCCGCCATGTCAAGGAAGAAGAACCCGCTGCAACACAGGCCAGCGCTCCTGCAGAGGATGCCAAGCCATGATCGAAGTTACCGCAGGCAACATGCAGGAACTTCTGCAACGCACGCTGAATCCCACGCAGCTTGAAGTGATCGACGAAAGCGGACAGCATGCGGGTCATGTTGGTGCCAACGGCACCGGTTTCGGAACCCACTTTCGCGTACGCATTGCGTCACCATTGTTTGAAGGCAAGTCTCGCGTAGCCAAGCACAGGCTTGTGTATGATTCGCTGCAGACTTTCATCGACAACGGCGCACACGCCATTGCGATTGAAATTCTCTGATTTGGTTGGTGTTTGCCAACCGCAGAACCCAATTTCTGCAAATACCCTCCTTTTTTTGGATTTCCAATGAAGAAAAAGCTCATGTCCGGCCTCGTGGCCGCCGCGTTGCTGGGCACCGTAGTTTTGCCCGCTTCGGCTCAGAATCTCGCCATCGTGAACGGCAAGCCGGTTCCTTCCGCGCGCGCCGACGCACTGAAGCAGCAAGTGGAACGCTCGGGTCGCCCGATCACTCCTGAAGTCGAAGGCCAGATCAAGGAAGAAGTGATCGCCCGCGAAATCTTCATGCAGGAAGCCAAGAAGCGCGGCCTGGAAGGCTCTGCTGAATACAAAAATCAGCTCGAACTGGCTCGCCAGACCATCCTGATCCGCAGCCTGTTCGAAGAGTACCAAAAGAAGAACCCCGTCACCGACGCGGAAATTCAGGCTGAGTACGACAAGTTCGTGGCCGCCAACTCCGGCAAGGAATACAAGGCCAGCCACATCCTGGTCGAATCCGAAGACCAGGCCAAGAGCATCATCGCCCAAGTCAACAAGGGCGCGAAGTTCGAAGAAATCGCCAAGAAAGAGTCCAAGGACCCCGGATCCGGCGCCAAGGGTGGCGACCTCGACTGGGCCAACCCCAGCAACTACGTGGCCGAGTTCACCGAAGCTCTGGTGAAGCTCAAGAAGGGCGAAATGACTGCAGTGCCGGTCAAGAGCCAATTCGGCTGGCACATCATCCGTCTGGACGACACCCGCGACGCGCAACTGCCCAAGCTGGACGAAGTCAAGCCACAGATCGCTCAGCAACTGCAACAGCAGAAGCTGGCCAAGTTCCAGGAAGACCTGCGCACCAAGGCCAAGGTTCAGTAATTTCTCTGAACCGGATTCGCTGGTCCTAGCGGTCGGCGAATCACCACAAACAGCCCCACTCAGCTTGAGCGCGGGCTGTTTTGCTTTGTGCCGCCTTGCTTTCGAGCGCTCACGTCTTCACTTCATCACCCAGATCAGCGCCGACAGAACCCCCAGCAAGATGGGCTGATGCAGCAGGTAGTAGCTCAGACTCCAGCGCCCCATGAGCGACAGCCATCCCGCACTCTTGGGCACTTTCACGCTCAGCCAGTCACTGCGCCTGCGCTGCAGCCATTGCCCGGCGGCCATGCCCCACCACATCACACCCAGCCACGGAAACACCGGTACATAGTCCTCGGTGATCGGCTTTTGCGTGATCCAGCCCAGCCAGTTCAAAGCGCGGCCATTCATCAGCCCCGCCCAGTTCTCGCCCGCGCCACTCAGCCACATTTGCGCAGCCCACGGCGACAGAATCGCCACCAGCCCCGCAAGCCACAACCAGTTGCCCCAGCCGGACGTCAACCGGACGATCACCAGCATCACGGCAATTCCGTGCAGCACGCCGAAGTGGATATAGCTCTGCGGAAACATGAGATAGGAGCCGATGCTGACCAGCACCGCAGCTCCCGCGATCTGCAGCCAACGCCTGAAAAAGCGCGCCCAAGTCTGACCCTGCGCCCAGGCAATCGACTGCCCCAACCCCGCACAGAACAGAAACAGGCTCACGATCATCACGCGCTGCTGGGTCCAGAACGGGTCGACCAGAAAGTTCTGCCGCCACAGCCCCAAGTGGGACAGATCGAAGCAGAAATGAAAGATCGTCATCCAGACCATGGCCACGCCACGCAGCGCGTCCACGACGTCGTAACGGGGGGATCGGAACGGCCTCGCCTCGGTGGGATTCATCTCGCCATTATCGGCAACGGGCCAGCACAGGTGGAAAGGATTGGATGTCAATTCATGCATTCCTCACACATTGATATCAATCAAATCGCAAACTTGCCAAAAAGTTGTCGATAGAATGCTTCCATCAAACATCACATTCCTGGATTCAGATGCCAGTAGAACTGTTGGTCAGCATCGAGGAGCGAGGGCTGCCCGCCACGATTTCCGACTCCGTGTCCATCGACAAGTTGCGCGTGCTGCGCGCAGCCCGCTTGGTCGAGGCCGACATCCCCTCCCCGGACGAAGAAGGCGGAGCCGCCGTGGTGCACCAGATCACCTTCGAGGGCCGCTCCCTGCTGGAGCGATTGCGGGCCGAAAAAGAGATTGCCTGAAACGCGCTTCGGCGCGTTTTTCTTTTGCTGCGAAGAAAGCCCGGTACAGCACAGCAGACAGCGCCTTTCATACTGCATGCCGACACCGATCAATGCCGTGCATCTGAATCGGAAAATGCAGCCGCACAATGACAAAAGCCCTTGGGTCATTACAACCCAAGGGCTTGAATCAATGGTCGGAGCGGCGGGATTCGAACTCGCGACCCTCTGCTCCCAAAGCAGATGCGCTACCAGGCTGCGCTACGCTCCGACAAGACTTGTATTCTAACCAATAATTGGAGTGTTTTTGGAGAAACTGGATTTTTTCGCAGCAATGAATCCAAATTCTTTCCAACCGACGGCTCTATCTGAGCCTAAAAGACAAAAGCCCTGACTGCAGAAGCAATCAGGGCTTTGACTTGGTTGCGCGAGAAGGATTTGAACCTCCGACCTTTGGGTTATGAGCCCAACGAGCTACCAGACTGCTCCATCGCGCGGTAATTTGTTTGCACTGGGTTTTGAGACAAAAGCCCTTGAGTCGTACGACTCAAGGGCTTGAATCAATGGTCGGAGCGGCGGGATTCGAACTCGCGACCCTCTGCTCCCAAAGCAGATGCGCTACCAGGCTGCGCTACGCTCCGACAAGACTTGTATTCTAACCAGCTATTTCAGCACTTTTTGGCAAGTTGGAAAAATTTTTTACATCAGGCTGTTTTTCAGTCATCAAAACAGCCTTGGATGGATCGACTCACTCGCCAGCAGGCCGACCATGCACCCCACCGATCAGCGCTTGCCGCCACCGGACGATTGTCCGGGTCCTGGGCCTGGGCCGCGACCTGCCAGATGACGGAAGGTGATGCGACCCTTGGTCAGGTCGTAGGGAGACATTTCAAGCGATACCTTGTCACCCGCCAGAATGCGGATGTGGTGCTTGCGCATCTTGCCGCCGGTATAGGCGATCAGTTGGTGTCCGTTTTCCAGAGTCACGCGGAAACGGGAGTCGGGCAAGACTTCCGTGACGCTTCCTTGCATCTCAATGAGTTCTTCTTTGGCCATGTTAGATCTCAAAAATTCAGAATATGTGGCAATAGCCCACACCTTCGGCAGCTACCGGATTTCGCCGCCGCCTTGGCTTGCCTGAAGTTTGAGGCGCGGAACAACGTGGGCTTTTAAAATCACCACTTGGCGACGCCATCTCGATCCATCTGTGAGATGCCGGCCTTTGGGCAAGGCCGCTGATGAAAAGGCAATCGCTGAAGGGTTAGCCCGCTATTGTAACTCGACCGGCGTTCACGCGTCATCTCATGGCGCGAGCGCGTTTGCCAAAGTTTTGATCACATCGGTCTGGCTAATGATGCCGACCAACCGATTTTCATCATTCACGATGGGCACATGCCGCCTGCCCTTGGCGGAGAACATGGGCACCAGGTCCATGACATGCTGGTCCATGCGCGCCACCTGCACTGGGGACGACATCAGCGAGCCAATGGTTTGCGGCTTTTTTGCACCGCGCCACGGAATGAGCGAGCGCAGTTTTTGACCAAGCCCTTCGGAGGACTCCTGCGCAAATTGCTGATGGAGCAAATCGGTTGTGGTAACAATGCCAATGACTGTCTGGTTTTCGTCAATCACTGGCAAAGCCTTCACTGCGTGGCTCTGCATCAGTTCCCAGCCTTCGCTGAGAGATGCGCTTTCCTTGATGGCATGCACAGGCGAAGACATGATCGCATCACAGCGCAGATCGCCCAAGGTGCGCTGGAATGCGGCTTTGGCGGCGTGCTGCAGCAGGCTTTCCAGATCGCTGCGACTGATGTCGATCACGCGGTTGTGGCTCTTGAGCGCGGCGTCGAGGTCTGCCTCGGTGAACGGACTGGGCTTCCCCAGCGCGGTGGTCTTGGCAGCGGCCTCGGCCAACTTGGCAGGCGGATAGACCCGGCCAGTCAGGCGGTTGTAGATGATGCCGATCACCAGCAGCAGAATCACATCGAAGAGCACAAACCCCAGATATCGACCGGTATGCGTGGCAGGCTCCAGCACGGCCAGCAATGCCAGCGCCGCGCCCGGCGGGTGCAGGCAGCGCATCAGCATCATCAAGCCAACGGCCAACCCCACAGCCACCGGCGTGGCGATCACCAGATGCGGCACCCAGTGAGCGACCAGCACACCGACTGTTGCCGACATCACACTGCCACCGAACACCGCCCAAGGCTGAGCCAGCGGGCTCGACGGCAGTCCGATCACCAGCACGGAGCTGGCCGCGAACGACGCCACCATCCAGAGCCCCGGCGGATGCAACATGCCCCACCAATGGGCCATGGCCGCAGTCGCGCCGACGGCCAGAACAATACCGACCAACATGCGCACACGCTCCTTGCGATCGATCGACAGCGGCGCAGGCCAGAAGCGGCGCAGCCAGTCGGCCAAGGAAGGACGCGATTCGGCGGAAGGTGTCTGCGTTGGAGAAGTGCTCGTCATGTGAAAGATGATGTCCCGAAGCGCTGGCGGAAGTCCATTCGGGCACCCGTGGCCGGTCTTCCGGGCCAACGCGAATCCTTCTGATTATCTTGCCCGAGATCAATACATCGCCACAAGTCAACCATTGGCATCCCCCAAGCCCCAACTCGCCGCCCGAGTGGCATATTTCATAGCAACGCCGCTACGCCAGTAGAATGGCCCGCTACAAAAAAGGATGCAACCCACGTGTCAGACCGACTAGCCGTTCTCCCCCAGTACCTGCTGCCCAAGCAGGCGCTGACGACTTTGATGGGGCGACTGGCCTCCAAGCGCGCCGGAGGCTTGACCACCTCGGTCATCCGCTGGTTTGTGCAGCGCTACAAGGTCAACATGAGCGAGGCGGCCAATCCGGACATCGCGAGTTACGCCACCTTCAACGATTTTTTCACACGCGAGCTGCGTGCAGGCTCTCGCCCGCTGGCGGACGCCAAGACCATCTGCCCCGTGGACGGTGCCATCAGCCAGTTGGGGCCGATTGCCCAGGATCAGATCTTTCAAGCCAAGGGTCACACCTATTCGACGACCGCCCTGCTCGGCGGCGACGCTGCCCTGGCCGCGCCCTTCACCAATGGCAGCTTTGCCACCATCTACCTGAGTCCGCGCGACTACCACCGCATTCACATGCCTTGCGATGGTCGACTGACCCGCATGATCCACGTTCCGGGCGATCTCTTCTCGGTCAATCCGACGACGGCGCGCGGCGTGCCCGGACTGTTCGCTCGCAACGAGCGGGTGGTCTGCATGTTCGACACCCCGCTGGGCAAAATGGCGCTGGTACTGGTAGGTGCCACGGTCGTAGGCAGCATGGCGACCGTCTGGCACGGCCTCGTGAACCCGCCCCGCCCCGGCACCGTGCGCAACTGGGATTACGCCGACAAACCCGTCAACCTGCTCAAGGGCGACGAGATGGGGCGTTTTCTGCTGGGATCGACCGTGGTGCTGCTGTTCGAGCCAGGTGCCGTGAAGTTCCAGAACGACTGGGTGGCTGCGCGTCCCGTTCGCCTTGGCGAGGCCATGGCGAGTTGACTGCAGAAGCACCGCAGCCCACTGTCTCATGCTCCTGTTTTCCGACTAAAACGCTTCCAGAAATTCATTTTTGATAGCGACAATTCAGCGCGAATTCAACGTTCCCCAGCATTTCGCCGAATGCTCCGCGCACACCCGTTCCGAGGCACGGCGTGTAACTGCGTATAATTACACCACTATGCTACGGTGGGTTATTGCGCTGCTCAGCGCGTACTTTGTTCTTGCCTTTGGAGCGTCGGCACATTGCACGACGGCCTATGGCACGCCTCAAAGTTCCGCAGCCCACAGCATTGCGGTTCAGGTCGTCGTCGCCCATGTGCATGAAATGCGCGAGGCCTCGTCGAGCAATACGGACAGCCCCTCCACCTCGCTTCCATCCGCAGGTACAGAGCTGCTCTTGCAAGCTCTCGATGATCTGGCGGTCGACCTGCCGGACCTGCTAAATCCCCCCGATGCGCTTCACACCGAAGCCGCATTGCGCGTGCGCATGATGGACCAGCGGCTGATTGCGCCGCACTCGCCATCGCTCAAACGCAAGCCCAAACCTCCTCGCTTGACCGTCGAACTGGCCTGAGCCCGTTGGTCGGCTCGCGCGTCTGCTCTTTCCGGTGAACATTTGGCCGGAATCGATCATCAGACTTCCGCGCGACGATTGAACCAACAAGCTCTCCAGCCAAGAGATCGCCCGGCGCATCGCCTGCATCAAGCATGCGATACCGCCAAAGCAGGATCTCATTGCACCGGCCAGTTCCTTTCTCCAAAAAATTTGCCCGATGCAGGCCATGTGCGATTGACTTGATTCCGCACTTCGCCCTTGCATCAGAAGCCCAGTTTTTCGGCCTGCCATCACAAGCGCCAGGCCACCCAAGGAGCCCACCATGCGCCTCACCACTCGCGGAAAAATGGCTGTCACCGCCATCACCGATCTTGCCTCTCGCTCTCACGGACACCCGGTGGCGCTGCCCAGCATCAGTGCACGACAAGGCATTTCGCTGTCCTACCTCGAAGACATCTTCAGCGCCCTGCGTCGCGCCGGCCTGGTGCGCAGCATTCGCGGCCCCGGTGGCGGCTACACATTGGCCCGCCCCGCCAGCGAAGTGTCGGTTGCCGACATCGTCAAAGCCTCCGACCGTGCAATGACCGAACAGGTCGATGAAGCCGGCAACAACCTGCGCGAAGATTCGCCCTCCGGCAAGATGACGGCTGAA
Organism: Diaphorobacter sp. HDW4B; assembly: GCF_011305535.1. Classification (GTDB taxonomy): domain Bacteria; phylum Pseudomonadota; class Gammaproteobacteria; order Burkholderiales; family Burkholderiaceae_C; genus Diaphorobacter_A. The sequence continues at coordinate 391,950 of NZ_CP049905.1, forward strand.
CTCTGGACCAGCTTTCACTCGCGCGTGCTCGACTATCTGCAGTCCGTGACCGTTGCCGACCTGGTCGCCCAGCAGAGCAGCCAGTCTGGCGAAATCGCACAGACCACGTCGCCACGCCTGAGCTCCGCCATGAAGCGCCTCAAGGGCCGCACGGCTGCCAAGACACAGTTCCCAGCCCACAACGTGCCGAATTCGGTATTCGCACTGGCGGCCATGGGCGCTCGCTCCTGAGGCGACACCTTCATAGCACCTGCCATTGAACGCTCAGCGCCCATCAAAGGGCACGGGCGTTCAACTCAGCTTCGCCCTTGTTTCGGCCCACCCTGTGGCTCAACCAGTTACAGAGGCAAGTCGCGGCACACGCCAGTGAGCCGCTCGCATCGGACGAACGGGTTTGCCGGATCAACCCATGAATTTGGACCGGCTGGCAAGACAGTGATTGCCGTCGCGCATACACTTCAGGCCATGTCCGACGTTTATATGAATGTTGTCCACGCACTGCGCGCCCATTGGCAAGCGCACGACAACGCCTACCCCCAGAAGATTGTTCTCACTCCAGCACAGGCAGATCGTCTGCTTGAGCTGCAGCAGGTCGGAATGGTGCCCTTCCCCGACGCTCGCACGACGCCGCGTCGAGATCGCTTCATGGGTGCCACCATCGAAGTGGACGTCAATACATCGGGCGTGTTGATTGCAGTCGATGGCACCGAAATGCCTATCGAGGCAATACCCAAATCCGAACCCAAAAACTGAGTTTTCGGCGACATCAGACATGTTGCGCTGACTGGGGTTCGACTCCCTCGACTCCACTCTACTCAAGCTCGCTCCCGGCGCGCTCTGGCTTCCGCTTGGTCATGGTCATGGTCAGCTTTCCAAAGCTCCTATCGCGTGATGCGCAAAGAGCACGTCAGGCCTCGTTTTTGCATCCCTAAAAAACACAACGCCCAGCACAATGCCGGGCGTTGTCTTTGTTCGTCAGTGCATGAACGCTGCCCCTCGTTCCTCAGCGCGGTTGCGCAATGGTGTCACCACACAAGACAGGCGACGCTCTCGCCGTTTCCTGTGCGTTGATGCTGTCGATGGGCCGGGTGGAAAGTGTCACAACGCTTGAGTTGCGACACTTTCACACCAGCATTGATCAGACCAGGCTGATCTGATGGTTAGCCAGCAAGGTCGCCAGGTCTGTCTGTACGCTGGAGAGCGTCACCACCGTGGTGTAGTCGACGCCATCTCCGTGCGTATCCACCTGAATTTCGGTTCCCGCAACTGTGGTGTTGACCTTCAGGTACTTGGAGATCGTGTCACCCGCATTGATGGTTGCAACACCATCGATGTACATCGCAGCCGAATCGCCTCCTGAAGCTGGCTTGTAGTCGTGCAGGAGTGCGCTCAGGTCGATGCGATCCGTGTTGGCCAACGCCTCCCACGAGCCGACCTTGAAGCCGGTCACCACATCGCTGCCATTGCCGCCCACTGCATCGCTGGCGTTCAACTCGTTGTATGCCAACGTGTCCTTGCCGCCGCTTGTCAGTGCGATCGTGTCGTTGCCAGCGCGACCTTCGATCCAGTCATTGCCCGCGCTGCCTGTGAGCTTGTCGCCGTAGTCCGAGCCAGCCACGCCCTCGATGTCCACCAATGTGGCCTTGATCTGTGCATTGCCCTGAACAGCTGTGCTGCCCAATTCGACGTTGACCGCCGATGTGGCATCGCGGAAGTCGACGACGTCCAGACCGCCGGTCTTGCTCCAGCTTTCGGAGTCACCGGAGACACTCCAACCGCCAGAGCCGTCAAAGGTGTGCGTGCCAGCTTCAGCGACAAAGGTGTCGTTGTAGCCGGTACCCGTCAAGGTTCCCGACGTGACACCCGTGCCTGCCGTTGCCGACAACGCATAGGCGTTTGTGCCAGCGGAGGCTTCGAGCCCATCCCAGGTGACGTTGGAAGAAACGCCGTTGGTGACCTTCAACAAGGTGGCCGTGTAGGTCTCGGACGCATCCAGACCATAGAAGCTGACCACGCCGGACGTGTCGTTCACACCGTAGCCGGACTGCGCATTGAGGATCTGCGCCGCCACCAGCTTGCCCGTGGAGTCATGCAGCTGCACGGTGTTGCCGTAGTAGACATTGACACCCGCGCTGTCCACGATCTGCAGGTGCATGGCGGTGCCGTCTGCGACTTCCTGGTTGTTCTGCACATAGACGATCTTTCCGTTCTGCTGCGAAACGATCAGATCCTTCGCACCATCCCAGTTGTAGTCCATCGCGGCAATGCCCGTGACGTTGCTCAGCGACGAGGACAACACGTTGACAGCCCACGCGCCGGTACCGGAGTTCGAGTACAGCTTGGCCGTCTGCGCGGAGGCATAGGTGCTGAACTTGATCACATCCATCAACCCATCGTGATTCCAGTCCGCAGCCAGTGACAGGAAGCCTGTGGCGGTGGTCTTGGTGGAGCAGGAACTGTTGCGGGTCGTGGCAACCGTGGATTCGATCGCTACGCCGGAAGTGCTCAAAAGCCCGCTTCCGTTGTTGTAGTAGATCTTGCCGGCAACCCCGTCCTTGCCTGTGGCCAGGTACAGATCCATTGCACCATCGCCATTGAAGTCAGCCCATGTCATCGACGCTGCGGTGATGCTGTCCTTTTCGTTCTCATAGAACACGTCGTCCACCGATTGACCCACCGACAACTTGCCCGAGCCATCGTTGTTGATGACCGATAGCGTGTACTGGCCAAGCGCATCGTCGTGGCGAACGATGTCGACGTCACCATCGCCATTGATGTCCACACCGGAAACTTCGCCGAAGCTTTCCTGATCGTTGCGAGTCATGCCCGCATCGCCATTCTTGTTGCCATCCGGAACCAGCGAGCCACCGTTGTTGGCCAGATAAGTGACCGAGTTACCATTGCGATCTCCGTAGGCCAGGTCGAGATAACCGTCGCCTGTCTTGTCGTAGGCGATCACCGCACCCCAGTAGATGGTCTCGTCGCCGATGTCCTGCTTCTGAGCTGCGTACCCGTTGCCCGAGTTCTTCCACATGATCTGGTACTCACCATCGGACTTGTTCTCGGTCCCAAATACGTCGGAAGTGCCATTGCGATCAAAGTCAGCGGAGGTCATGCTCACCACGGTGCGCGACTTGGATTGACCCTGCACATCACCCAGAATGCTGGAGGCGTAAGAAGACATGTCCGTGCTGCCGTACACATGGCGGTTGGCGGCAATCGTCCAAAGACCATCGTCGTTCAGACCAAACGCAAGCGTGTTGTTGGTGCTGTCGCCCGGCGAAGTGGCCCAGTTGGTGTTGGCCCCTGAGTTGTCGACTGTCGCAGTCTCGATGCCCACAGAGCCATTGGCCTGCACCACCACGCTTCCAGTGCTGTCCCTGTGTTCACAGAGTTCACACCCATCGTCAATGCAACGTTGAAGCTGATTTCAGCCCCCGTATTCGCATTGCCGGCTGCATCCACCACCTTGGCAACGTAGGTGTGCGCGCTGCCGCTGCTCAAAGCTTCAGGCAATGCAAATGACCAGTTCTTGCCACTGACCGTGGCAACGCCCAGACGCTGGCCACCTTCGTAGATCACCACTTGCGTACCGGCTTCGAGGGTGTCGCTGAGCGTGCCCACCAATGCAGGCGTGCGGTCGTCTGTCGAAGTGCCGGACGCAAACTGGCCCTGCTGCTGACCGACGTTGTCCACATATTGAATCGTGCTGGTGGTCTGCGGCGCGATAGTGTCGACCGTGAAGTGCACCGCATCGCTCGCAGTGCTGACATTGCCAGCCGTATCCTTTTGCGTTGTGTGGACGGCATGGGCGCCGTCGGACAACGCTGTGCCTGGCGTGAACGACCATTGCCCATCCACACCAACCACCACAGTGCCAAGCGAAGTGCCGTTGTCATACACGGTCACCTTGGCTCCCGCCTCGCCTGAACCGCTGAAGGTTGGCAAGGTATCGTCCGTGGAACCGCCGTCCGCCACCGCACCGACCACATCACCGACATCGTCCGTGACCGTCGGCATGCCCATTTTGGTAGGCACCGTTATGTCCACCTGCAACAGGAACTCGGTCGACGGAGCGCTCACCTGACCCGAGGCGTCGGTGGACGTCGCCATGTAGCGGTATGTGCCTTCCGCCAGCACGCTCGTGTTGTTGATGCTCCACTTGCCGTTGGCATCCGCAACGGTTTGCCCCACGAGACCCCAGTTGCCCGCCGTATCCATGATGTACAGCTTCACGTAGGTGCCGACAGTCGCGGAACCCTTGAGTGTCGGCGTCGTGTCGTTGGTCACCACAGTCGGGGTTGCGGCGTACAGCGTTGCAGTCGTGGAAATGGGCACTGCCAGGTTTTCGACCAAGGTGGCACGGGTTGTAAACGCGTCGGCAACAGAGCCGACATCCGTCAGAGATGCAATCTCCGTAGGCACTGCAGTGGTGCCAGCGAGCACATCGTCAACCAGCGAGTCTGTGCTGATCAGGCCCGTAGTATCAAGCAACGTGGTCAATCCGCTGTCCACTGCTGCACCTGACAACACGTCCGTTACCTCAGCAATTCCTGTCGTGCCCGCCACCTCGGTCGTCTGTGCTGGGTCTACAACGGGCGTTATGGTATCAACTCCCGAAACCACATCCGTAGCTGGCGTGGTCTGGTCGACAGCTGTCGAAGTATCTTCAGGTGGGATTGGCGAAGAAACAGGAACAGTCGTCGCTGTGTCCACCGTCTCGTCCACTGACGAAGTTTCGGTAGCACCATTTTCAGGAGTCGGTGCTGGTGCTGGTGCTGGTGCTGGTGCTGGTGCTGGTGCTGGTGCTGGTGCTGGTGCTGGTGCTGGTGCTGGTGCTGGTGCGGGAACCGGTGTGTGCACTGGCGTCAAATCATCTGCTTGCGCAATATCCTCATCACCCATGCCGTCGATGACAGGGGATGTAGGCGCATCGCCAGCCACCAAGAATGCAAGTGTCTCCGAGGCCGAGCCCACGTTGCCTGCAAAGTCGACTGGACGAGCCTGGAGGCTGTGAGTGCCCTCGACCAACGCCTGCGTTGGCTCGAAACTCCACGTGCCATCGCTGTTGACCTGCACTTCTCCGATCTGAGTGCCCTTGTCCAGGATCTGGACGACGGTGACCTCGGGGTACTCAGCCTTGCCGCTGTAAGTCGGCTGGCGATCATCCGTGATGGAGTTGCTGAGAATCGGCCCTTGAATCGAGCCCACATCGTCGAACAACGCGATGTCATGGACGGAGGTCACCGCAGGCGGCGTTGCCTTGGTCACATAGGTCTTTGCGACATCGATGGAGGAGACATTGCCTGCCTCGTCGGCGAAGCTTGCCTTGACCTCCAAGGTGGAATCCGCATCGCTGAGCAATTCGGCTCCGGGCACATTGGTGGTCCAGGTGTCACCGTTCAGCGTTGCCTGGTATTCGGTGCCGTCCACCGTCACCACTACCTTGGTCGCTACAGAGTCGGTCGGCACGCCGGTCAGCGTGCCCGAGATCGCAACATCGACCTGCGACTCGGCTTGGTTGACGATGTTGTCTTCCGTGACGTTGTTGACCGTCAGCTTGGCATCGGTCACCGCTGGAGGTGTCGAGTCGGTTGTGTAGGTCTTGCTGGCATCCAGCGTGGCGGCATTGCCGGCGGCATCGGTGAAAGTCGCCTTCACATCCACTGTCAGGTCGGAGTCCGTCAGCAGCGCACTGCCCGGCACATTGGCCGTCCATTTGTCACCGTCAATCGTGGCTTCAACTTCGGTGCCGTCCACCATCACGACCACCTTGGTCACCGCAGAGTCGGCTGGCACGCCCGTCAGAGTACCGGTGATCGCCACGTCGGCCTTCGACTCGGCTTCGTTGACGATGTTGTCGTCCGTGACGTTGTTGACCGTCAGCTTGGCGTCGGTCACCGCTGGTGGCGTCGAGTCGGTTGTGTAGGTCTTGCTGGCATCCAGTGTGGCGGTATTGCCTGCGGCGTCGGTGAAGGTCGCCTTCACATCCACCGTCAGATCGGAGTCCGTCAGCAGCGCGCTGCCCGGCACCTAGGCTGTCCATGTGTCACCGTCAATCGTGGCTTCGATTTCGGTGCCGTCCACCATCACGACCACCTTGGTCGCAGCAGAGTCGGCTGGCACGCCCGTCAGAGTACCAGTGATCGCCACGTCGGCCTTCGACTCGGCTTCGTTGATGATGTTGTCGTCAGTGACGTTGTTGACCGTCAGCTTGGCATCGGTCACCGCTGGAGGTGTCGAGTCGGTTGTATAGGTCTTGCTGGCGTCCAGCGTGGCGGCGTTGCCTGCGGCGTCGGTGAAGGTCGCCTTCACATCCACCGTCAGATCGGAGTCCGTCAGCAGCGCGCTGCCCGGCACGTTGGCCGTCCATGTATCACCGTCGATCGTGGCTTCAATTTCGGTACCGTCCACGGTCACGACCACCTGGGTCGCAGCAGAGTCGGCTGGCACGCCCGTCAGAGTACCAGTGATCGCCACGTCGGCCTTCGACTCTGCTTCGTTGACGATGTTGTCGTCCGTGACGTTGTTGACCGTCAGCTTGGCGTCGGTCACCGCTGGTGGCGTCGAGTCGGTTGTGTAGGTCTTGCTAGCGTCCAGCGTGGCGGCGTTGCCTGCGGCGTCGGTGAAGGTCGCCTTCACATCCACCGTCAGATCGGAGTCCGTCAACAGCGCACCGCCTGGAACCTTGGCGCTCCAGGTGCCGCCGTCGAGCGTTGCCTGGTATTCGACACCGTCGACCGTCACGACCACCTTGGTCGCAGCAGCATCGGAAGGCACGCCGGTGAGCGTGCCGGAGATCGCGACTTCCGCCTTCGATTCCGCCTCGTTGACGATGTTGTCTTCGGTGACGTTGTTGACCGTCAGTTTGGTGTCGGTCACCTGTGGTGGCGTCGTGTCCAACGTGAAGGTCGTTGCATCGCTGGCTGCGCTGGTGTTGCCTGCCTTGTCCGTCAAGGTGGCCGTGATACTGTGATTGCCTTCAGTCAAGGCCGTGGAAGGCTGATAGCTCCATGTGCCATCGGCGCCAACAACCGCTGTTCCGACTTGAGTGCCGTTGTCAAAAATCTTGACCTTGGCACCCGCTTCGCCCGTACCCTTGATCACTGGTGCAGGGTCATCCATCACACCACCGCTGGCGACGGCTCCCGTGACATCTCCTGCGTTGTCCATGATCTGCGCTGGTGCCGGCTTGGCTGGCGGCGTGATGTCGACGATCAGTTGGAACGACACAGATGGTGCGCTGATCTGCCCCGCAGAGTCGGTCGATGTCGCAATGAAACTGTGTGTGCTTTCCGTCAGCAGCGTGGACGTGATGCTCCATGTGCCCTTGGCACTCGCAACGGTGCTGCCGACCAGAAGCCGCGTGCCGTCGTCGGCCACGTCGTAGAGCTTCACGGTGGTGCCCGCTACGGCTGTGCCCTTCAATGTGGGCGTTGTGTCATTGGTGACCAACGTAGCCACTGCCTGTGCGCGTTGAGTTATTGAGTCCATTTCTTTCTCCGTTGTCATGTTTGCTCGCAATGCAATCTGGTCGCCGTCGGAGAGGTTTTCAACGACAACCAAATCATCCACCGGCAGCTCTTCGCTGCCGCCCCCCTCTGTATTCCCACTATCCCCGTCGTCCTCGCCATCCCCCATCCCCTCGATATATGGAGGCTCAGGCGCATCACCAGCCAAATCGAACCCGATCGCCGATGTGGGATCGCCAATGTTTCCTGCAGCATCGACCGGGCGGAACTGGAAGCTGTGCGCGCCCACTTCCAACTCATCTTCGGGCTCGAAATTCCAGACTCCTGTATCGCTTACCGTGGCTGTACCGATCAGGACTTGGTTGTCGAAAATCTGCACGGAGGCCACTTCCGGGTAGTCCGCCTTGCCGCTCACGCTGGGCTTCGTGTCATCCGTCGCGCTGCCTGCAGTGATGGGGCCCGTCACCTCGCCGATGTCATCCGAGATCACGACGTCATGAATGCTCGACGGATTCGGTGGCGTCAGCTTGATTCCATAGGTATGGCTAGCAAGCACTTGAGCAGAGTTGCCCGCCGCATCACTGAACGATGCTGTGACCTCGAAGACATGATCCGGATCGGCCACTAGTGCTGAGCCTGCAACCGCCACACTCCACTTTTCACCTTCGATCTCTGCAGTGAGGGTTTGGTCGCCCACCTTCACGCTGACCACAGTCTTGCTGACGTCGGAAGGCAGATTCACGAGTACACCGCTCAGGGTGATTTCTTCGGTCTGTTCGGTGGCATTGATCACGTTGTCTGCGGTGACAGGATCGACCGTCAACTGCACCTTGCTCACATCGGGCGGCGTGACGTCGAGGAAGATCACGAATGGCTCGCTCGCCGAGCTTTCGTTTCCCACCGCATCCACACTGACTGCCGTCAGTTCATGCTTGCCTTCGCTGGTGATGGCGGGATTCACCGTGTACGCCCATTCACCATCGCCATCGACGGTCGTGCTGCCGACCAAGCCACCGTTGTCGTAGATGTGGATCGTCTCGCCAGATGTCCCCGTGCCTTGCAAAGAAGGAGTCGTGTCGTCGGTGACGCCTCCATTGGCCAACGGATCCTTCACGGTTCCCACGTCGTCGGTCACTCCACCGATCGTGGGAGCCTCGGGTGCCGTCAGATCGACAGTCAACGCAAACGTAGCCGTTGCCATGTTGCCCGCAACGCTCTTCGCGTTGACGGTGTATGCGTGCGCGCCTTCGCCTTGCGTCGGCAGGGCCACAGACCAACTGCCGTTGGCATCGGCAACGACACTCGTCACTGGCGTAGTGCCCTCCATGATCGTCACCGTGGCACCCGCAGTGGCGGTGCCCACGAAGGTCGGTGTGGCATCGTCGGTCACACCACCGTTGGCGATCGGACCTGTGATGTCGCCGTAGTCGTCCTTCACTTCGTCGATCAGGAGCTCGATCCCCTCCGTGCCCACGCTGAACGACAGCGCTTCGCTCGGAGGGCTCACATTGCCTGCCTTGTCGGTCAAGGTCACCGTGACACTGTGCTCGCCCTGAGTCAAACCTGTGGCTGGTGTCAGGCTCCATTGACCATCTTCACCGATGGTTGTGGTGCCAATGACCGCGGTGCCGTCATATACCGTGACCGTTGCACCGGCCTCGCCTTCGCCCTTGAACTCAGGGGTTGCATCATCGGTCGTTTCGCCGCTGACCAACGCACCCTTCTTGTCACCGACCTGATCGATGACCTGAGCTGGCGCAGGCTGATCGGGAGCGACCGTATCGATGCTCACAGGGTAGGCGCCCGTTGCGACGCTCTCCTGCCCTGCGCCATCCGTCGCGGTTGCGATCAAGTTGTGCGTTCCGTCGGAAAGATTCTGTGTGCTGATGCTCCACTGCCCCTTGCCGTCGACCGCGACGCTGCCGACCACGACGCGCTCGCCTTCGGCCGACACTTCATACACGGTCACCTCGGTGCCCAGAGTGGCTGTTCCCTCGAGCGTAGGCTTGGCATCCTTGGTCGGCTGGTTGGGCTGAATATTGCCGCCAGCGTCGTCATACACACCCGTGATGGCCGGTGCCTGTGGTGCAGCGCCAGCGACGGTGAAGTCCAGCATTGGAGTCAGTTCACCTGCGTTGCCTGCGGCATCGAGCGGCTGCAACTGGAAACTGTGTGGACCCGCGCCCAATGGACTCGCTGGCTCCACCCACCACGATCCATCGGTCTGCACGGTCGCGACACCGATCTCCACGCCGTTGTCCAGCAGGCGCACTTCGGCCACATCCTCGCCGACCACCTTGCCCACATAACGCGGCTTGCTGTCGTCGGTGACATCGCCCGCGACGATCTCACCTTGCTTGTCGCCGATGTCATCCATCAACGCATATTCGAGCAGGCTGTCGGGACCCGGCGGCGTTGTGTCGACCAGATAGGTCTGTGCCAGTTGCTTGACGGCGCTGTTGCCAGCCGCGTCGATGAACTTCGCAGCGACTTCCAACTGCTTGTCGGTATCGGCTGCCAGGTCACTGCCGGGAACGTTGACGCTCCAGGTTTCGCCACTGACGGTGCCCACGAAATGCTTGCCGTTGACGATGACGTCGAGCACTGTCTTCGACACATCGGAGGGAACGCCGGTGAGCGTTCCGCTCAGCGTCACGTCGCCGTCAGACTCGGTCGCATTGACGATGTTGTCCTCGGTCACCGGACCCACCGTCAGCTGCACGTTGGTCACATCAGGGGGCGTGACGTCCAGATTGATGACGAACGGCTCGCTCGCGGGGCTCTCGTTGCCCGCCGCATCCTGACTGGTTGCTGTGAGCTCATGCTTGCCCTCGCTGGTGAAAGCAGGGTTCACCGTGTACGACCATTCGCCATTGGAATTCGCGGTCGTGCTGCCCACATAGCCGCCGTTGTCATAGATGTTGATCGTCTGACCCGCAGCGCCCGTTCCCGTCAAAGAGGGTGTCGTGTCATCCGTCACGCCGCCGTTGGGCACGTCGTCCTGCACACTCCCCACGTCATCCTTGACGCCGCCGATCGTTGGTGCCTCGGGGGCCGTCACATCGACAGTCAAGCTGAACTGCGCCGTCGCAATCGTTCCCGCGACACTCTGTGCACTGACGGTATACGCATGCTGCCCCTCGTTTTGTTCTGGCAACGCGACCGTCCACTTTCCATTGGCATCCGCAACGACACTGGCCACGGGTGTAGTGCCCTCGAGAATCGTCACGGTGGCTCCCGCAGTGGACTTGCCCACGAATGTCGGTGTGGTGTCATCCGTGACGCCGCCATTGGCAATTGGGCCCTTGATTGCGCCCTGATCATCGAGCACCTGCTGGACCACCAACTCCACCCCTTCCGTGTTGACACCGAAGGTCAATGCATCGCTCGGCTGACTCGCGTTGCCAGCAGAGTCCACCAACACGACAGTGACGCTGTGCTCGCCATCCTCCAGTGCGCTGGTCGGCATGTATGACCATTCACCATTGCTGCCGACAGTCGTGGAGCCGATCAACTTGCCGTTGTCATAGATCTGGACCTTGGTGCCCGCGTCAGCCGTGCCCTTGAATTCAGGCAAGGAATCATCGGTGATGTCCCCTGAATTGATCGGCCCGGTCTTGCCGCCCACATCGTCGATGGCAACAGGTGCCGACGACTTCGCTGGGACTGTGGTGTCCACCTGCACCAGATATTCGCCCGTGGCATCGCTTTCCTGACCGGCTGCATCGGTCGCTGTGGCAAAGAGATGATGTGCTCCGTCAGCGAGCGCAGAGACCTCGATGCTCCATTGACCCGCCTCATTGACGGCTTTCTCGCCAAGCAGCACCGGAGCGCCATCCACCATGTCGAAGACCTTGACCACCGTGCCGCGCTCGGCGGTACCCGAAAGCGTCGGTGTCGCGTCGTCCGTGGGAACACCCTTCTGGATGTTGCCCGTGATGGGACCGAAGTTGTCACGAACGTCTTCGATGGCCGGGGGCAGTGGCTGAGCACCTTCCAGAATGAATTTGATCGAAGGGGTGATGGTGCCGGGATTGCCGGCAATGTCGGCGGGGCGTGCCTGGAACATGTGGTCGCCCTTGGCAAGAGCCACATCAGGCTCGAACGACCACGAGCCGTCCGACTGCACCTCCGCACGGCCGATGACTTTGCCGTTGTCAAGAATCTCGACGTAGGCCACTCCAGCATTCGACTCGGCAACGCCCTTGTACACGGGCTTGGAGTCGTTGGTTGCCATGCCGGTGGTGATTTCGCCCTGCACCGGGTCAACGTCATCCCACAGGGCTGCCGCCACCTTTTCCCAATCCTCCGGAAGCGGCGTAGTGTCGACCACGTAGTCGTGGGTGACCTGCATTTGCGCTTCATTGCCCGCCGCATCGCTCAATACGGCCTTGACGACCAGCGACGCCGGGCCTTCCCCGCCAGCGACCATTGCGCTGCCGGGAACGCTGGCAGTCCAGGTGCCACCGGACAATGTCGCCTCATACTCTTTGTCTCCAATGAGCACCACGACCTTGGAGTGGGCCACATCGTCAGGAATGTTCTGCAACTTGCCGGTCAACGTCACATTGCCCTGAGATTCAGCGATGTTCACGTAGTCGTCACCCGCGACCTTCTCCACCGTCAGTTCGACTTCGCTGACATCCGGCGGCGTCACGTCCAGAACAATGACGAAGCCTTCGCTGGGCGCACTTTCATTGCCGACCGCATCGACGCCGGTTGCGGTCAACTCATGTTCGCCCTCCACCTCGAGGGCCGGATTCACCGTGTAGGTCCACTGGCCATTGGCATCCACTGCCGTGCTGCCGACCAAGCTGCCGTTGTCGTAGATGTTGATCAGCTCTCCAGCCGTTCCCGTGCCATGGATCGTCGGTGTCGTGTCGTCCGTGGATGCACCCTGCCCCAGATCGACCTGCTGTGTGCCGACGTCATCACCCACCGATTCGATCGTGGGGACCGATGGTGACGTCACATCAATCGTCAAGCCAAACTCGGCCGTGACTTCAGCGCCACCGGCATACTGTTGTGCGTGAGCCGTATAGGTATGCGCGCCCTCGGCCTGCTCCGACAACGCAAGACTCCAGTTGCCATTCGCATCGGCCTGCACACTCCCGATGACATTGCTGCCCTCGCGCACCGTGACCACTGCATTGGCGGGAGCAGTGCCCACCAAGGTCGGCGTCACATCGTCCGTGGAGCCTCCGTCTGGAACAGGCTCGGTCAACGGAGCGACGTCGTCCAACGCATGAGAAATCGTCACGGGCTGGCGCACGGTATCCACCACAAAATGCAGTACGTCGCTTGGCTCGCTCGTGTTGCCTGCCTTGTCCGTCAGCGTGACCGTCACGTCATGCGCATCCAATGACAATCCAACGGTCGGGACATAAGTCCAGACGCCGTTGCTATCCACTGTCGCAGTTCCGATGAGAACGCCCTTGTCGTAGATGGTCGCCTTTTCGCCGGTTTCACCATGTCCAACCAATTTGGGCTTGTCGGTATCCACCGCAGGGTTCTCGGAACCGGGCTGCACCTCGACATTCCCATTGCCATATGCCGTGGGAGCACCGGGTTTGGCTGGCGCAATGGTGTCGACCAGCACAAGGTATTCGCCTGTTGATGGACTTACCTGACCAGCACCATCGGTCGCCGTTGCGGTGAGCTTGTGTTCGCCATCGCCCAGCGCGTCCGTGGTCACGGTCCAGTTGCCGGATGCATCGACCTCGGCGCTTCCCACCGTCACCTCGCCATCCCAGATCTTGACGATGGTGCCGGCCGTTGCCGTACCTTCGATGGTCGGCTGCTTGTCGTCCGTCGGGTAGCCCTTCTGAATGTTTCCCGTGATGGTGCCCGAATCGTCGTAAACACCCGTGATGGCAGGTGCTGCAGGAGCCGGACCATCCAGTTGAAAAGACACGGCATCGGTCAACTCGCCCACGTTGCCAGCCGCATCGACCGCCTGTGCCTGAAAGCTGTGAGGACCTGCGGCCAACGGCGTCTTGGGCTCGAAGGACCAGCGTCCGTCCGACCCCACCACGGCGTTTCCGATGATCTTGTTGTTGTCGTAGATCTGGACCAATGCTACATCCGCAGTGTTGGCCTTGCCGCTGTAGGTCGGTTTGCTGTCATCCGTCTGATCACCGGACTTGATCTCGCCAACCACTGCTCCCACGTCATCGGTCAGAACGATGTCGTGCAGCGATCCAGCAGGCGGAGCAACGGGATCGACCGACTGGCTTGCATCAGCCGCTGCACTGGGATTGCCCGCCGCATCATGTGCAGCACCTGCTGCGACATGCACCTTGACTTCACCGTTTTCTGTGAGATTGGGCTTGACAACCAATGTATACACCGACGCACTGACCGCCACGAAATCGCCTGCGACTCCGCCTTCTATCTTGATCTTGCTCGCGTCGAACCCTTTGACAGCCTCGCTGAAGGTGAACGTGAACACGACAGAACCATCTGCGCCAACAATGCCAGAAACATCATCGGTGATCGTCAGCGTCGGAGCCAGTCCATCCACCACCACATCCGTCTTTGCACTGACATTGTCCGCAGCATCGGTGGCCGTCAGCGAGATCTTGTCGCCATCTTTCAATCCCGGATTGGCTATCTCGAAATTCCCGTTCGCATCCACTTGCGCGGTGATGGTCTTTCCACTTGGAAGCGTCAATGTGACCGTCGAGTGGGGTTCTGCATGACCGACGATCGGATCGGTTGCATTGACCGGCTCCACCTTCGGAGCCGCAGGAGCCAGCGCATCCACAATCACCGTGACGGGATCGCTGTCCGCCCCGTCAGGACTGGTCGCAACCACGGTGATTTCGTCCTTGTCCTTCAAGCCGGGATTGGGGACCGAAAACTTCCCATCTGCACCAACAATTGCGCTGGCGGTTGTTCCATCGGGCATGGTCACTGTCACTGTAGCCCCAGGATCTGCAAAACCCGTGATAGGTTTGACACCATTCACAGGATCGACTTGTGGAGTCTTCAACTTCTCTAGCGTGGGGCCATTGCTATGCCCGTCATACATCGCAGCCGCAATCGTCAGAGCAGCAAGCGCCGAATGCCAAACCCCGAGCACGGCATCACGCTCATCGGATGGGCCAGGCTCGGCGAGCAACGGATCAATCGACTGAATGCTGGTGAAACCGAATGGGACAGCACCGGAATCACTGCCCTGCCCCACATTCACCAGCCACTGCCCCTCGAGATCGTCTTCGAGCACCAGATTGTTGTGACGCCCATCCAGCGTCAGGAAATAGCCACGCACGGTGACGACCTGACCATTGCCCAAGGTGACGAGCAAGTCATCCCCTTGCCGGACGATGCCCTTGATATCAGCACGTGTGACGTTGAGCTGAACGACCGAGGCCTCTTTCAGAGTCACGTCGGACCCCACTCCATACTTGGACACAGCGGTTTTTTTACCGACAACAGAAACATCTACCGGGAACCTCTCACAACCGGCGATTCCCCAGTCGCCCACTCCGCATGGCGAGCAGATTGCTCATTGACTGGTTTGTTCAACGCAGATTTGGGTCATTTCGGGCCCATTGCGCCCCCGACTCTCAGGCCTTCGCCGTTTGCAGGCGCACCGGTCTCTTTGAGCTCGCTGTTTTGAAGAACGGATCGACCTTGTTTTCAAGGAACGACGCCAGGCGCTTCAAGTTGTAGCACGCAACCATCATCGTCATGACCGTGGTGGCTCTGGTCTGTCCAATCGTGCGCACGAACTTGCCGCCCATGTGACGGATGCCTGCAAACACGTGCTCGACACGCGCACGTCGCTTGGCAATGCGTTGATTGCGTCGCTCCTGGCATTCGCTGAGCGGCTGCTTCGCTTTGGCTTTGCGCTGGATGCCATCTTTGAAGCCCAACACCTTGAGCATCTTGATGCGTTGAGCGCTCGGGTAGGCCTTGTCGGCATTGACCTCTTTGCCGGTGTTCTTCATATCCAGCACTTCATCGAAGTGATGGCCGTCGTGCTCGCTCGCTGTCCCCGTGGCCACGCCCCGGATGAAGCCGTGTTTGTGATCGACGCTCACACTCAGCTTGTAGCCAAAGTAGCGCTTGCCGTGCTTCTTGGTGTGGGTGGCATCGATGTCTTTTTGCCGATCTTTGGCATCACCCCATTCAGGTCTTTGGCCGTTGGAGAGTTGCTCGCGTTCGCCCTTGTTCATGCGTTGGCGCGGTGCTGGCACCAAGGTCGCATCGATGGCCTGACCACCGCGCGCGATGTAGCCATGACGATGCAATTGCTCGTCCACGCCATGCAGCAAAGCCGTGGCTCCATCCACGCCCAGGCGCTCGCCAAAGCGCCAGATGGTGTTGCGGTCCGGAACGTTCATCGAGTCTTGCAGCAAACAAAATCGCTGGTAGCTCATGCGGTCAAGCAGTTGATATTCCATCTGCTCGTCCGAGAGGTTGTAGAGCCTCTTCAGGACCATCACCCGTACCATGACCTCAGTGGGATAGGCCGGACGACCACCCTTGCGCCCATCACTGCGCTCGATGATTCCATCGACCAGACGGGCCAGCGCGGTGAAGTCGATGTGCTGCGCAATGACTTGCAGCGGATCGCCCACTTCATCGATCTTGCGCTTGCGGGAGGCTTCGGCGAACAGGTCGAACTTCAGGGCACTGCGGGGGGTGATCATGCTGCGAATTTACTGCATCAGATGACGTGAGTCAGCGACGTCGGGAGGTTTTGAGAGGTTCCCTACCGTTTGCACTGGTTCAGTCATTTTTTCTCCCGATAAATCTAAAGATCACTCTTGCTTGGCAGCAATACAAAGCCCGTGATTTGATGAATTGACATTCCGAAGAGGCATGACGCAGGCATTGCATCAGGTCATTTCGTCGATATTCTTAATCTTGAATATAGGTTAATTCAAACAAATCATTATTCAAGCATCAGAGCATCAAACTCCGATCAAAAAGCCGAGCAAAGATAATGCAAAAGCACAAGTGATTTTTCACTAAATATCGAACACTTGAGGCAAATGAAAAAATCAGACGAACAATATGGAAACACTTCGCAACGGCAGGAATTTTAAAAACATCCGCGTTTACATTTTTCAAATTCAAACATTAAATACAAAAATGGATCATATTCAACAAATTAATACATTCGTAATTAAATGCAAGTTCACCCCGCTATCGGTATTGGGCTACAAAGGCAATCGTCGCAGCCCTAACATCATTCATCACAAGTCGAACATATGGATCATCACAATGCATCCAGTATTTGCAGTACTGATATTTCAATAGATCCACCCCTACAATATTTAACTTCAAGCCAACCTCATCAACTCACCTGATACATTCAATAAAAAACCGGAAACCAAAAAAAAAACCGCCAATCTTCACTTCACACGATTCAAATTTAATTAATTTCTTATTAGCCTCCACAAGAAGAATTCAAACTCCAATACACACGCACAAGGCGTGAAGGCACAAGTCACCCCGATGGAGAAATCAAATTCTCAAAATGCAGAAAATTTGGTCGCCAAAGAAATTCAACTATCGGATCGTGGACGATTGGATTTTAAAAACCAAGCATCGGCTACTGCTCAACCATGAAATGCTCAAAGAGGTCGTAACAACATAGCCCGCGCGAGCATGAAAAAAGGCCTCGCGGGCCTTTCATGGTCGAGTGGCTTGGAGCCGCTATGCGGCACGCTGCGGCAGCGTGAGTACGTCGACCCCTTTGCGCAGCTTGTCGAGGTAGTTCGCCCACTGCTGCATCTGGTCGAAGCGCTTGGTAAGGTACTGCGTGCGGTTGTAGCTTCGGCCGTTGGCATCTTTCACCGCGTGAGCCAAGTTCGCCTCGATGGCCAGCGGGTCTAGCTCGAGCTGATCGACCAGCATGGTTCGCGCACTGGCCCGGAAGCCGTGCCATGACTGCTCATCACCAAAGCCAAGCGAGTACAAGGCACTGCGCACCGAGTTGTCCGACATGGGACGGGTGTGCTCACGCTGGCCGGGGAACACGTACATGCCGTGTCCTGTGAGCGGATGCAGATTGCGCAGCAGCTCCACCGCCTGCGTGGGCAGTGGCACGACGTGGGCATCGCCCTGCTCTTTTTCCTTTTTCGTGCGCTTCATCTTCAGACTGGGGATGGTCCAGAGTGCGCCATCCAGATCCAGTTCGCTCCACTCCATGGAGCGCAGGTTGCCGGGCCGCTGGTAGAGCAACGGGGCCAACAGGAGCGCCGTTCGCACCATGGGACTGCCCTTGTAGGCATCCATAGCCCGCAGCAACTCGCCAAAGCGCTTGGGCTCCACGATGGCGGGAAAGTTGCTACCCCGGTATGGGGTGAGCCGACTTTTCAGCCCCTCGGTGATGTCGCGCTGCGTGTTGCTGGCGGTGGGCAACCAGTAGCGCCAGACCTGACGGCACAGCATCAGGGCGCGGTCGGCCGTCTCAATGGCCCCGCGCTCTTCGATTTTTTGCAGCGCCGCCAGCAGTTCCATGGGCTCGATGCCACCCATCTGGCGATCACCGATCCACGGGAACAGGACCCGCTCCAACTGACGTTTTGTGCGCTCCGCATGGCCGGAGCTCCACTCCGACTCCTGCCGGGCATGCCACTCCAGCGCCACCGCCTTGAAGGAGTCCCCGCCGTCACGGGTGCCTTTGAGCTTTTTCACCTTCCGCGCCTGGACAGGATCGACGCCCTCTGCCTTCTGGATCTTGGCGGCATCCCGCGGCGCCTTACGGGCAGCGGTGAGCCCCACGGCCGGATAGCTACCCAGCGCCATGCGCCCCTCTTTGCCTTCAAATCGGTATTTCCAGAACCATCGCTTTGAACCCGACGGGCTGACCTCCAGGTACAGGCCGCCAGAATCAGCCAGCCTCTCACGTTTCAGGCCGGGGGAACAAATCGCGTTTTTGCAGTGTGCGTCGGTCAACATGGGGGAACAACTCCAGTCGGCTGGGGGAACACGCTCCCCAGAGGGAAACGGGGGAACAATCGACCCTAGTCTACCGTTTTCCCGTTTTGTTCCCCCATTTGTTCCCCCGCTTTGCCTTGGCTGTTGGTGGACGTCCATGGACGTTGGTGGACGCTAAGCCTATGATTCAGCAAAGAAAAAAGGCGTCCACCGGATGTTGGCGGACGCCTTTGGACGTCATAGTGGTGGAGCTGGCGGGAATTGAACCCGCGTCCGCAAGTCTTCCTCGGGCAGATCTACATGTTTAGTGTTCTGATTTGAATCTCGCCTCCAGAGTCGCGCAGGCACACGCTACAGAGGAAGCCAGCTCCCTTGAATCTCGCTGCACACCAAGGAGCCCGGTGCGCGGCCAGCTGATGTAAATTCCCTTGCAGCCTGGAGGTATTGCTACCCCCTTGCCCAGCCCATCAGCGTGCTGTTGCAAGGCTCACCGGTATTTAAGCGGCGAGTGCGAAACGTTCGTCGTTTGCAGTTAGTTTTTTGAATGGAGATTTACGAGCGTCACTCAAGCTCGACATGCACCACGCCGATTCCGAACCCACGTCGAAACCAGGGCAGCCCCTAAGTTTCGTATTTTAGTCTGGATTCAGCAATTTCAAGAGCTCGAGTGGAGATTCGATCAAGAAATCTGCACCCCAGTCGCGGGGATTTGCGCCGTCGCCCAGATAGCCATAGGCTGCGGCGACCGTCAGCATGCCGGCGGCCTTGCCTCCGACGATGTCTCGTTCGTCGTCACCGACGTAGATGCATTGCGCCGGATCGATCTGGATGCGACGGGCGGCCTCCAGAAGTGGCTCCGGATGTGGCTTGGAATGCGGGGTGGTGTCGCCGCTCACGACCGCACCCGCGGTTGCGAACAATGGCATGCGCTGAACGATCAAGGAGGTGAATCGCGTCGCCTTGTTGGTCACGACACCCCAGGGCATGGAGCGGGCGACCAGTGCTTCCACCAATTGCTGCACGCCATCGAACTGGAATGTGTTCTCGTGAATGCGTGCTTCGTAGTTGTCGAAGAACTCTTCGCGCAGTGCCGGGAAGTCCGGATGTTCGGGCGTCATGCCGAATCCGACTTTCAGCATGCCGCGCGCACCGGCTCCCGCCATATGCCGGTAGGCATCCAGCGGCAATGAAGACATTCCACGTGAGACGCGCAACATGTCGGCAGCAGCTCCAAGATCCGGTGCGCTGTCGATCAGGGTTCCGTCGAGATCGAACAGGACGGCTCGAACGTTTTTCGTCAATTCACTCATGTGTGTGATCAGTTCTGCAGTGGGCGACGGGTGGCGAACATGTAGTTCACACTGGTGTCATCGTTGAGCCAGTACCGGTTGCTCAATGGGTTGAACTGCAAGCCGCGTGTCTGCAGCACATCCAGCCCAGCGGTGCGGCAGGCCATGGCCAGTTCGCTC
Source organism: Diaphorobacter sp. HDW4B (assembly GCF_011305535.1). GTDB lineage: Bacteria > Pseudomonadota > Gammaproteobacteria > Burkholderiales > Burkholderiaceae_C > Diaphorobacter_A. The sequence continues at coordinate 411,790 of NZ_CP049905.1, forward strand.
GGGCGAATCATCTTGGCGTACTCGTGCGTTCCCTTGGGGAGCATCTTGAGCATGTATTCCGCACCGACGATCGCCAGCATGAAGGCCTTGGCGTTGCGATTGATGGTCGAGAAGAAGACCCAACCACCCGGCTTGACGAGCTTGGCGCAGGCTGCCACCACCGAACCCGGGTCGGGCACATGTTCCAGCATTTCCATGCAGGTGACGGTGTCGAAGGATCCCGGCTGCTCTTCTGCAAGTGCTTCCACGGCGACTTCGCGGTATTGAATATCGGGAGTTTCAGCCTCGAGTGCATGCAGTTGCGCCACTCTGAGCGCCTTGGTTGCCAGATCGATGCCAAGCACCTGCGCTCCGCGCCTTGACATCGAGTCCGAGAGAATGCCGCCACCGCAGCCCACATCGAGCACACGCTCGCCTCGTAGGGGCGAAATCTGGTCTATCCAGTCCAGTCGCAAGGGGTTGATCTGGTGCAGCGGGCGAAATTCGCTCTCTGGATCCCACCAGCGATGGGCCAGCTCGGAAAATTTGGCCAATTCGGCCGGATCGGCGTTCACGGATTCAGTCATCCGATGATTTTCACCGATTCGCGAGGCGTCGAGGGCATCAACCTGCATCGTCAGAGGTGAGAGGCCATAAAAAAAGCCCCTCGAAAGGGGCTTTTCATTGCAATCGCGAGGATTACTTGGCGGCTTGTGTGCCCACCACTTCGATTTCCACGCGACGGTTCTTGGCGCGGCCAGCTGCAGTCTTGTTGTCTGCGACTGGTTGCTTTTCGCCCTTGCCTTCGGTGTAGACGCGGTTCTTTTCGATGCCCTTGGACACCAGGTATGCCTTCACAGCTTCAGCGCGGCGAACCGACAGCTTCTGGTTGTAGGCGTCAGAACCCACGGAGTCGGTGTGACCCACAGCGATGATGACTTCCAGGTTGATGTTCTTGACCTTGCCGACCAGATCATCCAGCTTGGCCTTGCCTTCTGGCTTCAGCACCGACTTGTCGAAGTCGAAGAATGCGTCAGCAGCGTAGGTGACCTTGGAGGACTGTGGCTGGGTTGGAGCTGGAGTAGCAGGCTTGGCTTCAGCAGGAGCTGGAGTCACAGCAGGAGGTACGACTGCAACAGGAGCTGCCTTTTGCAGGGCGCCGTCGCAACCTTCGGCTGCAGTAGCAGGCGTCCAGTTGGCATCGCGCCAGCACAGTTCGTTGGTGCCGTTCTTCCAGACCAACTCACCGGTGCCGTTTTGCCAGTTGTCGACGACGTTGCCGCCATCAGCTGCCTTGATTTGAGCGCCAGCAGATGTAGCGAGCACGGCAGAGGCCAACAACATCGCCACTTTGTTCAGTTTCTTCATGGTTCTCCTCTTGGGGAAAAAGCCGCAGCCGCGCTGCGAATCATGGACGTCGTCAGTGACCATCACTAAGGACGTTGGAAACGATTGTGCCATACGTAACATCCTCCGGTCTGCACATGAGGGTCATGAACGGTAGGACAAAAGCGCAATACCCGAAGATATGTTGCCAGCGCGCAACATGGGGTTGGACCTAAAATGGTCACTTCCGCAGTCATTCCAGTTGTCATGACCCAGTTTGCCAAAGAAACTTTGCCCATCAGCCTCGAAGAGGAGATGCGCCGCAGCTACCTAGATTACGCAATGAGCGTGATCGTGGGCCGCGCCCTCCCCGACGCCCGCGATGGCCTGAAGCCCGTCCATAGGCGAGTTCTGTATGCCATGCACGAACTCAACAATGACTGGAACCGCCCCTACAAAAAATCGGCGCGTATCGTCGGTGACGTGATCGGCAAGTATCACCCTCACGGTGACAGTGCTGTTTACGACACCATCGTGCGCATGGCCCAGGACTTCTCCCTGCGCCACATGTTGGTGGACGGTCAGGGCAACTTCGGCTCCGTGGACGGCGACAGCGCCGCGGCCATGCGCTACACCGAAATCCGCCTGTCGAAAATCGCACACGAAATGCTGGCCGACATCGACAAGGAAACCGTCGACTTCGGACCCAATTACGACGGCAGCGAGCAGGAACCACTGGTTCTGCCAAGCCGCCTGCCCAACCTGCTGGTGAACGGCTCGGCCGGTATCGCGGTCGGTATGGCAACCAACATTCCACCTCACAACCTGAATGAAGTGGTGGATGCTTGCCTGCACATGCTGCGCAATCCGGAAGCGACGATCGACGAGCTCATGGAGATCGTTCCCGCGCCCGACTTCCCGACCGCCGGTATCATCTACGGCATCAATGGCGTGAAGGAAGGCTATCGCACCGGTCGCGGCCGCGTGGTGATGCGCGCCAAGTGCCACTTCGAGGACATCGACAAGGGCCAACGCCAGTCGATCATCGTCGACGAGCTGCCCTACCAGGTCAACAAGAAGACGCTGCAGGAGCGCATGGCCGAGCTGGTGCACGAGAAGAAGATCGAAGGCATCAGCCACATTCAGGACGAGTCCGACAAGTCGGGCATGCGTCTGGTGATCGAGCTCAAGCGCGGTGAAGTGCCTGAAGTGGTGCTCAACAATCTGTACAAGCAGACGCAGCTCCAGGACACGTTCGGCATGAACATGGTGGCGCTGATCGATGGCCAGCCCAAGCTGTGCAATCTGCGCGAACTGATTCAGGTGTTCCTGCAGCATCGCCGCGAAGTGGTCACACGTCGCACCGTGTTCGAGCTGCGCAAGGCGCGCGACCGCGGTCACGTGCTGGAAGGTCTGGCCGTTGCGCTCGCGAACATCGACGAGTTCATCCGCATCATCCGTGAATCGCCCACGCCACCGGTCGCCAAGTCCGAGCTGATGGCCCGCTCGTGGGACAGCTCGCTGGTGCGCGAGATGCTCACCCGCACGCGTGAAGACGGCGGCGTGATTAATGCCGACGACTACCGCCCGGAAGGTCTGGAGCGCGAATTCGGCATGCAGAACGATGGTCTGTATCGCCTGTCCGAAACACAGGCCCAGGAAATTCTGCAGATGCGTCTGCAGCGCCTGACCGGTCTGGAGCAGGACAAGATCGTTGCCGAGTACAAGGATGTCATGTCGGTCATCGAAGACCTGCTGGACATTCTGGCCAAGCCCGAGCGCGTGTCCGTCATCATCGGAGAAGAACTCACCGCAGTGAAGACCGAGTTCGGTCAGACCAAGCTCGGCGCACGCCGCACCGAAGTCGAACACAGCGCGCAGGATCTCTCCACTGAAGACCTGATCACGCCGACCGACATGGTCGTGACGCTTTCGCACACCGGCTACATCAAGAGCCAACCGCTCTCTGAGTACCGCTCGCAAAAGCGTGGCGGTCGCGGCAAGCAGGCGACGGCGACCAAGGAAGACGACTGGATCGATCAGCTCTTCATCGCCAACACGCACGACTATCTGCTGTGCTTCTCCAACAAGGGCCGCCTGTACTGGCTCAAGGTCTGGGAAGTGCCTGCGGGCTCGCGCGGCTCGCGCGGTCGTCCCATCGTCAACATGTTCCCGCTGCAGGAAGGCGAGAAGATCAACGTGGTGCTGCCGCTGACCGGCGAATACCGCAGCTTCCCGGCCGATCACTACGTGTTCATGGCCACCAGCATGGGCACCGTGAAGAAGACCGCGCTCGACGAATTCAGCAACCCGCGCAAGGCCGGCATCATCGCCGTGGGCCTTGACGAGGGCGACTTCCTGATCGGCGCTGCGCTCACCGACGGCAAGCATGACGTGATGCTGTTCAGCGATGGTGGCAAGGCTGTGCGCTTCGACGAAAACGACGTTCGCCCCATGGGTCGCAACGCCCGTGGCGTGCGCGGCATGAACATCGACGAAACGCAAAGCGTGATCGCAATGCTCGTGGCCGATGCGGAATCCACGGCTGAAAACGTCGAAGGCGGCGAAGCCAGCACCAGCGCACAAAGCGTGCTGACAGCCACCGAAAACGGCTACGGCAAGCGCACGCACATCAGCGAATACACACGCCACGGTCGCGGCACCAAAGGCATGATCGCGATCCAGCAATCGGAGCGCAATGGCAAGGTGGTGGCGGCAACACTGGTGAATACCGACGACCAGATCATGCTGATCACCGACACCGGCGTGCTGGTTCGCACCCGCGTGGGCGAGATCCGCGAGATGGGTCGCGCAACGCAAGGTGTGACGCTGATTTCGCTGGACGACGGCGCCAAGCTGAGCGGCCTGCAACGCATCGTGGAAAACGATGCGAATATGGTCGAAGGCGGTGACGCGGAAGGTGGCGAAGGCGACGCGGAAGGCACTGCAAGCGACGCTTGATGCGACTCCGCCGTCGCCCTGTGCTGAATGCGCCGGGCGACTGCAGACACATGGCGGACACCGCGCCAACGCAAGGTGTCCGCTTGCAGCTCACAAGCTGCTTTTTTCTTTTCTCAGGTTTGACGATGAATCGCCCTTTTAACTTTTCCGCCGGTCCCGCTGCAATTCCCGAAGAAGTTCTGAAAACGGCGGCCGCCGAAATGCTCGACTGGCACGGCAGCGGCATGAGCGTGATGGAAATGAGCCATCGCGGCAAGGAATTCATCTCGATCTGCGAAAAGGCCGAATCCGATTTCCGCGAACTCATGGCTGTGCCCAAGGAGTTCAAGATCCTGTTCATGCAAGGTGGCGGTCTGGCCGAGAACGCCATCGTTCCGCTGAACCTCTCGCGCGGCGCGACGGTCGACTTCGTGGTCACCGGCTCGTGGAGCCAGAAGTCGCGCAAGGAAGCGGGCAAGTACGCGGCCGAAGTGCACACCGCCGCCACCGGCGCGGACAGCCAATTCACCACCCTGCCCGATCCATCGACTTGGCAGTTGAGCCGTGGTGCGAGCTACCTGCACATCTGCAGCAACGAGACCATCGACGGCATCGAGTTCCAGCAACTGCCTGATCTGAAGGCGCTGGGCAGCGACGCGCCACTGGTCATCGACTTCTCGTCGCACGTGGCTTCGCGCTCCGTCGACTGGTCCAAAGTGGGCCTTGCATTCGGCGGCGCGCAGAAGAACCTTGGTCCCGCCGGCCTCACGCTCGTCGTGGTGCGCGAAGACCTGCTCGGCCACGCCCTGCCCGCCTGCCCCAGCGCGTTCGACTACAAGGTGGTGGCCGAGAACGAATCCATGTTCAACACGCCGCCGACCTGGGGCATCTACATTGCCGGTCTGACCTTCGCGTGGCTCAAGAACCAGCGCGAAGGCGATGCCACCGGCGTTGCCGCCATGGAGTTGCGCAACATCGCCAAGGCGAAGGCGCTGTACGACTACATCGACGCGTCCGACTTCTATCTGAACAAGGTTGCCGCCAACTGCCGTTCGCGCATGAACATTCCGTTCTTCCTGAAGGACGAGTCACGCAACGACGATTTCCTCGCAGGTGCCAAGGCCCATCAACTGCTGCAGCTCAAGGGCCACAAGTCCGTGGGCGGCATGCGCGCCAGCCTCTACAACGCCATGCCGATGGCGGGTGTCGAAGCGCTGATCGCCTACATGCGAGAATTTGAAAAAAAGCATAGCTGAAGAAATCGAGATTCACGACGCGCGCGAGCCCAGAAAAAAGCAACGAGCATCGCGCGTTCGCCGTCCCCAACAAACCATTGAATCCTGCCCTGATGACCACACCCCAAGCCTCTCCTGACCTCGCCAGTCTGCGCGTGCAGATCGACAACATCGACCAACAAATGCTCTCCCTGCTCAACCAGCGCGCACTGGTGGCGGAGCGTGTGGGCGAGGTCAAGAAACGTGAAGGCTCGGCGTTTTTCCGCCCTGATCGCGTGGCGCAGGTCATCGAAAAAATCAAGACCGCCAACCCCGGCCCGCTCAAGCCCACACATGTGGCGGCCATCTGGCGCGAAATCATGTCGGCCTGCCTGGCGCTCGAATCGCCCCAGCGCGTGGCCGTGCTCGGCCCGGCTGGCACGTTCTGCGAAGAGGCCGCCATTCAGTATTTCGGCGGCGCTGCCGATCTGCTGTACTGCAACAGCTTTGAAGAAGTCTTCCACGCCACGGCCGCCGGCAGCGCGCAGTACGGCGTCGTCGGCATCGAGAACTCCACCGAAGGCGTGGTGACCCGCTCGCTCGACATGCTGCTGCACACGCCCTGCCATGTGGTGGGCGAAGTGAGCCTGCTGATTCGCCACAACCTGCTGCGCACCACCAACTCGGCCGAGAACATCGAAGTGGTTGCCGCACATCCACAAGCGCTCGCGCAATGCCAGGCCTGGCTGTCCAAGCACCTGCCGCACGCCGAGCGTCGCCCGGTGGAAAGCAACGCCGAAGGCGCGCGTCTGGCAGCCCTCAACCCCACTTGGGCGGGCATTGCCAGCGAACGTGCTGCGCAGCAGTTCGGCCTGCATGTGGTCGCTCACGCGATTCAGGACGAGGCCTACAACCGCACGCGTTTTGCGGTGATCTGCCTGCCCGACACGCTGCCCACACCGGCACCCTCGGGCCACGATTGCACCAGCCTGATCATCTCCGTGCCCAACCGTCCGGGTGCCGTGTACGAACTGCTCGCACCGCTCAAGAAGCACAACGTGTCGATGACGCGCTTCGAATCGCGCCCCGCACGCACCGGCAAGTGGGAGTACTACTTCTACGTGGACGTCGAAGGCCATCCCGACCAGCCGAACGTGGCTCAGGCACTCGCCGAGCTGCAGCAGCTCAGCGCGTTCTACAAGCAGCTCGGCACCTATCCCACGTCCGCTGCCTGAGGTTGACCAGCATGTTCGAACAACTAGGTCTCATCGGTTGCGGTCTCATGGGTGGCTCGTTTGCCAAGGCCATGAAGCGCGCCGGACTCGTCAATCGCGTGGTTGGCTACAGCAAGTCGCCGTCGACCACCGAACGCGCACGCCAGCTCGGCGTGATCGATGTGGAAGCGCCCTCCGCGCTGCTCGCGGTGGCGGGTGCCGACATCGTCCTCGTCGCTGTCCCCGTGGCCGCGACCGAAGCCACGCTCAAAGCCATCAAGCACCTCGTCACGCCGCAAATGCTGATCATGGACGTCGGCTCCACCAAGTCGGACGTGGTGCAGGCCGCCCGCGCGGCACTGCGCGATCAGATCGGCTCTTTTGTGCCAGCGCACCCGATCGCGGGCCGCGAAGTCTCGGGCGTCGAGCATTCCGATGCCGACCTCTACACCGGCAAGCAGGTCATTCTGACCCCCACCGAACGCACGTTGACCGCTCAGCTCAAGCGCGCCGAAGCCGTCTGGAGCGCGCTCGGCTGCCGCGTGTCGCACATGTCGCCGGAAGCGCACGATGCCGCCTTCGCTGCGGTGAGTCACCTGCCGCATATGCTCGCGTTCTCGATGATGAACAGCCTCACCCAGCAGGAGCGCTCGGACGAATTGCTGTCGCTTGCCGGGCCCGGCTTTCGCGATTTCACGCGCATTGCCGCGAGCGATCCGAAGATGTGGCGCGACGTGCTGCGCGCCAACCGCGATGAGGTGCTCGCCCAGACACGGCATTTCAAAGACTCGCTCGCACAGTTCGAGAAGGCTCTGCAGAGCAACGACGATCAGGCGCTCGAAGACCTGATCACCATCGCGAGCCACACCCGCGCCAACTGGCGCATGGGCGCGCAGCGCAAGCGCAAAGACGACCTGTAAATCACACCGATGTTCACTACCGAGTACCTCGACCTGCCACCGCTGCAATCCGCAGGCGGCAGCGTGCAACTCCCCGGCTCCAAGAGCATCTCCAACCGCGTTCTGCTGCTGTCCGCTTTAAGCGAAGGCACGACCGAAGTGCGCGATCTGCTGGCCTCCGACGACACCCGCGTGATGTTGGACGCGCTGCGCCAGATCGGCTGCGATGTGCAGGAGGGCGCGGGCGACAACTCCGGCACCGTGCGCATCACCGGCCTTGGCACCAAGGCGCCGAATTCGCCCGCCAGCCTGTTCCTCGGCAATGCCGGAACGGCCATGCGCCCGCTGACTGCGGCACTCTCGCTGCTGGGCGGCGACTTTGAACTCAAGGGTGTGCCGCGCATGCACGAGCGCCCGATCGGCGACCTGATCGACGCGCTGCGCCAGCTCGGCTGCCAGATCGACTATCTCGGCAACGAAGGCTTTCCGCCGCTGCACATCCAACATGGCAACGGCCTGCCCGCGCTCAAGCTCGATGAATCGATCAAGGTGCGCGGCGACGTCTCCAGCCAGTTCCTCACGGCGCTGCTGATGGCGCTGCCGCTGGTGGCCAAGACGCAGGACATCGTCATCGACGTGGTCGGCGAACTGATCTCCAAGCCCTACATCCACATCACGCTGGAGCTGCTCGCGCGCTTCGGCATCGTGGTCAAGCACGACCACTGGCAACGCTTCACCATCGCGAAGGGCAGCCGCTATGTGTCGCCCGGCGTGCTGCATGTGGAGGCGGATGCCTCTTCCGCCAGCTACTTCATCGCTCTGGGCGCGATTGCCCCGGCAAGCGAGGGCCAGAACGGCATCAAGGTGCTGGGCGTCGGTCAGGATTCGATTCAGGGCGACATCCGTTTTGTCGAAGCCGCCCGCGCCATGGGTGCCGACATCGAAAGCGGCCCGAACTGGCTGCAGATTCGCCGTGGTGCCTGGCCGCTCAAGGCCATCGAGATGGACTGCAACCACATTCCCGACGCCGCCATGACGCTGGCGGTGATGGCGCTGTTTGCCGATGGCACGACCACGCTCACCAACATCGCAAGCTGGCGCGTGAAGGAAACCGACCGCATCGCCGCCATGGCCATCGAAAGCCGCAAGCTGGGCGCGGTCATCGAAGAAGGCCCGGACTACCTGCGCATCACGCCGCCCGCCACAGTGGCCGACTGGAGGGCCGCCAGCATCCACACCTATGACGACCACCGCGTCGCCATGTGCTTCTCGCTCGCGACCTTCAATCCTGCAGGCGTTCCGGTGCGCATTGAAGACCCCAAGTGCGTGGGCAAGACCTTCCCCGACTACTTCGAGGCGCTGTTCAGCGTCGCCAAAGTCCGCATCGATCACATTCCGGTGATCTGCCTCGACGGCCCGACCGCATCCGGCAAGGGTACGGTGGCCGCTGCGGTCGCCAAGAAGCTCGGCTACCGCTTTCTCGATTCGGGCGCGATGTACCGCATCTCCGCCTACGCTGCCCTCAAAGCCGGCATGGTCATTGACGCGGCCCACGAAGAGCGCATCGCCGCCCACGCCCGCGAGCTGCCCGTGCATTTCGAGGGCGGTCGCATCCTGCTCGACAAGGAAGACGTCACCGATGCCATCCGCACCGAAGAGGCTGGCATGAACGCCTCCAAGGTCTCGGCGCTGCCTCTGGTGCGCCTCGCGCTGGTCGATCTGCAACACAGTTTTCAGAAGCTGCCGGGCCTCGTGGCGGACGGCCGCGACATGGGCACGGTGATCTTCCCGGAAGCCCCTTTGAAGGTGTTTTTGACCGCCTCCGCAGCATGTCGCGCGGAGCGCCGCCTTAAGCAGTTGATTTCTAAAGGAATTTCAGCTAATATCGACACTCTTCGCGCAGACTTGGAAGCGCGTGACGCCCGGGATCAGAACCGCGCGGTCGCGCCCCTCAAGCCCGCCGTGGATGCTCTGGTGCTGGACAACTCTGCTCTTTCCGTCGATGAGGCGGTGGATCAGGTGATTGCCTGGTGGCAGGCACGTCAGCCGTTCGGCGCTTGATTTTTTGATCATTCGCCCTCAGTTGGCACCGCTGGCCCCACACGGCCCCCATCGCGCTGCACGCGCATTGGCTGTGTGGGTTTTGCAACCTTAACCCCGCGGGTCAAACCGCACTCCTCCGCAGGCAGCCATAAAAACATTCGGCAATAGTGCCAATGGAAACCTGTTTGTGGACAAGGAAATTCATGTCTGAATCTTTTGCCGCCCTATTTGAAGAATCGTTGCAGCGTACGGAAATGCGCCCAGGCGAAGTCATCACTGCTGAAGTGGTGCGCGTTGAACACAACTTCGTGGTTGTCAACGCTGGCCTGAAGTCCGAAGCCTACGTGCCAATCGACGAATTCAAGAACGACCAGGGCGAAATCGAAGTCCAAGTGGGTGACTTCGTGTCCGTGGCCATCGGCTCGATCGAAAACGGCTACGGCGACACCATCCTGTCGCGCGACACCGCCAAGCGTCTGGCTTCGTGGCTGTCCCTCGAAAAGGCTCTGGAATCCGGCGAATTCGTCACCGGTACAACGTCTGGCAAGGTCAAGGGCGGCCTGACCGTTCTGGTCAACGGCATCCGCGCATTCCTGCCCGGTTCGCTGATCGACACACGTCCAATCAAGGACCTGACTCCATACGAAAACAAGACGATGGAATTCAAGGTCATCAAGCTCGACCGCAAGCGCAACAACGTTGTGCTGTCGCGTCGCGCTGTGGTGGAAGCCTCGATGGGCGAAGAGCGCGCCAAGCTGATGGAAACGCTGAAGGAAGGCGCCATCGTCAACGGCGTGGTCAAGAACATCACCGAATACGGTGCGTTCGTGGACCTCGGCGGCATCGACGGCCTGCTGCACATCACCGACATGGCATGGCGTCGCGTGCGTCACCCATCGGAAGTGGTGCAAGCCGGTCAGGAAATCACCGCCAAGATCCTCAAGTTCGACACCGAAAAGAACCGCGTGTCCCTGGGCCTCAAGCAAATGGGCGACGACCCATGGATGGGCGTTGCTCGCCGTTATCCTTCGGGCACACGTCTGTTCGGCAAGGTCACCAACATTGCCGACTACGGCGCGTTCGTGGAACTGGAACCAGGCATCGAAGGTCTGGTGCACGTTTCCGAAATGGACTGGACCAACAAGAACGTTGCTCCTTCCAAGCTCGTGTCGCTGGGTGACGAAGTCGAAGTCATGGTCCTCGAGATCGACGAAGACAAGCGCCGCATCAGCCTGGGCATGAAGCAGTGCAAGGCCAACCCATGGCAAGAATTCGCACAGAACACCAAGCGCGGCGACCGCGTGAAGGGTCCGATCAAGTCGATCACCGACTTCGGCGTGTTCGTGGGTCTGGCTGCCGGCATCGACGGTCTGGTTCACCTGTCCGACCTGTCCTGGAATGAGCCCGGCGAAGCTGCCGTGCGCAACTACAAGAAGGGCCAGGAAGTTGAAGCAATCGTGTTGGCAGTCGATGTCGATCGCGAGCGCATCTCCCTGGGCATCAAGCAGCTCGACAGCGATCCATTCACGACTTTCGTGACTGTGAACGACAAGGGCCAGATCGTGTCCGGCAAGGTCAAGACTGTGGACGCCCGTGGCGCTGAAATCGACCTCGGCGAAGACATCATCGGCTACCTGCGCGCTTCCGAAATCTCCCGTGACCGCGTGGAAGATGCTCGCAACGTGCTCAAGGAAGGCGACGAAATCACAGCCGTGGTGGTGAACGTGGATCGCAAGACCCGCAACATCCAGCTGTCGATCAAGGCCAAGGACCAAGCTGACCAGCAAGAAGCCATGGCTTCCCTGTCCGCTCAGTCCGCCAAGGAAAACGCTGGCACGACCAGCCTGGGTGCCCTGCTGCGCGCCAAGCTGAACGACTCCGACAAGTAATCCAACCTGTCGGTCGCCGTCCAGGCACTTTAGAAGCAAGGCACTGTCCGCCGGATCTGATCCGGCGGCTGGCCTTCTTCCAAAAAGCGGGCGCTTGATGCGTCCGCTTTTTTTGCTTTTGCTGTTACCAAGATATTCGCCATACCTACATGACCCGATCTGACCTTGTTGAGGAACTGGCCGCCCGCTTCACCCAATTGACGCAGCGCGATGCCGAAATCGCCGTCAAAACCATTCTCGACGCCGTCAGCGATGCGCTGGTGCGTGGTCACCGCATCGAAATTCGCGGCTTCGGCAGCTTCTCCGTCACACGTCGTCCGCCCCGCATGGGCCGCAATCCACGCAGTGGCGAAGCCGTCGCCATCCCCGAAAAGCGCGTGCCGCACTTCAAGCCGGGCAAGGCCCTGCGCGAAGCCGTCGATCAGCGCGACCTTGCCGCCGCCGCCGCGCGCAAGGACCCTTCGTAAGCACTCTCTTCGTCTTCCTCGCGCCTGCACATGAGGGGCTTCGCCCGGCGGGTGCAGGACTGACCGTAGAATCTCCCGCAGCCCCGGAGAGATTCATCCATGAAATATTTCCTGTGGCTGCTCAAGGCAGCCATATTCTTCACGTTGTTCGCCTTCGCGCTGAACAACCAACAGGACGCCATCGTCCACTTCTTCTTTGGCACGCAATGGCGCGCGCCGCTGGTGCTGATCGTGCTGGCTGCGTTTGCGCTCGGCGTGGTGATCGGCGTTCTGGGCATGGTGCCGCGCTGGTGGAAGCATCGCGCTGCGGCGCAACGTGCCGTCGTGCCTGACGCCAACGCCAGCACAGCCGCTCCCGCACAGGCCCCGAGCCCCGTCAACGACCCCGCACTGCAGCAGCCTCCCATCCATGGAATTTGATCTCAGCTGGATTCTGCTGGGCCTGCCCGTTGCCTTCGTGCTGGGCTGGCTGGCTTCGCGCGTCGATCTGCGCCAGATTCGCGACGAGAACCGCCGCGCGCCCAAGGCGTATTTCAAGGGACTGAACTTTCTGCTCAACGAGCAGCAGGATCAGGCCATCGACGCCTTCATCGAAGCCGTGCAGAAAGACCCCGACACGACCGAGCTGCACTTTGCGCTCGGCAACCTGTTCCGCCGCCGTGGCGAATACAACCGCGCCGTGCGCGTGCACGAGCACCTGCTCTCGCGCGGCGACCTGAGCCGTGCCGACCGCGACCGTGCCCAGCATGCCCTCGCCCTCGACTTTCTGAAGGCAGGTCTGCTCGACCGCGCCGAAGACGCGCTGCGCCGCCTCGAAGGCACGCCGTTCGAGGCACAGGCACGCGTTGCGCTGCTGGCCATCTACGAACGCTCGCGCGACTGGCCGCAGGCCATGGCGATCACCCAGAAGATGCAGGAAGCCCATCAAGGTGACTTCAGCGCGCGTCAGGCCCATTTTCTGTGCGAGCAGGCGCAAGCCAAGTCCGCGCAGGGCGACACCGACGGCGCCGAAGCGCTGCTCCGCCAGGCCGTGCAGATCGCCCCGCAATCGGCACGCGCGCGCATCGAACTCGCTCGCCTCAAGCAACGCGCTGGTCAAGCGAAAGAAGCGCTGGACATGCTGCTGGAGCTGGCCGACATCGCCCCCCTCTGGCTGCCGCTCGCCGTGCCGCTGATGGTCGAGCTCGGCATGGCCACGGGCGACACGGAAAAGGTGCATGCGCTGCTGCGCCAGCGCTACGACGTGATGCCCTCGCTCGATCTGCTCGATGGCATCGTTTCGCTCGAAAACACGCTGGGCAACGGCGCGAATTCCCGCGAATGGTATGTGCGCCACCTCGAACACGAGTCGTCCCTAGTCGCTGCGGCCAAATGGCTCCATGACGAAAAGCTCGAACATGAGCAATTTCACCCTCAGGTGCAACGATCTCTTGATCAGGCCGCAAAGCCGCTCACACGCTACCGCTGTGCTGCCTGCGGCTTTGAGGCCCGTCAGCATTTCTGGCAGTGTCCCGGCTGCCAGACATGGGATAGTTACCCGGCGCGCAGGGTCGAGGAGCTTTAAGCACGGCTGATCCCTCTTCAACCTCTGAGCGCGATTCTCAACAACGGCATTCACACCACAAAGAACGGATGCCCACTCAGAGGGAGGAATCACCATGAAAATCCAACAGTTCCGACGCTGGTTCACAGGCTTGGCCGCCATCCTGAGCACGACCTTCGCGCTCGCAGCGGTCGACATCAACAAGGCCAGCGAGGCCGAGCTGGATGGCATCAAGGGCATCGGCCCGGCCACCACCCGACTGATCATGGAGCAGCGCAAATCCGGGCCATTTGCCGACTGGGCCGATGTGAGCAAGCGCGTGAAGGGCATTGGCACCAAGCGCGCGGCCAAGCTGTCGGGCGAAGGTTTGACGGTCAATGGACAAGCCTTTGCCGGTGCCGCCGACGCCAGCGCCAAGCCAGGCAAGTCCGCACCCGTCAGAGCCGCAAAGGCCGATGTCGCGCCCGCTGCAGCTCCTGCAGCGACAGCTCCAGCCCCCACCATGACAGACACAGCCAAGGCGCAAAAGCCCTGACCGAGCGGCGAGCGCCAACGCGGTCACGCCAGCAGCGCGTGACTCGCGAAAAACAGCAGCCGAAGGGCGATGGAGCACCGTTTCCATCGCCCTTTATTCGTTGCACGATGGGATTTTGTCTGGCTTTGCAAGCGCGTCTGCGTCCCCGAAAATGGCCTCGCGCCACGTCATCTCAGCCAAACAACCCTTGAATTCACCGGAGTTTTCAGAGAAAACCTTATATTAGGCCTACGAAGCATGCTTATAAATCCATAGCATCTTCCCTGTCCCGACCCCTTCACCGGTCACGCCCATGCCCTTGCTCTTGTTGATCATCCTTCCGTTGATCGGCAGCGTCATTGCCGCCTTGTTGCCTGCGAACGCGCGCAATACGGAGTCGACGCTGGCCGGTTTCATCGCGCTTTTCTGCACGGTACAGACGGCTTTGCTGTTCCCCGAAATCGCCAACGGCGGTGTGGTGCGGCAGGAGTTCGCATGGCTTCCTGCCCTGGGTCTGAACTTCGTGATCCGCATGGACGGCTTTGCATGGATGTTCAGCATGCTCATCATGGGCATCGGCAGTCTGGTCGTTCTGTACGCGCGCTACTACATGTCGCCCGCCGATCCGGTGCCGCGCTTCTTCTCGTTCTTTCTGGCCTTCATGGGCGCGATGTCGGGCGTCGTGCTGTCGGGCAACATCATCCAACTGGTGTTCTTCTGGGAACTGACCAGCCTGTTCTCCTTCCTTCTGATCGGTTACTGGCACCACCGCGAAGACGCTCGCCGTGGCGCGCGCATGGCCCTCACGGTGACGGGCACGGGCGGCCTGTGCCTGCTCGCGGGCATGCTGGTGATCGGTCACATCGTGGGCAGCTACGATCTCGACCGCGTGCTGGGCTCGGCCGAGCTGGTGCGCAACCATCCGATGTACCTCACGGCGCTGATTCTGGTGCTGTTGGGCGCGTTCACCAAAAGCGCGCAGTTCCCCTTCCAGTTCTGGCTGCCCAATGCGATGGCCGCGCCCACACCCGTGTCGTCCTATCTGCACTCGGCCACGATGGTGAAGGCTGGCGTGTTTCTGCTGGCGCGCTTCTGGCCGGTGATGGCGGGCACGGACGAATGGTTCTGGCTGGTCGGGGGCGTGGGCGTTGCCACGCTGCTGGTAGGCGGCTACGCGGCCATGTTCCAGACGGATCTGAAGGGCCTGCTCGCTTACTCGACCATCTCGCACCTGGGCCTGATCACGCTGCTGCTGGGCATGAACAGCCCGCTCGCCGCCGTGGCTGCGGTCTTTCACATCATGAACCACGCGACCTTCAAGGCATCGCTGTTCATGGCCACTGGCATCATCGACCACGAGAGCGGCACACGCGACACGCGCAGGCTTTCGGGACTGAGACACATGATGCCGGTGACCGCAACACTCGCCACCGTCGCCGCTGCGGCGATGGCTGGCGTGCCGCTGCTCAATGGTTTCCTGTCCAAGGAAATGTTCTTTGCCGAGACCGTGTTCGTCGATGCCGCGCCGATCGTCGGCATCGTCATGCCGATTCTGGCGACGATTGCCGGCGTGTTCAGCGTGGCCTATTCGCTGCATTTCATCGTCGATGTGTTCTGGGGTCCCAAGTCCACCGATCTGCCGCTGGAGCCGCACGAGCCGCCGCACTGGATGCGCGTGCCGGTCGAGCTGTTGGTGCTGGCCTGTCTGCTGGTCGGCATCTTCCCGAACTGGGCGATAGGCCGCTTCCTCGACGCCGCCGCGCTGCCCGTGATCGGCACCGGCCAGTTGCCTGAATTCAGCCTCGCGATCTGGCATGGCTTCAACACCCCGCTGGTCATGAGCATCATTGCGCTGGCGGGCGGCATTCTGCTGTACTGGCTGCTGCGCACACAGCGCGATGCGGGCCGCATCGATGGCCCGCCGGTCATGCAGCTCATCAACGGTCGCCGCATCTTCGAGGTCTTCATCACGCTGCTGACTCACGCCGGGCGTCGCGGCAAGCGCCTGCTGTCCACGCACAAACTGCAGTGGCAGATGATGTGGTTGGCGCTGGGCACCGTGGTCGCCGCCATCATTCCGCTGGTCGCGCGCGGCATCGAATTCGGCAATCGCGGCACGCTGCCGATCTCGCCCGCCTTCATCATTCTCTGGTCCGTGGGCTCGGCCTGCGCGCTTGCGGCTGCCTGGCAGGCCAAGTACCACCGTCTGGCCGCATTGACGCTGATGGGCGGCTCGGGCCTGTGCACGGTGCTGACTTTTCTGTGGTTCTCCGCACCCGATCTGGCGCTCACGCAACTGGTGGTGGAAATCGTCACCACCATCCTCATCCTGCTGGGTCTGCGCTGGTTGCCCAAGCGGGATCAGGCGATCTCGCTGGCCGACGACAAGTCCATGCGCACCCGCGCACGCCGCACGCGCGACTTCGTGATCGCCGCCTGCGCGGGCACCGGCATGGCCTGGCTGGCCTACGCGATGATGAGCCGACCCTTCCCGGAAAGCACCTCGACCTTCTTCCTCGAACATGCGCTCACCGAAGGCGGCGGCACGAACGTCGTCAACGTGATGCTGGTCGACTTCCGGGGCTTCGACACCTTCGGCGAAATCGTCGTGCTCGGCATCGTCGCGCTCACAGTCTATGCACTGCTGCGCCGCTTCCGCCCCGCACCTGAAGCCATGGACCTGCCCGAGCAGCAGCGCTGGCTCGCCCCTGACTTGCAGACCGACCTGCTCAATCCGCGCAACGCCAAGGACACGGCCGTGGGCTATCTGATGGTGCCAGCCGTGCTGGTGCGACTGCTGCTGCCGTTCGCCGCGCTGGTGTCGTTCTATCTGTTCCTGCGTGGTCACAACGAACCCGGTGGCGGCTTTGTGGCAGGCCTTGTGCTGTCGGTCGGTTTGCTGCTGCAGTACATCATCTCCGGCACCGAATGGGTCGAGGAGCATCTCACGCTGTTCCCGCGCAAGTGGATTGCGCTGGGCATGCTGTTCGCGCTGGGCACCGGTCTGGGCTCGATCTTCTTCGGCTACCCGTTCCTCACCAGCCACACGGCGCATTTCACGCTGCCGGTGATCGGCGAGATCCACATCGCGAGCGCGCTGTTCTTCGACATCGGCGTGTACCTGCTGGTGGTCGGCTCGACGCTGCTGATCCTCGTTGCCATTGCCCACCAGTCCGTGCGCGGCCACCGCTACCACCAGCGCCTGCTGGAGGAGCAAAAGGAAGCTCACACCGTTGAAAAACCAGAGGAACCCGAACGCTTGGCATCCGACGACGACACCGCCCCCGACTTCAAACCACCACAAGGAGCCCACTGATGGAAATCGTACTTGCCATCGCCATCGGCGTGCTCACGGGATCCGGCGTCTGGCTGCTGCTGCGTCCGCGTACCTTCCAGGTGATCATGGGCCTGTCGCTGCTGGCCTATGCGGTCAACCTGTTCATGTTCAGCATGGGCCGCATTGGTCTTGCGATCGACAAGGAGCCCGTGCTTGCAGCCGGCGTTCCCAAGGATCTGCACCACTACGCTGACCCGATGCCTCAGGCGCTCGTGCTCACGGCCATCGTGATCGGCTTCGCCATGACGGCGCTGTTCCTCGTCGTGCTGCTCGCGCTGCGCGGCATGAGCGGCACCGACCATGTGGATGGCGTCGATGCGCGCAACTCGCAGGAGATGCCATGAGCTTCAGCGAGATCACCGATGCGCTGATGCCGCACCTGATCCTGGCACCCATCATGCTGCCGATGTTCACGGCAGCCATCATGCTGCTGCTCGGTGAGAAGAACCAGCGCGCCAAGCTGGTCATCAACCTCATCTCCACCTTCATCGGCCTGATCATCGCCGTGCAGTTGCTGCGCTGGAGCAAGATGACCGGCAGCACCGCATCGATGGGCGTCTATCTGCCCGGCAACTGGCCCGCGCCTTTCGGCATCGTGCTGGTGCTGGATCGGCTCTCGGCCATGATGCTGGTGTTGACCAGCTTCGTCGCGCTGTGCTCGATCATCTTTGCCGCGTCTCGCTGGCACCGTGCGGGCGTGCATTACCACCCGCTGTTCCAGTTGCAATTGATGGGCCTGGCGGGCGCGTTTCTCACGGCCGACCTGTTCAATCTGTTCGTGTTCTTCGAGATCATGCTGGCTGCCTCCTACGGTCTGTTGCTGCACGGCTCGGGCCGCATGCGGGTGCAGGCAGGACTGCACTACATCGCCATCAATCTGGCGGCGTCGTCGCTGTTCCTGATCGGCGCGTCCATGCTCTACGGCATCACCGGCACGCTGAACATGGCCGATCTCGCGCAGGCGATTCCCAAGGTCGTCGACGCGGACCGCGGGCTGCTGCATGCGGCCGCGGCGATTCTCGCCACCGCCTTCCTGATCAAGTCCGCGGTCTGGCCGCTCAACTTCTGGCTCGTGCCTGCCTACAGCGCCGCCACCCCGCCCGTGGGCGCGCTGTTCGCGATCATGACCAAGGTCGGCATCTACACCATCGTGCGTCTGTGGACACTCATGTTCAGCGGCGAGGCCGGGGCCTCCGCGCACTTCGGCAGCATGTGGCTAATCGGCGGCGGCGTGCTCACCATGGCCTTCGCAGCCATCGGCATGCTGGGCTCGCAGCGCTTCACCAATCTGGCGGGCTATGCGGCGATTCTGTCTTCGGGCACCCTGCTCGCAGCCGTCGGCTTCGGTCAGAACGAGTTGACCGCCGGGCTGCTTTACTACCTGCCCAGCTCCACGCTCGCGGTGTGCACGCTGTTCCTGCTGTCCGATCTGGTCGAGCGCTGGCGCAACGATGGGTCGAGCTTCACGCCGTATGACGCCGACGAGGCCGCGCCGTTTCTCTCGCCCGAACTCGTACCGCAGGCCGGTACGAATTTCGATGAAGACGAAGAAGTGCTGGTCGGCCGCGTGATTCCCGCTGCCGCCGCGTTCCTCGGCATTGCCTTTCTGATGTGCACACTGGTGATTGCAGGCCTGCCGCCGCTGTCGGGCTTCATCGGCAAGTTCGCGATGCTCACCGCGCTGATGAATCCGCTCGGCCTCGGTTCATCCGCAGGCATTCAGCTCGGCGCGCCGGGCTGGACGCTGGTCACGCTGATGATCGTCACCGGGCTGATTGCGCTGATCGCCCTCACCCGCTCCGGCATCCGCGTGTTCTGGGCCAGCCATGCGCGCACGCCGCCGCAACTGCGTCTGGTGGAGGCGCTGCCGATTGCCATGCTGCTGTGCGCCAGCATCGTCTTCACGGTGCGCGCCGACAACGTGATGCGCTACACGCAGGCCACCGCCAACATGCTGCACTCGCCTGGCACCTACATCAAGGCCGTGATGTCCGCGCGGCCCGAGCCCGGTCCGGCCGCCAAAGAAGCCGCCGCTGCCGAGGCCGCCGCCCAGCCTTCCACGCCCGCAATGCAAGGAGGCCAGCCACAATGATGAAGAAGATCTTCCCCGCACCGCTGCTGTCGGTGGCGCTGTTCGTGATCTGGCTGCTGCTCAACCAATCGCTGAGCGCCGGTCACCTGCTGCTTGCGCTGATTCTGGCGCTGCTGCTGCCCGTGCTGTTCAGCGGTTTGCGTCCACGCCATGTGCGCGTGCGCAACCTCGGCGCCATCCTGCGCCTGTGCTTTGCGGTCGTGGTGGACACCACCGAATCCAACATCGCCGTGATCCGCTTTCTCGTGCGCCCCTCCGCGCGCCGCGCACCACCCGGCTTCGTGAACATTCCGCTCGAACTGCGCGATCCCAACGGCTTGGCCGTGCTGGCCATGATCGTCTGCATCACGCCCGGTACCGCCTGGGCCGAGCTGTCGCTGGATCGATCGGTGCTGATGCTGCACGTGCTCGAAGTCAGCGACCCTCAGCAGATCATCGACCACGTGAAAACCAAGTTCGAGCGCCCCCTCATGGAGATTTTCGAATGACCAATCCCGTGCTCTCCTGGGCCGTGCCCATTGCCATGTTTCTGCTGGCGCTGGCCATGCTGTGCTGCCTCGTTCGCATCCTGCGCGGCCCGGCGGCGCAGGACCGCGTGCTGGCGCTCGACTGCATGTACCTCAACGGCATGCTGTTCATGCTGGTGCTCGGCATCTACTACAGCTCCAGCGCCTACTTCGAGGCCGCCCTGCTCATCGCGCTGCTGGGCTTTGCCAGCTCCACGGCCATGGCCAAGTTCCTGCTGCGCGGCGAGGTGATCGAATGACCGAACAGACCCTGCCGCTGTGGCTCGACATCTTCATCTCCGTCATCGTGGTGCTGGGCGCGCTGATCGCGCTGATCGGCTCGTCCGGCCTGCTGCGGCTGAAGACCTATTTCGAGCGCGTGCACGCGCCCTCGATCATCGCCACGCTGGGCACCTGGTGCATCATGCACGCCACCGTGATCTACTTCTCGGTGCAGGAACACACGCTCGCGATTCACGCGATTTTGATCGCCATCTTCATCGCCGTGACCGTGCCCGTCACCACCATCTTTCTGATGCGCGCAGCACTGTTCCGCGCACGCCGCTCGGGCGAAAACGTGCCACCGAGCCTGAGCGACAACACCGAAAGCCGCACGCGTGCAGCGGCCCTGCTGTCCGGCGAAGAGCCGGACTGAGCAAGGCTCAACAACACGTCAACGCATCAACGCTTTCCGAATCCCCCGCCACCCGGCGTGTGGATCTCGAAGATGTCGCCCGCCTCCATCTGTGCCTGACCGATGTGCTGGAGTTCTTCCACCCGCCCATCGCTGCGCAGCACGCGGTTGATGCCGGGTTGCCCCGCGCTGCCGCCCGCCATGCCGAACGCACCATGCACGCGCCCGTTGGAGAGAATGCCCGCCGTCATCGGCTGCAGAAAGCGCACACGCCGCACACCGCCGTTGCCGCCGCTCCACTTTCCTGCGCCACCTGAATCGGGGCGCATCGCATAGCTTTCAAGGCGCACCGGGAAGCGGAATTCCAGCACCTCCGGGTCGGTCATGCGCGAGTTGGTCATGTGCGTCTGCACCACGCTCGTGCCGTTGAAGCCATCGACCAGCGCGCCCGCATCGTCGAACACCCCGCCCGCGCCGCTGCCGCCCGAGATGGTTTCGTAATACTGATAACGCGCGTTGCCGAAGGTGAAATTGTTCATCGTGCACTGGCTCGCAGCCGACACGCCCAAAGCGCCCAGCAACGCATTGGTGATGCAGGTCGATGTCTCCACATTGCCCGCCACCACCGAAGCCGGCGGCAGCGGATTGAGCATGCAGCCTTCGGGAATGTGCACCTCAAGCGGCTTGAGGCAGCCTGCGTTCAGCGGAATGTCGTCGTCCACCAGTGTGCGGAACACGTACAGCACCGCCGCCATGCAGACCGCCGTGGGGGCGTTGAAATTGTGGGTCTGCTGCGGCGATGTGCCGCTGAAATCGATCTGTGCGCTGCGCTCGGCGGCGTTGATGCGAATGGCGACTTGAATCTGCGCGCCGTTGTCCAGCGGCAGCGTGAACTGGCCATCACCCATGCGTGCAGAAAGCCGCGTGATCGCGCGCCGCACGGACTCTTCCGCGTTGTCCTGCACATGCTGCATGTAGGCCTGCACGACGGGCAGCGTGAACTGCTCGGCCACGCGATGCAGCTCCTGCACGCCCTTTTCGTTGGCCGCGATCTGCGCCTTCAGATCGGCCAGATTCTGCTGCGGATTGCGCGCCGGGAATTCACCGCTTTCGAGCAACTCGACCATCTCCTTTTCGCGCAGCACACCGCCATCGACCAGCTTGAAGTTGTCTATCTGCACGCCCTCTTCCTCGATGCGCGTGGAGAACGGCGGCATCGATCCAGGCGTGATGCCACCCACATCCGCATGATGGCCGCGACTGCCCACATAGAAGGTCGGCTCGGCGCTCTCGCCCACATAGACCGGCGTGATCACGGTGATGTCCGGCAGATGCGTGCCGCCGTGGTAAGGATCGTTGAGCACATAGACATCGCCGCGCCGCATGCTCGCGCGGTTGCGCGCGATGACGGTCTTGATGCTCTCGCCCATCGAGCCCAGATGCACGGGCATGTGCGGCGCATTGGCGATGAGCTGGCCGTCTCCATCGAACAGCGCGCAACTGAAATCGAGCCGTTCCTTGATGTTCACCGAATACGCGGTGTTCTGCAGTTGCAGCCCCATCTGCTCGGCGATGTTCATGAACAGGTTGTTGAAGACTTCGAGCAGCACCGGATCGACCTCGGTGCCCGCCGCCTTGCGCTGCGCGCGCGGGGCATGGCGCGTGAGCAGCAGGTGATCAAGCTCGGTCAGATGCGCCTCCCAACCGGGCTCGACCACCGTGGTCGCGTTCTTTTCGGCGATGATCACCGGACCGTGTACGCGGTCACCTGCGCGCATGTCCTCGCGCACGACAAGCGCCGCGTCGTG
Organism: Diaphorobacter sp. HDW4B; assembly: GCF_011305535.1. GTDB lineage: Bacteria > Pseudomonadota > Gammaproteobacteria > Burkholderiales > Burkholderiaceae_C > Diaphorobacter_A. The sequence continues at coordinate 434,195 of NZ_CP049905.1, forward strand.
CCATGCAGGCTCGCCCGACACGCCCACGGTGAACACGCGCACCGTGTCGCATCGTGGCACATCGCGCGCTGGCTGCTCTGGCGTTCGCGTCTCGGATGCGCTTTCGCCCGCAACGACCAGTTCCACCGACACCGCTTCCACCACCAACGCGCGGCCTTGCATGAGGAACGAGAAGCGCTGCCTGTATGCGCGCTCGAACGCGGCCGTCATTTCGTCCAGCGTGCCGAGCGGAATCACCAGCGCCGAGTCCGCGCCTTCATAACGCACATGCGCACGGCGCAGCACCTGCGACTGGCTGGTTGTCAGACCACGCTCCGACAACTCGGCGCTGGCAACACTTTCCAGCTCGTTCAGGGTCTGCTCGATCTGCGGCACGTTTTCCGCCGACAGTCGCAACTCCAGCGCTTTCTCGCGCATCACGTTCTGGTCTGCGAGCCCCATGCCATACGCGGACAACACGCCCGCAAGCGGATGGATCAGCACCTTCTCCATCCCCAGCGCATCCGCCACCAGACACGCATGCTGCCCACCCGCGCCGCCAAAGCACTGCAGCGTGTAGCGCGTGACGTCGTAGCCACGCGCCACGGAAATCTTCTTGATCGCATTCGCCATCTGCTGCACGGCGATTTCGATGTAGCCGTGTGCGACGGATTCCGGCGCACGGCCCAACTGCGATGCGACCTCATCGAACTTGTGCTTCACCACAGCAGCATCAAGGCTCTGATCCGCCGAATGTCCAAACACATGCGGGAAGAACTGCGGCTGCAGCTTGCCGACCATGACGTTCGCATCCGTGACTGCCAGCGGTCCACCGCGCCGATAACTCGCGGGACCGGGGTTCGCACCCGCGCTCTCCGGCCCGACGCGAAAACGCGCTCCGTCGAACGCGAGAATCGAGCCGCCACCGGATGCCACCGTGTGGATGCTCATCATCGGAGCACGCATGCGAACACCTGCGACTTGCGTTTCGAACTCGCGCTCGAATTCACCCGCGAAGTGGCTCACGTCGGTCGAGGTGCCACCCATGTCGAAGCCGATCACGCGCTGCTGACCGGCAATCTGCGCGGTGCGCGCCATGCCGACGATGCCGCCCGCCGGGCCCGACAGAATCGCATCCTTGCCCTGAAAGCGATGCGCGTGCGCGAGGCCGCCCGACGACTGCATGAAGTACAGCGGCACGCCCGGCAACTCGGCCTCGACCTGCTCGACATAGCGCCGCAGAATCGGCGAGAGATACGCATCGACCACGGTGGTGTCGCCACGGCTCACGAACTTCATGAGCGGGCTCGTGCCATGCGATGTGCTGATCTGCGTGAAGCCTGCAGCCTTGGCTAGGTCGGCGGCGATCTGCTCATGCTCGGTATAGCGCCAGCCATGCATGAACACGATGGCCACACTGCGCAGCCCCGCGTCGTGCGCAGCCCACAGGCGCTCGCGCAGATGCTCCTTGTCCAGCACTTCGATCACTTCGCCGTTGGCCGACATGCGTTCCTGCGCTTCGATCACGCGGCTGTACAGAAGCTCCGGCAGCACGATGCGTCGGTCGAACAGGCGCGGGCGATTCTGATAAGCGATGCGCAAGGCATCCCGAAAACCACGCGTGGTGATCAGCAGCGTGGGCTCGCCCTTGCGCTCCAGCAGCGCGTTGGTGGCCACGGTCGTGCCCATCTTCACGCACTCGACCAGATCGGCAGGAACGGCTTCTGTGCCCTTCAAACCCAGCAGATGGCGAATGCCCGCCACCGCCGCATCGCGGTATTGCTCCGGGTTCTCCGACAGCAACTTGTGCGTGACGATTTCGCCATTCGGCTTGCGCCCCACCACGTCGGTGAACGTACCACCACGATCCACCCAGAACTGCCAGCGTTGACTTGTCATCTTGTGCTTTCGGCGCAGCGTTGAGGGCGCCGTCAAAGGTCATGATGCGCACCATTGTCCATTGAAGTGACGACGATGCAAGCCGCGCCAGGTTCGCTCGGCTTCTCTCTACAATGGCTGCATGCTGATTCAAGTTCTAGCCATCTGCGTGGGCGCGTGCTTTGGCGCGCTCGCGCGCTGGGGCCTTGGGCTCTGGCTGAGCACCGGGGCCGGTCTGCCCTGGGGCACTCTTGCCGCCAACATCATCGGCGGCTATCTCATCGGCGTGTGCGTCGGCATCTTTCAGGCGCTGCCGCAGCTCGATCCGGTCTGGCGTCTTGCACTGGTCACCGGGTTTCTCGGCGCACTCACCACGTTCTCCAGCTTTTCCGCCGAAGTCATCGCCATGCTGCAAGACCAGCGCTTCGGTCAGGCGCTTGGCTGGTGCGCGATTCACCTGCTGGGCTCGCTGTGCATGACCTGGCTTGGTTTACAAAGTATTGGAATGATTTGGCCTACTGCGCGCGCGTGAATCATTGAGTGCCTTGTTTCTGCTCTATCCTCACGAATACCAACAACGCAGTTCGTTCACAGCAGACTGATCTCACGAAGTACGAATCCATGGAAGCCAACACCAATCTGAACGACCGCCGCCTGGCAGACGCCTGGGCTGAAATCAACAACTTCGCCGTGTCTGGCAATCCGCTCGAAGCCGATGCTTACCGCCTCGCTTTTGCAGATCCCGAATTCATGCTGCGCCGCGAAACGCGTGGCATCCGTTTCCAGCTCGAACTGCTCAAGCCCGACCTCGACATGGCGGCGCTCGGCGTGGAGCACACCGTCGTCGTCTACGGCAGCGCACGCATGCTCTCGCCCGAAGACGCCGAGCAGCAACTCGCAGCCGCCGAATCCAGCGGCGATGCCGAGCGCATCGTGCGCGGCAAGCTCGCGGTGAAGAACGCGCGCTACTATGACCTCGCCCGCCAGTTCGCACGTATCGTGGCCGAATACGGCAAGACCTGCCCGGACAAGGAACGCGTCTACGTCTGCACCGGCGGCGGCCCCGGCATCATGGAAGCGGCCAACCGCGGCGCGCACGATGCGGGCGCACTCAACGTGGGCCTGAACATCACGCTGCCGCACGAGCAAAGCGGCAACAAGTACATCTCGCCCGAGTTGTGCTTCAAGTTCCACTACTTTGCGCTGCGCAAGATGCACTTTCTCATGCGCGCCAAGGCACTCGTGGCCTTCCCCGGCGGCTTCGGCACGCTCGACGAGCTGTTCGAAGTGCTCACGCTCGTGCAGACCGGCAAGGCCAAGGCGCTGCCCATCATTCTGTTCGGCAGCGAGTTCTGGAAGAAGCTGATCAACTTCGACGCACTGGTCGAGCAGGGCACGATTTCGGCCAGCGACCTGAAGCTGTTCAAGTACGTGGACGATCCCGCCGAAGCCTGGCAGATCATCAAGGACTTCTACAAGCTGTGATGTGATTCACCGGCGCGCGAATGCACAGCGCGCTGGTGTTCATGGGCTCGATCTCAGAACGAAGTCCAGTCGTCAGTCGCCCGCTGTTGCCTGCCCGCCTGATGCGCAAGCACCGGCTTCGGTTTCGTGTTGGGCTGCAGACTCGCAGATCGGTAGGCGGCGGGCTGCAGCCGTTGTGCCGATGCGGACGAGCGGGACACATGCGCCACGTCCGCTCTCTCGTGTTCCGAACCCAGCTTGAACGTGGCCACCAGTTGCGTGAGCGCGCTGGCCTGTTGGCTCAGGCTTGATGCCGCTGCCGCGCTTTCTTCCACCAAGGCTGCGTTCTGCTGCGTCACCTGATCGAGCTGCGCCACGGCGTCGCTGATCAGCGTGATGCCCTCGCTCTGCTCTTTGCTGGCCGAGCTGATCTCGCCCACCAGCACCGCCACGTCGCGCACCTGGGTGATGATGGAGTTGATGGTCTGGGTCGCCTCGTTCACCAGTTCGGCACCGTCGTTCACATCGGCAACGCTCTGGCTGATCAGCGTGTTGATCTCCTTGGCGGCCTCGGCGCTGCGCCCGGCCAATGAACGCACCTCGCTCGCCACCACGGCAAAGCCACGGCCCTGCTCGCCCGCACGGGCCGCTTCCACGGCGGCGTTCAGCGCAAGGATGTTGGTCTGGAACGCGATGGAGTTGATGACATCGATGATGTCCGCAATCCGGGCCGAGCTGCCGGAGATGTTGCTCATGGTCTGATTCACGCGCTGCATGGCCTCGCCGCCATCGGCTGCGGTGACGGAGGCGGTCGAGGCGAGCTTGGTCGCCTGCGTGGCGTTGAACGAGTTCTGGCGCACGGTGGCTGTCAGTTCTTCCATCGACGCAGCGGTTTCCAGCAGATTGCTGGCCTGCTCCTCGGTGCGTTGCGACAGGTCCTGACTGCCAGCGGCGATCTGGGTCGAGCCCGTCATCACCGACTCGCTGCCTTCGCGAATGCGCTGCACGATCTGCGCGAGGTTCACGTTCATGGTGCTGAGCGCGCGCAGCAAACGGCCCACCTCGTCCTGGCTGCTCACGTCGATTCGGCCCGACAGATCGCCCTTGGCCACCAGTTCGGCCACCTGCACGGCATGGTCGAGGCTGGATGTGATCTTGCGGATGAGCAGAAACGCCGCCGCAATGCAGACGATGAGCGCCAACGCCAGCGCGGCCGCAATCGCCCGCATCACCGCCTCCATGGCGGCTACGGAGTCATCCGACGTCTGCTTGCCGTTGACGAGCTGCATGTCGGAGATGTTGTCCAGCCCCCTGAGAATCGGCAGCATCAGCGGATCGAGCGTGGACTCCTTCAGCGCCGCAGCTTCGTGCACCTGCCCGGCCCGCAGCCGGTCGATCACCTTGGAGATGACCGGATTGGCCTGCTGGACCATCGGCTGAATCCTGTTGACCTCGTCCTGCTCGTTGCCGAACAGCTTGGTCTGCAGGAACGCATTCCAGCTCTTGTTAGCACGCTCCTGCCCTTCGGCGATCAGCCGGGCCGCTTCACTCGGGCTGATGGCGTTGGCGATGGCGCGGTCCAGCGAAATCAGCACGCCGTTGTTGTAGCCCGACGCCACTTCGGACATCTGCCGCAGCGGCAGCACCTGATTTTCATAGACGCTGGAGATGCCCTGATTGGCGACATACAGCCGCTGGAACAGAACCCCCGACACAATGGTCAACACTGAGAGCAGGCCGATGACGAGCAGCCACAGCCGACTTTTGATGGATAGATGGGTCATAGATCGCAGTGCAGAGAGAGTCGATCGGATTTACAAGAATAGCGTCAATATACAACTTGCAACTTTTAGCCTAAAGCAAGCGGGGCCGGTCGTCCATCGACAAAGTCCCTATCGGCCGCCGATTCGGCGTGCTGACTCAATGCGGCTGCTCGGGCAATTCCATGCTGCGCATCTGCCACGCAATGCGCGAGCCGCCGCCTACCGCCGCACCCACGATCCAGAACAGCCCCGCCACGCCCACCAGCGCCCCGGCGTAGCCAAAGATCACCGGCATCAACACGCTGGAGCCGTTGATCGCCATGAGCCGCAGGCCCAACGCTTCGCCATGTCGCGCGGGCGGCGTGAGCTGGTGGAGCATGCTCATGATCATCGGCTGCACCGAGCCCAGCGCCAGCCCCAGCAGCACCGAGCAGGTGCCGAGCAGAACGGCGGTCGGCATCAGCGGATAGACCGCAAACAACAGCGCCGTGATCAGCATCGCCGTACAGAGCACCGTGGCCTCCTTCAGGCGCTCCGCGATGAAGGGCATGAGCACCCGAATTGCGGCGGCAGCCAAGGCGAACGAGCCCAGAATCGTACCGATCACCGAGGCCGACAGGCCGCGTTCATGACCGAGCAGCGGCACGACGAAGGTGTGCACGTCCCAGCAGGAAGACAGCAGCCAGTTGAGAATCAGCAGGCGGCGAAAGTTGGGCTCCTTGAGCAGATCCCAGGCCTTCTGGCGCTTGCCGTTGTCGGCCGCAATCACGGGAGGCATCTCCTGCGTGCGGCGCACCCACAGCCATGTGAGCAACGCCATCACCATCATCATCACGAAGGCGGCGCGGTAACCCTCGGTGCTGCCCTCGGTTTTTCCGGCGTGATCGATCAGCAGCCCCGCAAAGAACGGGCCGATGAAGTTCGACACCGCAGGTCCGATCGCCAACCAACTGAACACCTGACGCAACTGCGTCGCATCATGCGCCGCACGCCCCACATGGCGCTGCAGCGCAATCGTGGCCGTGCCCGTCGCCGCGCCCGTGCAGAGCGCCGCAAAACACAGCACCGGAAAAACGGGAAACAGCGCTGCCGCGCCCGTGCCGATGGCAGCGACGATCACCGCATATTTCACCGGGCGCTTGAGGCCATGGCGATCCGCATAGCGGCCTGCTGGCAAGGCCAGAAACACCTGCGTCAATGCAAACAGCGCGAGCAGCAAGCCAACGGCCACGGCGCTGTAACCCTCGCGCAGCGCAAGCAGTGGCGCGGCCATGCGCATGCCGGTCATGCTGGCGTGAATGCAGATCTGTCCAGCGATCAGGCGCGCGAGGGCAGTGTTCATCTCACTCGCCCTCACCTTCATCGCGCTCATCGTCGGCGATCAGCAGATCGCCCGATGCGGAAGGTGGTGGCAAGGATTCGGCAGCGTCACCCGCACCCGGCGAAGGCAGCTCCTGCACCGCACGCAGCTTGCGTTGGATGGCGCGGGTGCGTACATCGACCTGATCGAACTTGCGCGCAGCCGCTTCGATGGACTTGCGCGTGGCATCGACCACGGTGCCGAAGTTCTGGAACTCGGTCTTCACCTGCCCCAGCACGGCCCAGACCTCGGACGAGCGTTTTTCGATCGCCAGTGTCTTGAACCCCATCTGCAGACTGTTGAGCATGGCGGCCAGATTGGCCGGGCCGGTGATCATCACGCGGCATTCGTTCTGCACGGCCTCGACCAGCCCGGGCCTGCGCATCACCTCGGCGAACAGGCCTTCGGTCGGCAGATACAGCACCGCGAAATCGGTGGTGTACGGAGGCGCAACGTATTTGCTGAAGATCTTCTTGGCTTCGAGCCGGATCGAGGTCTCGAACGCGTTGCCCGCCGCAATCATCGCGATGCGGTCCGCCGCATCCGAGGCATCGAGCAGCCGCTGGTAATGCTCCACCGGATACTTGGAATCGATGGGCAGCCACACCGGTTCCTCGTCCTTCTTGCCCGGCAGGCGAATCGCGAATTCGACCAGTTCATCACTGCCCGGAATCGTCTTCACGTTCTTGGCGTATTGATCGGGCGACAGCACGTTGTCGATGATCGCGCCAAGCTGCATCTCGCCCCAGGTGCCGCGCGATTTCACATTGGTCATCACGCGCTTCAAGTCGCCCACACTGCCCGCGAGCGTCTGCATCTCGCCCAGGCCCTTGTGCACCTGTTCGAGCCGCTCGCTCACCAGCTTGAACGATTCGCCCAGACGCTGCTCCAGCGTCGCGTGCAGCTTTTCATCGACCGTGCGGCGCATCTCTTCGAGCTTGGCCGAGTTGTCGGTCTGCATGGCGCCAAGCCGCTCGTTGAGCGTGCTGCGCATGCCACCCGACAGGGTCTCAAAGCGCTGCGCGAAAGCCGAATCCAGCAGCGCAAGCCGCTGGTCCAGCTTGTTCTCGAACGAGCCCAGCGACACCTGCAATTCGCTGCGGCTGATGCGCGCCTCATTCACGGCCAAGGCCAGCCGTTCCTCCACCGAATCGCGCACGCCATCAAGCGCATCCTGCGAGGTCTCGGAGAACGCACGCAGATGCAGCGCCATGCCATTCATCGCACCGTCGTTCTTGGCCACGGCAAGCTGTGTGGCCTGCGACATGGCTTCGAGCGCCTGCAGCCGCTGCTGCAACTCGGGCGTGATCTCCACGCGCGGGCGGCGCACGAGCACCACCACGAGCAGCACGATCACCAGAATCAACAGAACGAAGATGGCAATGGTTTCAACGGTCATCAAAATCCAGAATCAAAACGCAGCAAGGGATCAACGCGCGACAGGCTGGTTCACCGGCGTGATGGGCGCGCGGCCTTCCAAAAAGGCAATCAGATTGTCAGCCGCCAGGTTGCTCATCTTCAAGCGCGTCTTCACCGTCGCGCTGGCAATGTGCGGCGTGAGCACCACATTCGGCACCTGCAGCAGGCCGGGATAGACCGACGGTTCGCCCTCGAACACATCCAGCCCCGCGCCTGCAATGCGCTTGTCGATCAGCGCCTCGGCCAGCGCCGCATCGTCGACGATGCCGCCGCGCGCGATGTTGATCAGCGTGGCGGTGGGTTTCATCTTTGCCAACTCAGCCGCGCCAATCGCGTGATGCGATTCAGGCGAGTACGGCAGCACCAGCACGAGGTGATCGGCCTGCGCGAGCAGCTCATCCTTGCTCACGTAGCTTGCCTTGCATTCGGCTTCGAGTTCGGGCGTCAGCTTGGAGCGGTTGTGATAAATCACGTTCATGCCAAAGCCATGCGCGCCGCGTTTGGCAATGCCCTGCCCGATGCGGCCCATGCCCAGAATGCCCAGCGTGCTGCCATGCACTTCGGCACCGGCAAACATGTCGTAGCTCCAGCGCGTCCACTTGCCTGCACGCAGGTAGTGCTCGCTCTCGGTCACGCGGCGGGCCGTGGCCATCAGCAACGCAAAACCGAAATCGGCTGTGGTCTCGGTCAGCACATCGGGCGTGTTGGTGCCGAGCACGCCTGCCGCCGTCATCGCTGCCACGTCGAAGTTGTTGTAGCCCACCGTCATGTTGGAGACGATCTTCAGCTTGGGGCAAGCCGCCAGCAATGCCGCGTTGATCGGTTGCGTGCCGGTGGTCAGCGCGCCGTCCTTGTCTTTCAGGCGCTCAAGGAGTTCGGCATCCGTCCAGAGCACGTCAGCCTGATTGGATTCGACTTCGAAGTGCTGCGACAGTCGCTCGATCACTTCCGGGAAAATTTGGCGGGCGACCAGAATGCGTGGCTTGCTCATGACTCGGGGATACCTTTCTTGTCTCTTTGACTTGTAGTGATGATGAAATGAAAAACGCGGCTCAGCGGAACCAGATTAACGTCATGATGACGAACAACGGAATCAGCACGCAGCCCGACCAGGCCATGTAGCCGAAAAAGCTCGGCATCTTCACGCCACGATCTTCGGCGATGGCCTTGACCATCATGTTCGGCGCATTGCCGATGTACGTGTTCGCACCCATGAAGACGGCACCGGCGGAGATGGCAGCCAGGGTGGGTGCGAGCGTGGTCATCAGCACGGCCGGATCTCCGCCCGCCGTGTTGAAGAACACCAGATAGGTGGGCGCGTTGTCGAGGAAGGAACTCAAGGCACCCGCTGCCCAGAAATACATCGCCGGGTCGGGCGAGCCATCGGGCCGCGTCACCGCCGAGACGATGGCACCGAACGGGCCGTTCACGCCCGCCTTGAGCATGGCAATCACCGGGATGATGGTCAGGAAAATGCCTGCAAACAGCTTGGCGACTTCCTGCATGGGGCCCCAACTGAACTGGTTCTTTTCGTGCACAAGCTTGGGCGTGACCTGCAACGAGACGATGGCGACCACGATCAGGCCGATGTCACGCACCAACCCCGGCAGGCCCACATGCGCACCCGCAATGACCCATTGCACATCAGACTTCCACATGCCGCTCATGAGCACCAGTGCAACGATCGCCAAGAGCAGCACGAAGTTGCCCTTGCCCTCGAAGCCAATGCCTTGTGGGCCGGTGTTGTCGGGCGTCGGATCTTCGCGGCGCATTTCACCGCTGCGGCCAAAGAACCAGGAGTCGAGGAAATAGAAGATGACCAGCAGCACGCCGACGAGGAACAGCGTCTCGGTGAAGATGTGCTGCACCGTCCAGAAGAAAGTCACACCCTTCAGAAAGCCGAGGAACAGCGGCGGATCACCCAGCGGCGTGAGCGAGCCCCCCGCGTTCGACACGATGAAGATGAAGAACACCACCACATGCGCCATGTGCTTGCGGTGGTCGTTGGCGCGGATCAGCGGGCGGATCAGCAGCATCGATGCGCCGGTCGTTCCCATGAAGCTGGCCAACACCGCGCCGATGGCGAGGATGGCCGTGTTGAGCCCCGGCGAGCCGTGCAGATTGCCGCGAATGTAGATGCCACCCGCCACCGTGAACAGCGCGGTCAGCAGAATCACGAACGGAATGTATTCGGCCACCAGTGCGTGGATGAAACTCACGCCCGCAGCCGGCGGGCCGAAGGTGATCGCAAATGGAACGAGAAACGCCAGCGCCCAACCCGCAGCCACCTTGCCGAAATGGTGGTGCCAGAAGCTCGGCAGAAACAACGGCATCAACGCAATCGACAGCAGAATGCCCGCGAACGGCACGCCCCACAGCACGGACAGCGCGCTGCCGTCGATCTCTGCAGCATTGGCGGCCATTGGCAACGCCCAGATCGCCCCAGCCATCGCGCGCGACCACTTCGCTCTTGTCTCCAAAATCACCTTCCTTGTCGTTGATGCGCGAAGCCCGACTCATCCAGCCCGCGCACGTTCACGTTCATCTCAGCCCTGCGAGGCAGGAATCTCGAACACCTGGCGCAGATAGGCCAAGTACTTTTCGTCATTGCACATGTTCTTGCCCGGCGCGTCGGAGAGCTTGGCCACCGGCTGACCGTTGCAGCGCGTCATCTTGATCACGATCTGCAGCGGCACATGCTCCGGCGGATCGCCCAGATCATTGGTGAGATTCGTGCCGATGCCGAAGGCCAGTTGGCAGCGTCCGCTGAAACGGCGATACAGCTCGATCGTGCGCGTGAACGTGAGTGCATCGCTGAAGATCAGCACCTTGGTCAGCGGATCGACGCGATTGGCCTTGTAGTGCGCAAGCAGCCGCTCGCCCCATGCAAACGGATCGCCGCTGTCGTGCCGGGCGCCGTCAAAGAGCTTGCAGAAATACAGATCGAAGTCGCGCAGGAAGGCGCTCATGCCATACACATCCGAAAGCGCAATGCCCAGATCGCCGCGATATTCCTTGGCCCAGCATTCAAAGCCGAACACCTGGCTGTCGCGCAACCGTGGACCCAGTGCCTGACAGGCCTGCAAATATTCATGCGCCATGGTGCCCAGCGGCTTCAGGCCCAACTTCATCGCGAACAGCACATTGCTCGTGCCCGCCAACTGACCGGGCGCGTAGCTGGAGCCGGGGCGCTTTTCATCGCCGCCCAGCTTGGCGCACAGCACACGCAGCACCTCCTCATGCCAGGCGCGGCTGAAACGGCGGCGCGTGCCGTAGTCCGCAATCTTGAGCTCTTCGAGTCCTTCGCCCTGCAACTGCGCAATCTTCTGGTCGAGACGGCGGCGGCCTTCGGCAAAGTTCGGCACCTTCTGCTTGTTGCGAAAGAACACCTCGTTCACGATGGCCAGCACCGGAATCTCGAACAGGATAGTGTGCAGCCACGGGCCGGTGATCGTGATGTCGATCTCGCCGCTCGGCAGCGCAGTCACCGTGATGTATTTTTCGTTGAGCCGAAAAAGGCCCAGAAAGTCGATGAAGTCGCTCTTGATGAAACGCAGCGAGCGCAGATAGGCCAGCTCCGCATCCTGAAAATGCAGACTGCACAGCGAGCGGATCTCATCGCGAATCTCGCTCACGAGAGGCGCGAGCTGCACGCCGGGGTTGCGGCACTTGAACTTGTATTCGACCTGTGCGCCCGGAAAGTGGTGCAACACCACCTGCATCATCGTGAATTTGTAGAGGTCGGTGTCGAGCAGGCTGGTGATGATCATGAGGCTTGAGGGTCTCCGAGGCCTCCCCGGCAGGGGAAACCTCTTCGCGAATCCCATCGACACCTGACAGAGGCGGCTTGTCGATCGATTCGCGCAGAGCTTCCCTGACCCAGCAAAGCGCATGGTTGTCTCTCTTTGCGAGAGTGCGTTTGCCATTGTGGCACCAACCGCCGCCCCGCGCAGGCAAACGGGCCGCAAAGCCGCAGCCAGTGCGAGCTTCAGCCTTTGGATTTGGCGATCAGACCCTGAGCGTTTCGAGAACGCTGCGCAGCTTGTCGGGCAAGGCGCACGGGCGGCGCCTTTCGCGATCGACATAGACGTGCACGAAATGCCCCAGTGCCGCCGTCATGGGCTCGCCTTCGGCAAACAGCCCGATCTCGTAACGCACGCTCGACGTTCCGAGTTTGGTTACCCGCAAACCCGCTTCAACCGTTTGCGGAAAAGCCAAAGAGGCAAAGTAATTACATTGAGTTTCAATTACCAACCCAATCGTACTGCCGTCATGAATATCAAGAGCGCCTTGCTCAATCAAATAGCCGTTCACCGCTGTATCGAACCAACTGTAATAGACAACATTATTGACATGCCCATATACGTCGTTGTCGGACCAGCGGGTCCCGATGGTGCGAAACACACGGAATTGCGAGCGCTCCAGAGGGGCGGGCCTGACGGCGGGAGCAGCGGAATGGGAGGATGTATTTGTCTCTGTCATGGTCACTTCATATTGAACGCTTATTTTGCCAAGGCAATCGCGTGAGCTGATGAACTCGCTGTGTTGTGTGCGACAGATGTTTTTTTGGGTGGTACCTCTAAAAATGTTGCGATGCAACAAAAGCACTTGCAATTTATGCAAAGGCCCCTAAAATTCGATCCATGCTGCACTGCAACATGACAAGCGAATCAGGTCACGTCAGAGCAGATATCTCATCTCAACCCCTTATTGGAGAATGACCATGTCCCTGACCCCCGAACAAGTGATCGCCGCTCAAAAAACCAACGTTGAAACTTTCTTCGGCCTGACCAACAAGGCTTTCGAAGGCTTCGAAAAGCTGGTCGAACTGAACGTGACTGCTTCCCGCGCTGCTCTGGCAGATGTCGCTACGCACACTCAAGCCGTGCTGGCCGCCAAGGACCCACAAGAGCTGCTGGCTCTGCAAGCTGGTCTGCTGCAGCCCCTGGCTGAAAAGTCGGTTGCTTACAGCCGTCACCTGTACGACATCGCTTCGGGCACTGGCACCGAGTTCACCAAGGCTGTCGAAACCCAAGCCGTCGAAGCACAACGCAGCTTCAACACGCTGGTCGACACTGCTGCCAAGAACGCACCTGCCGGTTCCGAAACTTCCGTCGCCGTGTTCAAGAGCGCCGTGAGCGCCGCCAACAACGCTTTTGAATCCGTTCAAAAGGCTGTGAAGCAAGCCAGCGACGTGGCTGAAGCCAACTTCAACGCAGTGGCCAACTCGGCTACCAACGCTGCCAAGACCGCTACTGCCACAGCTACCGCTGCTGCTCGCAAGCGTTAATTAATGACAACGGGAATTGATAGACAAAGGGTTAACCCCTACAATTTCCGTATCGATTCAAAACGCTTCACACGAAACGATTTGAATCCACCAGTTGTCTCCTTGGATCCTCTTGAAACCCGGTTTCTAGGATCCCTTAATAGCCCAGTCCTTACCGACTGGGCTTTTTTTCGTCCGTACAACGACAGCCGCCGCTACCCTCCCCACCCGGAATGGGTGGCACCACCACTCTTTTCCGAAACAGTCATCCCATAGACACTAGGATCCTGATCGCATGCCGCATAATTGACGTTTACGTAAACGTCATCAACCAACAAACCCTCAGGAGACCATCTTGGACATCAAAGGCAAAGTATTCATCGTGACCGGCGGCGCATCGGGCCTCGGCGAAGGCACCGCCCGCGCACTGGCGAGTCGTGGCGCTCATGTCGTCATCGCCGACATGCAGGTCGAAAAAGGCGAAGCGGTCGCCAAGGAAATCAACGGCAGCTTCGTCAAGTGCGATGTGACCAGCGAAGCTGACGGCCAGGCCGTCGTCGCCAAGGCCGTTTCCGCAGGCAAGCTGATGGGCCTGGTGAACTGCGCCGGCATTGCTCCCGCAGAAAAGACCGTCGGCAAGAACGGCGCGCATTCGCTGACTTTGTTCAGCAAAGTCGTGCAAGTCAACTTGATCGGCAGCTTCAACATGATCCGCCTGGCCGCCGAAGCCATGACCAAGAACGATCCCGAATCCACCGGCGAACGCGGCGTGATGATCTCGACCGCCAGCGTCGCAGCCTACGACGGCCAGATCGGCCAGGCCGCCTACGCCGCCTCCAAGGGCGGCATCGTCGGCATGACCCTGCCCATCGCCCGTGACCTGGCGCGCAACGGCATCCGCAACATGACCATCGCCCCCGGCATCTTCGGCACCCCGATGCTGTTCGGCATGCCCAAGGAAGTCCAGGACGCTCTCGCAGCAGGCGTCCCCTTCCCCAGCCGTCTCGGCACACCGGAAGACTACGCGAAGCTGGCCTGCCATATCTTCGAAAACGACATGCTCAACGGCGAAGTCATTCGTCTGGATGGTGCGATCCGTCTGGCTCCAAAGTAAGCAAGACAAAATAGCGCAAAAACAAAGGGCCTCACGGCCCTTTTCTTTTTTGCACCCGATCCAGACAGCAGAACAATGAAGCCCAACGGATGCTTGATCAAACACCCCAACGGCAAGACAGCCCCTCAGGCTAGGCGTCTCGTCCGCAGACAGTACTCTCGTACGGCAAGGACGAGCAACAACGCATGAGGGGCTGTATTGCCGCCCCAAAACGATTAGCCAATCGAGGCCAAAGGCCTCGGAAAAACAAAAAAGCAAAAAAAAGCGATGCAAGCCTAAACTTGCATCGCTTTCGATTTGGCGGAGTGGACGGGACTCGAACCCGCGACCCCCGGCGTGACAGGCCGGTATTCTAACCAACTGAACTACCACTCCTGGTAGAAGACGTTGCGAGTTCTGACGAACTCCAAGTGCCTCAAACTTGGCGACCCTACGGGGATTCGAACCCCGGTACTCACCGTGAAAGGGTGATGTCCTAGGCCTCTAGACGATAGGGTCATAACCTAGAAAAAATTGGTGGAGGTAAACGGGATCGAACCGATGACCTCTTGCATGCCATGCAAGCGCTCTCCCAGCTGAGCTATACCCCCGTAGAAATTGACTCCCACTTGTGGCTGGTGCTCACAAATAGAAAACGGGCCACCTGGTTGGGACGACCCGTTACTGGTCAACTTCAAAATATCTGGCGGAGTGGACGGGACTCGAACCCGCGACCCCCGGCGTGACAGGCCGGTATTCTAACCAACTGAACTACCACTCCTGGCAGGAAGCTTTGCTAGCTATTATATAGCATCAAGTGCTTCAAACTTGGCGACCCTACGGGGATTCGAACCCCGGTACTCACCGTGAAAGGGTGATGTCCTAGGCCTCTAGACGATAGGGTCAAAACCTTGGAACTAACCGAAAACTATGGCGGAGTGGACGGGACTCGAACCCGCGACCCCCGGCGTGACAGGCCGGTATTCTAACCAACTGAACTACCACTCCTGGTAGAAAGCGTTGTCGATTCTTACGAATCTCAAGTGCTTCAAACTTGGCGACCCTACGGGGATTCGAACCCCGGTACTCACCGTGAAAGGGTGATGTCCTAGGCCTCTAGACGATAGGGTCATAACCTAGAAAAAATTGGTGGAGGTAAACGGGATCGAACCGATGACCTCTTGCATGCCATGCAAGCGCTCTCCCAGCTGAGCTATACCCCCAAATTTCCCTGCTGATCACGTCGTTTACTTGTGTAACCGTCGTCATCTGCTGAGCTTTGAATTATATACAGGTTTTTAGGCGCTTTTCAAATTCTTCAAAACTTTTTCACGCCCCAGTAACTCAAGGACCGCATCCACCGATGGTGTGTGCGCTGTACCCAGCACCAGCACCCGGACCGGCATCGCCAGCGCGGGCATCTTCACGCCCTGCTCTTTGAGCAACTGCTTGATGGCAGCGCCGATGGCTTCCTTGTTCCACTCGACCTGTTCGACAACCGCTGCGAATGCAGCGAGCAAAGGTTTGGCAGCATCGGTGACATGCTTGGCATAGTCTTCCGCGTTGCGCTCGATGCTGTCGACATAGAAGAGTTTAGCCCAGTTGGCGAGGTCCACCAGCGTTTCGCAGCGATCTTTGAACAGGCCGACGATGCGCACGAAACGGTCATCCGCATCGATCAGTTGCTCGGTCACGCCTGCCTTGATCAGGAAGGGCTTGGTCATCGCAGCCAGTTCGCTGTCGTCCATGACCTTCAGGTGCTGGGCATTCACCCAGCGCAGCTTGGCTTCGTCGAACTGACCGGCGCTGCGACCCAGGTGATCCAGATTGAACCACTCGAGGAACTGCGAACGCGAGAAGATTTCGTCGTCGCCGTGGCTCCAGCCCAGACGCGCCAGATAGTTCACCATCGCATCGGGCAGATAGCCTTCGTCGCGGTATTGCGTGACGGCCTTGGCACCGTTGCGCTTGCTCATCTTCTCGCCCAGCTCGTTGAGCACGGTCGGCAAGTGGGCAAACACCGGCACCTTGGCACCCAGCGCTTCGAAGATGTGGATCTGGCGCGGTGTGTTGTTGACGTGATCATCGCCACGAATGACGTGGGTGATGTCCATGTCCATGTCGTCCACGCACACGCAGAAGTTGTATGTGGGCGTGCCGTCGGGACGTGCGATCACCAGATCATCCAGCTCGGAGTTCTGGAATTCGATGTGACCCTTGCACTTGTCGTCCCAGCCGACCACGCCGGTCAGCGGAGTCTTGAAGCGCAGCACAGGCTTCACGCCTTCGGGGATGGCAGGCAGCACCTTGCCGGGTTCGGGACGCCATGTACCGTCGTAGCGTGGCTTTTCCTTGGCGGCCATCTGCTTTTCGCGCAGAGCATCCAGTTCTTCCATGCTCATATAGCAAGGATAGACCGCGCCCTTGGCGATCAGGCCAGCGAGCACTTCCTTGTAGCGGTCCATGCGCTGCATCTGGTAGAACGGACCTTCGTCATGGTCGAGCTGCAGCCATTCCATGCCTTCGATGATCACATCGACGGATGCCTGCGTGGAACGCTCCACGTCGGTGTCTTCGATGCGCAGAATGAAGTCACCCTTGTTGGCACGCGCAAAAGCCCATGGGTACAGGGCCGAGCGGATGTTGCCAAGGTGGATGAAGCCCGTGGGTGACGGGGCAAAACGGGTGCGTACTTTTTCTTGTGTCATTTCAATGTATCCAAACCGCGTGAGAGGTCGGCCTTGATATCGTCAAGGTATTCCAAGCCCACGGAAACGCGAATGAGGCCCTGCCCCACGCCGGCAGCCTGACGCTGCTCTTCGGTCAGCCGACCATGCGAGGTGCTGGCAGGATGGGTGATGGTGGTCTTCACGTCGCCCAGATTGGCGGTGATGCTGCACACGCGGGTGCTGTCCACGACGTGGAAGGCGTTGGCGCGCAGCTCGTCGGCACCGTTGCCGATCACATCGAACGCGATCACCGCTCCGCCCAAGCCGCTTTGCTGGCGCATGGCGAGGTCGTGCTGCGGATGGCTTTGGAGACCGGGGTAGTACACGCGGGCCACCTTGGGATGTGCTTCCAGCCAGGTCGCCAATTCAAGTGCCGCGGCGCTTTCCGCCTTCACGCGGATCGACAGGGTTTCGAGGCCCTTGAGCATCACCCACGCATTGAACGGTGCCATGTTCAGACCACCACTGCGCAGGAAGGTGCCCATGACCTTGTCGACCAGCGCGATGCTGCCGCAGACGGCTCCGCCCATGGTGCGGCCCTGTCCATCCAGGAACTTGGTGCCCGAGTGCACGACCAGATCCGCGCCGAACTTGGCGGGCTGCTGCAGCACGGGCGAGGCAAAGCTGTTGTCGACCGCGAGCAGCGCGCCGTTGGCGTGCGCCAGTTCGGCCAGTGCGGCGATGTCGCACAAATCGGTCAGCGGGTTGGTGGGCGTCTCGGCGAACAGCATCTTGGTGTTCGGACGAATGGCGTCCTTCCAGGCCTGCACATCGGTCTGCGAGACAAACGTGGTTTCCACGCCGAAGCGCGCCATCTCGGTGCCCAGCAGCTTGATGGTCGAGCCGAACATGGATTGCGAGCAGATCACGTGATCGTCCGTCTTCAGTGCCGTCAGCGCGACCAGCAAAATCGCCGACATGCCGGTGCTGGTGGCCACGGAACATTCCGTGCCTTCCATGGCCGCGAGGCGTTTCTCGAAGCTGGTGACTGTGGGGTTGCTGGTGCGGCTGTAGGTGTAGCCGTCTTCCTGCGCAGCAAAGCGGCGCGCGGCCGTTTCGGCGTCTGGCTGCACGAAGCTGCTAGTCAGGTACAGCGCTTCACTGTGTTCACCCCACTGGCTGCGATCGATCGCTTCGCGCACGGCGAGCGTATCCGGATGCAGGCCTTGCGGCAATGTTCTGTCGGTCACGATAAATCCTTGCTTGTTTCTCAGGACCGCCAATGCCCGTCATTGACGGCAGCGCACCCGAGGGAGAAGTGGATGCGCTTGAAATTTCCAACGGGCGGCGAGGTTGCGGCCGCCCGGTTGAATGGACAACGAAAGAATCAGGCGAGCGTCGCGTCTTCGTCGTCTTCCTGCTTCTCGTTGCGGCCCGCGTTGATCGCGCTGATGTCGCCTTCGGAGATGTCCCCGGTGATGTACTCGCCATCGAAGCACGATGCTTCGAAGCCCTGCACCTTCGGGTTGATCTTGCCGACAGCCAACTTCATCGCATCGACGTCCTGATAGATCAGCGCATCGGCACCGATGACCTGGCGGATCTCTTCGACCGTGCGGTCGTGCGCCACGAGTTCGGTCTTGGTCGGCATGTCGATGCCGTAGACGTTGGGGTAACGCACTGGAGGCGCTGCGGAGGCCAAATACACCTTGGTGGCACCCGCGTCGCGAGCCATCTGCACGATTTCCTTGGAGGTCGTGCCGCGCACGATGGAGTCATCCACCAACAGCACGCGGCGGCCCTTGAACTCGCTGCTGATCGCGTTGAGCTTCTGGCGCACGGACTTCTTGCGTGTGGACTGGCCCGGCATGATGAAGGTGCGACCCACGTAGCGATTCTTCACGAAGCCTTCGCGGTAGGGAATGCCCAGCAGTTGCGCGAGTTGCATGGCGCTTGGACGGCTGGATTCCGGAATCGGGATGATCGCATCGATTTCGCTGGGCGGCACGGTGGAGATCACGCGCTTGGCCAGTGTCTCGCCCATGTTCAGACGCGCCTGATAGACGGAGATGCCATCCATCACCGAATCGGGACGTGCGAGATACACATACTCGAACACGCAAGGATGCAGCATGGTCGATTCGGCACATTGCTGCGCTTCGATGCGACCGTCGTCGTGCACGAACACGGCTTCACCCGGCGCGATATCGCGTTCGAGCTGGTGCAGCGTTCCTTCCAGAGCGACCGATTCGCTGGCGAACATCACGGTGCCATCGGCGCTCTTGCCCATGCACAGCGGACGAATGCCGAACGGATCGCGGAAAGCCAGCAGGCCGTATCCGGCGATCAGCGCGATCACGGAATACGAACCCTTCAGGCGCTTGTGCACGGCGCGCACGGCCTTGAACACGTCTTCGCTCTTGAGCGGCGCGCCATCGGTTGCGCGATCGAGCTCATGCGCGAGCACGTTCAGCAGCACTTCCGAGTCGCTTTCCGTATTGGTGTGGCGATGATCGGTGCTGGCCAGCTCTTCACGCAGTTGCTTGGCGTTGGTGAGGTTGCCGTTGTGCACCATGACGATGCCGAACGGTGCGTTCACGTAGAACGGCTGGGCCTCTTCTTCGCTCGATGCATTGCCGGCGGTGGGATAACGCGCCTGGCCCAGACCGACCGAGCCCGGCAGTCCGCGCATGTTGCGGGTACGGAAAACGTCACGCACCATGCCCTTTGCCTTGTGCATGAAGAACTTGCGTCCGTCCTTCGTGACAATGCCTGCAGCGTCTTGCCCGCGATGCTGCAGCAGCAGCAACGCATCATAAATCAGCTGATTGACAGGGGTCGTGCTGACCACACCGACGATTCCACACATATTCGGTTTCCATTCTCTGGCGGGGGATATCCGCCGAACACTCACAAAAATTCAAAAAGAACTTGCGGGACCGCAATTGTCGCCGCTATTTCGCGTCAGACGGGAAGCCGCGTCGCCATGTCGGCTGGCAGTACGGGTTTTATCGTCTGAATCATTTGCTCCAAGATGGGGGCGGATTGCGAGTTTTTCCACCACTCGGCCTCGTGCATAGGCGTCCACACCGCAATCACCGCAACCACCAGCAAAACGAGCACACCGCGCAACAGACCAAAAATCCCGCCCAACGCACGGTCGGCGGGCCTGAGGCCCATGGCGTCAATCAATTTCTTGGTCAGCCACGCCACAAAACTGCAGGCAAAAATCGCAGCCACGAACACCAGCACGAAGCCCGTCACGTGCTGGATTGTCGGGTCGTAGTCTTTCATCGGAAGCAGCGCCGCCGCGTCTGCCGCGAACCATTGCGCCAGAAAGAATGCCACGATCCAGCTCGCCAGCGACAGCAACTCGAACACCAGTCCACGCCACGCGCCAATGACGAGCGACGCGAGCAGCACCACGATGCACAACCAATCCAGCGCAGCCATGCGCAGCTCCCGGTCAGTTCGTTGGCATCAAAGCGGAATCACGGAAGCCGGCAATCCCAGCCCCTTGACCTTGGCGGCTGCCTTGTCAGCATCGGCACGCCCCGTGAACGGACCCACGCGAACCCGCGTGCGCTTGCCATCCTTGGTGTCCACGGTCTGGGTGAACGCCTTTAGACCAGCGCCCGACAGCTTGCCACGCACTTCCTGTGCCTTGTCGGCATCGGCAAAAGCGCCCACCTGAACGATGAAGCGGCCTTCGGCCTTGGCTGCCGCAGCGGCGGAGTTGTTCGACGAGGACGAATCCTTGCCCTCCAGCAACGCACGGGCACGGGCCGCGTCGTCTGGACGCTGCTTGGGCTTGGGCTCGGGCTTCGGTTCTGGCTTGGGCTCCGGCTTCGGCTCGGGTTTCGGCTCGACCTTTGGCTTGGGTTCGGGCTTCTGTTCCGGCTTGGGCTCCACCTTCGGCTCAGGCTTGTGTTCTGGCTTGACCTCGCGCTTGGGCTCGGGCTTTGGTTCTGGCTTGACTTCCGGCTTCGGCTCCGGCTTGCGCTCGGGTTTCGCCTCGGGCTTGGGTTCCGGCTTGGATGCAGAACGCTCCGTGAACGCCGGTTGCGCTGCAGGCCTGGAGGCGGCAGAAGTTGCAGGAGCGGTCGGGGTCACCGCCGCCACATTGGAAGCAGGCTTGCGGGACGGAGATGTGACGATCTCCTCGCCATCCGAGAGACCCGAATCCGGCAGGGAAGATCCGCTTCGCGCGCTGGTTGCACCCGTCGAGGACGAGCCAGGTGCGCCGGGCACGACCAGAGGCGCCACAGTATTGCGATCTGGCACGTCCACCGGCAGATTGACCGGCACGGGACGCGGCTTGGTATCGAACAGCAGCGTGAAAGCAGCCACACCGGCAACCACCAGCACGCCCGCACCGATCAGGCGATGGCGCGCGCGGCGGCGCATCACCTCGACGCTTTCCGCCTGTGCGGTGACGCGCGAGCGTCGAGTAGCTGCTTTGCTGCCGCCCTCGTCTTTTTCTTTTTTACCGGACCAAGGAAACTTGATAAATGCCATGTGGTATGGACGCGTTACGTACCCAGATGCTTGGCTTGCAGGCGGGGCGTACCGTGCTGGAGCACACCGCCCACTGTGTAGAACGAGCCAAAGACTACGATTCTATCAGCCGGGTCGGCGGCAGCTATTGCGGCTTGTAACGCGGCTTCCGGGTTGGCGTGCAGCGTCGTTTTCACTTCGCGCTTGGCACCCGCCACCATCTGCACGGCGTTCCATTTCTGTTGCAGATGCGCAGCGGTATCCGCACGCGGCGTCGGCAGATCGGTGAAATACCAGCGATCGATCAGCGGACCGATCTTGTTGAGCATCGGCGTCAAGTCCTTGTCCGCCATAGCACCGAACACGGCGTGGGTGACGGGGAAGTAGCCCATGGCGTCCAGATTGGCAGCGAGCGCTGCGACGGAATGCGGGTTGTGCGCCACATCCAGCACCATGGTCGGTTGACCGGGGATGATCTGGAAGCGACCGGGCAGCTCGACCATGGCCAGGCCCGTGCGAACAGCCTGCGCCGTCACGGGCAGCTTGTCGCGAATCGCCTCGAAAGCCGCCAGCACGCCCGAGGCATTCACCAACTGGTTCGCACCGCGCAATGCGGGATACGACAGACCGGCATAGCGGCGACCGCGCCCGGCCCAGGCCCATTGCTGCTTGTCGCCGGTGAAATTGAAGTCGATGCCGAAGCGCCACAGATCGGCACCGATCTCGCGTGCATGGTTGATCACGCTGTCCGGTGCCATCGGGTCGCTCACCACGGCAGGCTTGCCGGGACGCATGATCCCGGCCTTCTCGCGGCCGATGCTTTCGCGGTCCGAGCCGAGGAATTCCATGTGGTCGAGGTCGATGCTGGTGATGATCGCGCAGTCGGTGTCGATGATGTTGGTCGCGTCGAGGCGGCCACCCATGCCGACTTCGAGAATCGCCACGTCGAGCTTGGAGATGCTCAGCAGCCGCAGGATCACCAGCGTCGTGAATTCGAAATAGGTCAGCGAGATGGGCTCGCCGCCCTGCACACGCGCCTGTTCGACGGCGGCAAACTGCTCGACAAGCTGGGCCGCAGTGACGATTTCGCCATGCACGCGGCAGCGCTCCTCGAAATGCACCAGATGCGGCGAAGTGAACACGCCCGGCTTGTAACCCGACTGCAGGGCCACGGCTTCGAGCATCGCGCAGGTGGAGCCCTTGCCGTTGGTGCCGGCCACGGTGATCACGGGGCAATCGAAATGCAGGTTCAGCCGCTTGGCCACCTCGCCCACGCGCTCAAGGCCCATTTCGATGTTGCGGGGATGCAGGCTTTCGCAATAGCTCAGCCAGCCGTCCAGAGTGTCAGGTAGATGGTGCATACAGCCCTCCATTGTCGCGCACCGCAGCATGAGCGATGATCACACCCATGAGTACCCCCACAATCATCATCTACGGCATCCCCAATTGCGACACCGTGAAAAAGGCGCGAACCTGGCTCACGGACCATGGTGTGGACTACCAGTTTCACGACTTCAAAAAGCAAGGCGTGCCCGCCGAGCGCCTGCCCGCGTGGCTCAAGGCCGTGGGCCGCGACAAGCTGCTCAACACCAAGGGCACGACCTGGCGCAAACTGGAAGCCGACGTGCAGGCACAGACCGCCAGCGACGCCGGAGCCATTGAGGTCATGAAGGAACACGCCTCGGTCATCAAGCGCCCCGTGGCCGAGTGGGACGGCAACGCCAGCGGCCGCGTGACCGTGGGATTCGACGCCGACAAGTGGAACGATTTGCTCGCCGGGTGATCTGACAGAGCAAAAACCGTGTGCGGACAGTGGTTTACGTAGCTTTACGCGTCCGCATACAGTTTTTGACGCTTGGCGCCTAAACTTTTATCAAGGCTGGCGCGTTATGCGTTCAGTTAGGAGTATCCGCTCATGAACAAGTTTATCGCCCTCACCCTCGTCACCGCCTCGGCAACCGCTGCCGTGCCTGCGTTCGCACAGCAGGAACAGGGCCGCGTGCTCTCCGCCACCCCGGTGATCCAGCAAGTGGCGATTCCGCAGCAAGTCTGCGGCAGCGACTACGTCTACACGCGTCGTCAGCCCTCGGGCGGCGGTGCACTGCTGGGAGCAATCGTTGGCGGTCTGGCGGGCAGCGCCATCGGCGGCGGCTCGGGTCGCGCTGCTGCCACCGCCATCGGCATGATGGGCGGCTCCATCGTCGGCAACAACGTGGAAGCAGGCCCTCCGGGCTACTACCCCGTGCAGCGCTGCGGCACGCAGACCTCCTACGAAACCCGCACCGTGGGCTACGACGTGACCTACGAGTACGCAGGCCGCCGTTACACCACCCGCACCGATTACAACCCCGGTGCGTGGATTCCGCTCTCGGTGCAGCCGACAGGCCAGGGCGGCTACGGCAGCAATGGCGGGTATGACCAGTACGGACGCCCCTACGAGCAGCCGTACAGCCAATATCAGCAGCCATACCCGCAGCAGTATCAGCAGCAGCAATACCAGCAGCCGTATCAGCAGCAGCAATACCAGCAGCCGTATCAGCAGCAGCAATACCAGCAGCCGTATCAGCCGCCGCAGGTGCAGTACCAGCAGCCACAGAGCGGCTACTACAGCGACAACCGGTACGACGACGCCCAAAGCTACGGCTACGACAGTCGCGGCTATCAGAACAACCAGTACCAAGGTTATAGCGCGCCCCAGGCTGGCGTAGTGGTCTCCAGCCCCACGGGCACCTACACCGCACCCGTGACGGACAACGACCTCGAGTACCGCAACTCGCGCGGCGAAGCCTATCGTCAGTGATGACGGTGATTTCCGGCCCGTCCAATCAGCAAAAAGGAGCCCTCGTGGCTCCTTTTTCATGGGTTTTCCGCAGTGGACGAAAAATTCTCCAATCCGCACAAAACCACTGCCCCGTCGCGGGAGCCTAGAATTGAGGGTTTCGCCTATCTCCAATCCTCTGACTTTCAGCGCACTTCCATGACCACCGAAAAGATCGACAGCGTTTCCGTTACCACCAAAGCCAACGTGTACTTTGACGGCAAGTGCGTGAGCCACAACCTCACCTATCCCGACGGCACGAAGAAGTCCGTGGGCGTGGTGCTCGCTTCCGAGCTGACCTTCGGCACGGCTGCCGCTGAAATCATGGAATGCGTGGGCGGCTCCTGCGAATACAAGCTCGCTGGCTCCGACCAGTGGCTGAAGTCCGGCCCCGGCGAGAAGTTCAGCATCGCGGCCAACTCCAAGTTCGACATCCGCGTGGCCGAGGCCTATCACTACATCTGCCACTACGCTTGATTCCCCGGCGAATCCAAGCTGAGTCACCCAACAAACACGGATACCCTTCATGGCAAACATTCTGCAAAACACCCCCGTCGGCCAGAAGGTCGGCATCGCCTTCTCCGGCGGCCTCGACACCAGCGCAGCCCTGCGCTGGATGAAGAACAAGGGCGCTCTGCCCTACGCGTACACCGCCAACCTCGGCCAGCCCGACGAAGAAGACTACGACGCCATCCCCCGCAAGGCGATGGAATACGGTGCCGAGAAGGCCCGCCTGATCGACTGCCGCACGCAGCTCGCCAACGAAGGCATTGCCGCGATTCAAGCAGGCGCGTTCCACATCTCCACCGGCGGCGTGACCTACTTCAACACCACGCCTTTGGGCCGTGCCGTGACCGGCACCATGCTCGTGGCCGCGATGAAGGAAGACGACGTCAACATCTGGGGCGACGGCTCGACCTTCAAGGGCAACGACATCGAGCGTTTCTACCGCTACGGCCTGCTGACCAACCCATCGCTGAAGATCTACAAGCCATGGCTGGACAAGGCGTTCATCGACGAACTCGGCGGCCGCGCTGAAATGTCGGCCTTCATGACCAAGGAAGGCTTTGGCTACAAGATGTCGGCCGAGAAGGCCTACTCCACCGACTCCAACATGCTTGGCGCGACGCACGAAGCCAAGGATCTGGAGTTCCTGAACAGCGGCATCCGCATCGTCAACCCGATCATGGGCGTGGCGTTCTGGAAGCCGGAAGTCGAAGTCAAGGCCGAAGAAGTCTCGGTGACTTTCGAAGAAGGCCGTCCGGTCGCCCTGAACGGCAAGCGTTTTGACGACGCCGTCGAACTGTTCCTCGAAGCCAACCGCATCGGTGGCCGTCACGGCCTCGGCATGAGCGACCAGATCGAAAACCGCATCATCGAAGCCAAGAGCCGCGGCATCTACGAAGCTCCCGGCATGGCGCTGCTGCACGCCGCCTATGAGCGCCTCGTGACCGGCATCCACAACGAAGACACCATCGAGCAGTACCGCATCAACGGCCTGCGTCTGGGCCGCCTGCTGTACCAAGGCCGCTGGTTCGACCCGCAAGCCATCATGCTGCGCGAATCGGCCCAGCGCTGGATCGCCCGTGCCGTCACCGGCACCGTCACGCTGGAACTGCGTCGCGGCAACGACTACTCGCTGCTGAACACCGAATCACCCAATCTGACCTACGCTCCAGAGCGCCTGTCGATGGAAAAGGTGGAAGACGCGCCGTTCAGCCAGGCCGACCGCATCGGCCAGCTGACCATGCGCAACCTCGACATCATCGACACCCGCGACAAGCTGCGCGTGTACTCCGAAGCCGGCCTGCTGTCTCTGGGTGGCGACGCCGCACTGGCGCAACTGAACGACGGCAGCAAGAAGTAATTCAGGCTCAGCCGATCACTTCGCCGCAAGCCGCCCTCGGGCGGCTTTTTTACGCCCATGCACTACACGTAGCACAGTTTTGCCCCCGTGCCACGTAGCGGAATCCGAAGCGAGCCAATTGTCGTCCTGAAGCACAATTCAGGGTTTACACGGTCAGTCAGCGGAACTCACTTCTGCCGACGTCGACCTTCGTGGACTCTCACCCTCGTGCAAGGGTCCGTTGTTGTTTGCTTTCCGGGTCACATCCTTCGTGACCCATGCCCCCCCAAGGACATACATGCTTCGCAGAAATGCTTTGCTCGCCGCCGCCGTAGCGATCACCGCTGGTGCTCCCGCCATCGTGCACGCCAAGGACGCCTGGCCCGTCAAGACCATCACGCTGGTGCAACCCTACTCGCCCGGTGGCACCAGCGACATGCTGGCGCGCATCATCGCGCGTGAGCTCGAGCAGCGCATCGACGCCGCCGTCATCGTGGACAGCAAGGCCGGTGCCAACGGCAACATCGCCACGGCCTTCGTGAGCCGCGCCAAGCCGGACGGCAGCACCTTCCTCGTGGGCTCCAGCAGCCCCGTGGTGATCTCGCCCACGCTGTACAAGAGCGTTCCCTACGATCCACGCAAGGATCTGACACCCATCACCACCATCGCCAAGGCTCCATTTCTGGTGGTGACCAGCGCCAAGTCGGGCATCAACTCGATGGACGACCTGCTCAAGCAGATCAAGGCCGACAAGGTGAACTTCGGCTCCGCAGGCCCCGGCTCGCCACAGCACATGCTCGTGGAAATGTTCCAGATGCAGACCAAGCTGAAGTCGCCCCACATCCCCTACAAGGGATCCGGCCCGCTGATTCTGGCCGTGATGGGCAATGAAGTGCAGTACGCCATCGACAACCCCGTGCCGCTCAAGCCCCAGATCGACGCGGGCAAGATCAAGGCGCTGGCCATCACCAGCAAGCACGCTTCGCCCAAGTTCCCCGGCGTGAAGAGCCTGCATGAGCAAGGCTTCACCAATTTCGAAGTGGAACCTTGGTACGGCATGATCGGCTCCAAGGGCATGCCCAAGGAACTGGCCGAGCGCATGAACGGCTATGTGCAGGACATCCTCAAGCAGGACAGCGTCAAGCAGAAGATCTCCGATCTGGGCGCCGAAGCCTACGGCATGAGCACCGGCGACTTCGCCAAGCTGATCGACGCCGACATCAAGAAGTGGGGCGAGGCCGTGAAGGCTTCCGGCGCCACGGCTGACTGACGACGGACAGCACGCGACCTGCCTTTCCAGCGAAATGTGCAGGTGCAACAAAAGGCCCGCAACCACTATCGGCTGCGGGCCTTTTCACTTTCAAATTCATGAAGCTGTAACCGGCTCGATAACCACACTGCGAGCGTGAGCGCTACAGTAGCGACACCGAAATCCAAGGAAGTCAGGAATTCCCGTGAAGAATCGCATTCCCACGTTGCTCGTCGCCGCGCTCATGGCCGCCACAAGCGCCAGCGCCGTTCTGGCAGCAGAAGACAACGCCAAGCAGGCTGCAGCGGCCCCATCCGGCCCCAGCGAAGCCGTTCAGAAAGCCCTCGACAAGCGCACCAAGTCCATTGTCGATTCCCTCGAAGGCGTTGGTGCAGCATTGAACGCCGACATGTTCTCGGCAGAATTCAACAAGCAAGCCACGCCCGAGCAGGTGCAGCAAGCCATGAAGCAGTTGCGCGACAGCGTCGGCTCTTGCAAGCTAGTGGGTCGCATCAACAGCCCCGCGCCGAACATCACCGCGTATCTGCTCGACTGCCAGAAGGCCTTTGTGCCGCTGGAGATCGGTGTAGAGGAAAAGGCTCCCAACAAGATTCAGAGCCTGATCTTCCGCGCTTCGTTCTGGCGTCTGGGCGCTCAGTAACCGCCCACCATCCGCTTCATCAGACGACCACCGGCTCCGGCTCCAGCCGGATGCCGAAACGCTCGTAGACGCTGGTCTGGATCGCCCGGGCCAGCGTCATCACTTCCCCGCCCGTCACGCTGTCTTCGCCACTGCCGCGATTGACCAGCACCAGCGCCTGTTTCTCGTAGACCCCGGCCTTGCCGATGGTCTTGCCCTTCCAGCCGCAGGCATCGATCAGCCAACCCGCCGCCAGCTTGATGGAGCCGTCCGCCATCGGGTAATGCACGATCTTGGGCTCGCGCGCGATGATGTCAGCGCATTGGTACTCGGTGACCGTCGGGTTCTTGAAGAAACTTCCCGCATTGCCGATGACCGCCGGATCGGGCAGCTTGGCGCGGCGAATCTCGCAGACCCAGTCGAAGATCTGCTTGGGAGTGGGCTCCGCAATGCCCGTTTCCGCCATCTTGCGCTCCAGATCGGCATAGCCCAGATCGGCGCGCCACTGCTTGGGCAGGCGAAAGCGCACATGGGTGATTACCGCCCGACCCTTGAGCCCCATGCCGCGCGGCAGATCGCTGTATTCGCCAGCAGCCGACGGCGCGTGCTTGAAGATCGAATCGCGGTAGCTGAAGGCGCATTGGGCCGCGTTCAGCGAAAAACGGTTGCCGGTGGCCAGGTCGACTGCATCCAGCGAATCGAAGCGATCCTGCAGTTCCACGCCATAGGCACCGATGTTCTGCACCGGAGCAGCGCCCACGGTGCCGGGAATCAGCGCCAGGTTTTCCAGCCCCGGAAAACCGTTGTCGATGGTCCAGGCCACGGCCTCGTGCCAGACCTCGCCTGCACCGGCCTCGATGATCCAGGCCTTGTCGGTTTCCTCGACGAGGCGCAGGCCCTTGATCTCCATCTTGAGCACCACGGGCTTGACGTCCCCGGTGATCACGATGTTGCTGCCGCCGCCCAGCACGAAGACGGGCTGTTTGGCCAGTTCAGGGTCGGAAATCAGGTCGCGCACATCCTGAACCGATTGGGCGCGCACCAGCGTATGCGCCTTGGCAACGATGCCAAAGGTGTTGTATTGCTGGAGAGGAACGTTGTTCTCGACTAACATCGACCCAATTGTCGCACCCGGGCGAAAACGCCATCGGGTTTGTATGTAGATTCCGAGAGTAATGCCATGCCTTCTTTTGATACCGTCCTCGAAGCCAATTTTGTTGAAGTGAAGAACGCGGTGGAAAACACCGCCAAGGAAATCGGCACCCGCTTTGACTTCAAGGGCTCGTCCGCTGCTGTGGAGCTCAAGGACAAGGAAATCACCATGTTCGGCGACGCCGACTTCCAGCTCCAGCAGGTCGAGGACATCCTGCGCAACAAGCTCACCAAGCGCAATGTGGATGTGCGTTTTCTCGATGTGGAAAAGGCCCAGAAGATCGGCGGCGACAAGCTCAAGCAGGTGGTGAAGGTGCGCAACGGCATCGACAGCGAAAACGCCAAGAAGATCCAGAAGCTGCTCAAGGAAAGCAAGCTCAAGGTGCAGGCTGCCATTCAGGAAGAAAAAGTGCGCGTGACCGGTGCCAAGCGCGACGACCTGCAGGCCGCCATGGCGCTGATCCGCAAGGACATCGCCGACCTGCCGCTGTCGTTCGACAATTTCCGCGACTGATCGAGCGAACCACCGTCCCATGCCCCGAGCTGCTCCCGTCTTCGCCAAAGCGGCCATCGCCAGCTTGCTGCTGGGTCTGGCAATTCCGGCCTTGGCCCAACAAGCCGCCTTGGTGGGCGTTCTGGGCAACAAGGCGCTGCTCGTCATCGACGGCAAAGCGCCGCGCACGCTGGGCGCGGGCGACTCGGCTTCGGGCATCAAGGTGATCTCGGTCGGCAGCGACAACGCGATTGTCGAATCCGAGGGCGCCCGCGTCACGCTGCGTCTGGGCGACACGCCTGTGCATGTGAGCACCGGCGGTGGCGGCAAACAGCGCATCGTGCTGCGAGCCGATGCGCGAGGTCACTTCGTGAGTTCGGGCCTGATCAACGGTCAGGTCATGCGCTACATGGTCGATACCGGTGCGACGCTCGTCGCCATCAGCCAGTCCGAAGCCGCGCGCATGGGCGTGAAGTACCGGGACGGCCAGCCGGTCATGATCGGAACCGGCAACGGCAACGTCGAGGCACACCGGATCCGTCTGGAAAGCGTGCGTGCTGGTGACATCGAATTGCGCAATGTGGATGCCGTCGTGCTGCCCCAGTCCATGCCCTACGTCCTGCTGGGCAACAGCTTTCTGAACGCCTTCCAGATGAGCCGCAACAACGACGAGATGGTGCTGGAGAGAAAATAGAGTCTACGCCCTGCTGGCTCGCAGCACCTCGGTATCACCGCCAATATCGACCATCCACCGCAAATGCCACAATGATCTGCAAGCCCTATCGCACCTTTCCAGAGAAACGGCGCAAAGGCCCACGGACAGATCGATCACCCTCAAAAGAAAAACAAGATGAGCGCACTTGCAGGAACCATGGCAACCGCTGCTGAATCCGCGTCGGCCAATGAATACGAGGATCTGCTGGCCCAGTGGGGCGACCTGCAGGCGACTTTGGCCTTTCTGTTGCGCCGCCCGGAGCAGGCCACCGACTTTCCGACCAAGATGCGGCAATGCGATCAGTGGCTGCAGGAAATGGTCGCGCACGACGTGGACTCCACGCTGTACCTGATTTTCCAACTCGCCTCCACCCACAGCACCAGCTACAGCGCATCGCACGCGCTGGTGTGCGCAACGCTCTGCCACATCCTCGCACAGGAACTCGGCCTTCCGCGCCATGAACGCGACAGCCTCGTGCGCGCCGCCTTCACCATGAACATCGGCATGACCGTGCTGCAGGACGAACTGGCCGAACGCGCCGACCCGATCACCGCACAGCAGCAGGAAGCCATCAACCGCCACGCCGAAAAAGGCATGGCGCTGCTCGAACATGTGGGCGTGGCCGACGATCTGTGGCTCGATTCGGTCGCATACCACCACGCACCCCAACGCGATCGTGCCCGCGAGCCGCTCAAGAACCTGCAGCCCGAAGAACGTCTCACGCACATTCTGGCCTCGGTGGATCGCTATGCCGCCTTCATCAGCCCGCGCAAATCGCGCCCCGGCCGCAGCGCCACGGAGTCGATGCGCGCCCTGCTCGGCAAGAATGTCTCGCAAAGCGACGAGGTCGGCTTCATTCTGGTCCGCACCGTGGGCCTGTGCCCGCCCGGCACGTTTGTGAAACTGGACAACGGCGACACCGCCATCGTGCTGCGCCGCGGTGAATCCACGAGCTTTCCCATCGTCGCCAGCCTGATGGACTCGGACGGCGAGGCCTATCCCGAACCCGAACTGCACTACACCGTGCACGGCAAGCGCCGCGTGATCAACGCCCTGCCGAGCAGTGCCGTGAGCATGGGAACGAACCACTACACCATGGTGCGCATGGGTTTGATGGCTGCCGGAAAAAGATTGGGAACACCCCCCTGAAGCGCTTTGCGCCTTCCCCCCTCTCTCATGCCGCGCTTGGCGCGGCGGAGGGGGAACACCCCTTCGCTGCGGGGCGGCCCTTGCTGGGGGTTGCTGGCTAGAGCTGCGAACAGATCGAAGGCCGCGCACTTGGCTGAGGATCTGAATCCTCTTTGCTGCATGTGGGACCGCGCTTGAACCGGCTGCCCAGCGTGCTCCAAAGAAACTCAGCCCTTCTTCTTCGAGCCGATTTTCGATTCCTTGCCAGCCAGCAAGCGACCGATGTTTTCCTTGTGGCGATAGATCAGCAGGCCGGACATGATGGCGATGGCGACACCGATGCGCGCGTCCATGGTCCACGCCACGCCGCCGCCCAGCACATAGAAGAACGGCGCAAACACGGCTGCGGCCAGCGAGGCCAGCGACGAGTAGCGGAAGAACACGGCGATGATCAACCAGGTCGCCAGCGTCGCCAGACCCAGCCAGCCGCTGATGCCGATGAGCACGCCCGCAGCCGTCGCCACGCCCTTGCCGCCCTTGAACTTGAAGAACACCGGCCAGAGATGGCCCAGGAAAGCTGCCAGACCGACCGCGGCAATCGTGCCCTCTTCCAGCCCGTAGGGCTGACCGAACCAGCGCACCAGCACCACGGGCAACCAACCCTTCACCGCATCGAGCAGCAAGGTCAGGACGGCGGCGGGTTTGCTGCCCGAGCGCAGCACATTGGTCGCGCCGGGGTTGCCGCTGCCGTAGGTGCGGGGATCATTGAGCCCCATCACGCGGCTGACGATGACCGCAAACGACAGCGAGCCGATGAGATAGGCCGCGATGGTGACGACGATGGAAAGGACGATGGGGCTCACGGGATCCGATCAGCTGAAGGAATGAATGAAGTTGGAATGAGGTTTTTGTTTCAGGCCGCTATTCTGCCAGCGCGCACTGCACCGGCTTGGCTTCGAGCAGATCGACGCACACCTGCGGATTCAACTGCACCAGAAATCCGCGCCTGCCGCCATTGATGGCGATGCGCGGCAGGTCCAGAATCGTCTGCTCGATGTAGACCGGCATGCGCTTCTTCGTGCCGAATGGCGAGGTGCCGCCGACCAGATAGCCGCTGTGCCGATTGGCCACTTCCGGCTTGCAGGGCTCGACGCTTTTCGCGCCGATCTGCCGCGCCAGATTCTTGGTGGACACCTTGCAGTCGCCATGCATCAGCACGATCAGCGGCTTGGCATCCTGGTCCTGCATCACCAGTGTCTTGACGACCTGATGCTCATCCAAGCCCAGACATTGGGCGCTGTGCTCGGTGCCGCCATGCTCGACGTATTCATACGGATGCTCGGTGAATTCCACCTTGTTCGTGCGCAGCAGTTGCGTGGCCGGTGTCTCGCTGACATGCGCGGCCTTGTCTTTCTTGCTCATGTGAATCTGTGGTCAGTGCTCGCCAAAAATCATTGCGCGGGGTCGCGGTGCTGCTTGCGGATCGCGTCGATCTCTTTCAGCACTTCGGGCGAAAGTTGCGTGCCCCAGATGTCGATGTCCTCATCGAGCTGCGCCACCGTCGTCACGCCCAGAATCGTGCTTGCGACCTGCCATTTGGTGTAGCAGAACGCCAGCGCCATCTGCGTCGGCGTCAGGCCGTTGTCGCGTGCGAGCTGGTTGTAGAGCTTGCCGGTTTCCCACGATTCCTTGCGTCCCCAGCGCTGCTTGCGCATCGACTCGAACATCGTGAGCCGCGCCTCGGCAGGCGCATCCGGCCCGGTCGTTCCGCTCTGGTCGTACTTGCCGCTGAGCAGCCCGTAGCCGAGCGGCGAATAGGCCAGCAGCGACACGCCAAGGCGATGGCAGCTCTCGTCCATCGCGTTTTCCCAGGTGCGGTTGAGCAGCGAATACGGGTTCTGCACCGACACCACGCGCGGCAGTCCCAACTGCTCGGCAAACTTCACGAATTCATGCACGCCGTAGGGCGTTTCGTTCGACAGGCCGATGTAGCGCACCTTGCCTGCCTTCACCAATTGGGCCAGCGCCAGCAGTTGCTCCAGGATCGGCGTCGTGGTCGTTTCCTTCCTGGGCTCGTAGTACGTCAGGCCAAACGCAGGCACGTGGCGCTCGGGCCAGTGGATCTGGTAGAGGTCGATCACATCGGTCTTCAGACGCTTGAGACTGCCTTCGCACGACGCGATGATGTCGGCAGCCGTCATGCCCGTGCCCTCACGAATCCACGGCGTGGCGCGCGTGGGGCCCGCCACCTTGCTGGCCAGCACCACGCGATTGCGCACGCCGGGGTGGGACTCGAACCAGTTGCCAATGATGGTCTCGGTCGCGCCAGCGGTCTCCTTGCGGGTCGGCACGGCATACATCTCGGCCGTGTCGACGAAGTTCACTCCGCGTTCGAGCGAGCGGTCGAGGATGGCATGAGAAGTCTGCTGCGAGACCTGCTCGCCAAACGTCATCGTGCCCAGACAAATGGGGGTGACCTTCAAATCGCTTTGACCAAGGGAAATCAGATTCATGGGGTTCCAATCGGTGGCAGGCAAGCAGAACCCGCCTCCGGATTTCCGCTCCCTGAAAATTCAGAGGAAATCATAGACAACATCGGCGCATCGCGTTGCACCGTGCGCTGAGTCCGACGAAACCTTGGTGACACATCGAGCTCGGCCGACTGTCGATAATGCGCGGCATGTACACCGAAAAACGCCCTGCCCGCCAGCTCTCGATTCCCGTGCGCACGCTGCGCTACCACGTTCGCGTGTGGGGTGATCCCGATGCGCAGGCGGCGACTGCGCTGCCGCCGCTCGTGATGGTGCATGGCTGGATGGACGTGGGCGCGTCCTACCAGTTCGTCGTCGATGCGTTCAGCGACGCGTTCGCGCAGGGCCGGCTGATCATCGCCCCCGACTGGCGCGGCTTCGGGCACAGCATGCCGGAGCACACCTGCGACCACTATGTCTTTGCCGACTATCTGGCCGATCTGGACCGGCTGCTCGACCATTTCTCGCCGAATGCGCCTGTGGATCTGGTCGGTCACAGCATGGGCGGCAATGTGAGCATGATGTACGCTGGCGCGCGTCCCGAGCGGATTCGGCGGCTCGTCAATCTCGAAGGATTCGGCATGGCCGCCACCCGCCCCGCGCAAGCGCCCGAACGTTATGCACGCTGGCTGAACGAGCTGCGCGAATACGAACAGGGCGGCATGGACCTCAAGCCCTACGACAGCGTGGATGGCGTCGCGCTGCGCCTCATGAAGACCAACCCGCGCATTTCCGCCGACAAGGCGCAGTGGCTGGCGCAGCACTGGGCAGCCCCCGATGCGCAGGGCCGCTGGCACATTCTCGGATCGTCCGCGCACAAGATCATCACGCCGATGCTGTTTCGTGCCGATGAAATGCTGGCGCTCTACGAAGCCATAAAGGCCCCGGTGCTGTCGGTGGAGGCGGAAGAAAACCACATCGGCAAATGGTCGAACGGCACCTATTCGCTGGCCGACTTCCACCAGCGCCTCGCCCATGTACCGAATGCACGTTCGGCGCAGGTGATGGACGCGGCCCACATGCTGCACCACGACCAGCCCGAGGCCGTGGCCCGGCTCATCGAAGCATTCCTCGCCTGACGACTTCCAGCGATCAGGCCGCTTTCAGACCACCGCCAGATCCGGCCTCGCCAGCGGCAGTGCGATGGTCAGCACTGTCTCTCCAGCGCGTGAGGTGGCCACGAATTCCGCACCCATGCGCTGCGCCCGCGCCTCCATGCTGCGCAGGCCCACGCTCAGGCCCGCCAACCGCACGGCGGCCACGTCGAAGCCCACGCCGTCGTCCTGAATGCGCAGCACCAGCTTCGCGGGATCGGCCAGGCAGCACTCGACCAGCACATGGCGCGCACGGCTGTGCTTGATGATGTTGGACAGCGATTCCTCGACCACGCGCGTGAGCGCCAGGCATTGCACGGCCGTGGGCTTGGCCACCCACTGCGCAGGCACGCGCCATTCAGAATCGATGCCCAGATCGTCCAGGATGTTGGTGAAGCGATAGCGCAGCGGCGCCATCCATTCGATGGGCGTGGCCGGCACCGTGACGCCAGCGCTGGAGCCATGGTCGATCACCTGCCGCAAGTCGTCGCGCAGCACCTTGAACAGCGACAGCACGCGGTCATTCGGAATCGGCTGCTGCGCCTGCTCGACCATGGCCATCGAGCGCACCAGACTCGCGCCGAGGCCATCGTGCAGATCGTGCGAAATCTCCACCCGCTCCTGCGCCTTGGCATTGCGAACGCGCTGCACATGCTCGCGCTCCAGCGCCTGCGAGAGGTCGTGCCGCGCATTGTTGATCTTGATCGTCAGTTCATCGTTGAACCGGGCGATGCGCCGCATCTGCGAGCCGAGCTGCGTGCCCAGCAGCAGCGCCATGAACACCGTGGCGATGGGGCCGGAGACCGAGGACCAGGACTCCGCACCCTCCCACGCGCCAAAGATGACGAAGAGGTCGTGCACTGCCACGATGATGAAGATGAGCCAGCACGCAGCCAGCAGCAAGTGGCGCGGCTCACGGGTTTTCCACGCATGCCACTGGAACTGCAGGCAGTTCAGCATGAAGACCAGAACACCCGACAGGAACAGCACCTGCGTGAACTCGCGAATGTACGCGCGTGGGGCCAGCATGATGGTGACCACGGAGCACAACACGCACAGCCACAGCGCTTGGGTCAACCGGGGCAAATGCTGTCCCCCGAAAATCCAGGTGAACTGACAGAAACAGCCCACGTACAGAAGGAACAGCGACACGCTCGCCCTCGTCATCGAAATGTTGTCGTTGAACGGCCTCGCGTCGGTCGCCAGCACGGTATAGAGATAGACCACCCAGATCAACGACATCAGCGCAAACCAGCCGTAGGAACGGTCGGTGCGGTACATCAGGAACACCACCAGAAAGATGATCCCGACCGCCCCGGACATCATGCCGGTGAGCAGATAGGCGGTGCGTTGCCGCCAGACGCTGTTCTCGTTGTGTTCGCGCACCTTCTGCAGGCTTCCCAGATACAGCGCGCCAATGCCTGCCTGATCCTGGGCCAGCCCGGTCACACGAATCCAGATGGTGTTCACGCCCTCATGCAACGACGACCTCGGCAGTTGCCACCAGCGCGGCATGTTCCAGCTTGCCGACAGCGGAGGAACCAGCGACGAGTCCGTCCAGATCAGATCCCCGTTGCTGTAGACCGCCCCGGCCATGCTCAACGCATCCAACCCCAGGGCCACCGGGCTGAGAACCCCTTGCGCGTTCTTGCACTCGCTGCGCCATTCGATCCGATACCACGCGGTCAGGGTGACATCCACGTTTTTCTTGGGCCACACGTGCGGAATCTTCACCTGTTGCCAGCCCAGCACGGGGGGATACGGATAGGCCTGCGCCAGCCTGCCGTCCAGCGATTTCTGCGGCTCGGGGTCGAACGCCATCTGCGTCGTCAGGATGTAGGGCTCGCAGGTCTTGGTTTGGGCTTCGGATTTGGAATCGAAATGCGACTCCGCGAGCGCCCTGCCCGGAGCCGCCCACGCCCACATCGCCAAGAGCAAAAACACCAGCACGCACCACCAGCGACCGGCACCGCGATCACGCACTCCATGAACCGCCCCCAGACTCACCCGAGCAACCCTCTCACCTTGGCCTGTTGCACCGCCGACACGCGCGATGACACGGCCAGCTTGCGGTAGATGCGTTTGATGTGCGTATCCACCGTGAAGCGCGACAGCATCACCTGTTCCGCGATCTCGCGATTGGTCAGCCCGCTCGCCACATGGCGCAGGATGTCGCACTCGCGCTCGGTCAGTTCCGTGTCGCTGTTCGGCACGGGGTTGGCAGCCTTCGGGGCCACCGGCAGCAGCTCCAGAATGCGCCGCGCAATGAATGGGTCGATAGGCGCCCCGCCGCGCAGCACGCTGCGAATCGACAGTGACACCTCCAGGTCATCGCGCTCCTTGAGCACATAGCCCGTGGCACCGGCACGCAGCGCGCCCAGAATCGCCTCTTCGGAACTCCAGGCCGACACGACCAGAATCCCGAGCCCCGGATCGTCCGCACGCAACTCCAGAATCAGCGAGCGGCCATTGCCGTCCGGCAGCTCCAGATCGACCAGCGCCAGAGCCACCGGCTGGTGACTCAGATACGCCCGCGCCGCCGCCAGCGAATCGACGATCACCAGATTGCTCTCGGTGTACCCCAGCTGACACAGCACATTCTTCAGTCGACGCTGCAGCAGCGGCTCGTCCTCCACGACCAGCACGGGGACGGGCAAGGTGATTTCACTGGAAGGGATCGAGGGGGCTTGGGGAGGGGACGACACCATGGGTTTTGATTTGATTTTTTGTGAGTTGGGAAGAAGGTGATATTAGTCTCTCGACGCAGATCCGCGGATGAGCCCAAGGCCCCGGCCATCGGGCAACGACCGATCCATCAACGTCAGCGCGAATGTCTCCCGCCCGATCAGTTCGACCAGGAGAACCGGGGCCATTTGAATGGTTGCAAGGGTATCGACCAAGGGCTTCTCTAACTTCAAGATACAAAATGTGACGAAAGGCAAAAATCACATTCGATGCTAGAGGTCATTTCGCTGGCCGTATATCCCCTAAACAGGTGAATTTGAGGTCCAAACCACCTAGTATTAACCCTAGTTCTCCATCCCAAGCAAAGGGGTTGGCAATCAAATGAAGAACATCGATTGGAACGGACTTTCGAAACCCGTGAGTGCCCTCACCTGTCAACCAAAGGCCAGGCAAAACCCGTCGCTACCTGTGCCCCGGGAGTGGCTTCCGCCATCCATGAGAAAATAACGGGTTGCTTACATAAAACAGAACTCAAGGAATCACGAAAATGGACGCAGAACGCATCAACCTGATTGGCACCACCCTCCAAGATCTGTCCACCCGGACAGAAGAGCTTCGGAGGTATCTTTGACTACGATGCAAAGTTTGAACGCCTGCGCACGGTAAACGCATCGCTCGAAGACCCCAACGTCTGGAACGATCCCAAGAAGGCTCAGGAACTGGGCAAGGAAAAGAAGTCGCTCGACTCCGTCGTGCTGACGCTGGAAAAGCTCACGGGTGAGCTGGCCGACAACACCGAGCTCTACGAGATGAGCAAGGAAGAAGGCGACGAAGCCGGCCTCGAAACCATCGAGGGCGAAGCTGCCAAGCTGCAGCCGCTGATCGAGGAGCTGGAATTCCGCCGCATGTTCAGCCAGGAAGCCGATCCGCTGAACTGCTTTGTCGACATCCAGGCTGGAGCCGGTGGCACCGAAGCGTGCGACTGGGCCAGCATGCTGCTGCGCCAGTACCTCAAGTACGCCGAACGCAAGGGCTTCAAGGCCACGGTCGAAGAAGAAACCGGCGGCGACGTGGCGGGCATCAAGAGCGCGACCATCAAGATCGAGGGCGAATACGCCTTCGGCCTGCTGCGCACCGAAACCGGCGTGCACCGCCTCGTGCGCAAGTCGCCGTTCGACTCGTCGGGTGGCCGTCACACCTCGTTCGCTTCGCTGTTCGTCTATCCGGAAATCGATGACTCCATCGAGATCAACATCAATCCGGCCGATGTGCGCACCGACACCTACCGTGCTTCCGGCGCGGGTGGTCAGCACATCAACAAGACCGATTCGGCCGTGCGTCTGACGCACATGCCCACCGGCATCGTCGTGCAATGTCAGGATGGCC
Source organism: Diaphorobacter sp. HDW4B (assembly GCF_011305535.1). Lineage (GTDB taxonomy): Bacteria > Pseudomonadota > Gammaproteobacteria > Burkholderiales > Burkholderiaceae_C > Diaphorobacter_A. The sequence continues at coordinate 473,323 of NZ_CP049905.1, forward strand.
GCAGCCAGCACAGCAACCGCGATGTGGCTTGGCAACGTCTGCGCTCGCGCCTGTACGACTACGAAATGCGCAAGCGCATGGAAGAGCAGCAAAAGCTCGAGGACACCAAGACCGATGTGGGCTGGGGTCACCAGATCCGCTCCTACGTGCTGGACAACAGCCGCATCAAGGACCTGCGCACCAACGTCGAAGTCTCCGCCACGCAGAAGGTGCTGGACGGCGATCTGGACGTGTTCATCGAAGCCTCCCTCAAACAAGGCGTTTGATACCCAGGGCCGCTCTTTGCAGCGGCCTTTATTCATCTCTGCTCACTTCAAGGAAAGATTCAAGCCATGATGAGAGAAGGACAAGCCACTGCCATTCAGCGGCTCGATTACACAGCACCGGCGTTCTGGATCGACACCGTCGATCTCACTTTCGATCTGGACCCGGCCAAGACGCGCGTGCTCAGCAAGATGCGCATCCGCCGCAACATGGACGTCGCGCCTCAGCCGCTGCGTTTGGACGGCGAAGAGCTGAACCTGGCCCGCGTGATGGTCAACGGCGGCGGCACCTCGTTCAAGATGGACGGCAACCAGCTCGTGCTGGAAAACCTGCCCGAAGGCGATGCGCCCATCGATCTGGAAATCTTCACGACCTGCGCGCCCGCCAAGAACACCCAGTTGTCTGGCCTGTACGTCAGCAACGACACCTTTTTCACGCAGTGCGAGGCCGAGGGCTTTCGCCGCATCACCTATTTCCTCGACCGTCCCGATGTGATGGCGATGTACACCGTCACGCTGCGCGCCAACAAGGCGCAGTACCCGGTGCTGCTGTCCAACGGCAATCTGGTCGACAGCGGCGATCTGGAAGATGGCCGCCACTTCGCCAAGTGGGTCGATCCGCACAAGAAGCCGGCCTATCTGTTCGCACTGGTGGCGGGCAAGCTGGTCGCGCGCGAGCAGCACATCAAGAGCCGCGCAGGCAACAAACACCTGCTGCAGGTCTACGTGCGCCCCGGCGATCTGGAGAAGACCGAACACGCGATGAACTCGCTCATGGCATCGATCGCCTGGGACGAGACGCGCTTTGGTCTGTCGCTCGATCTCGAACGCTTCATGATCGTCGCCACCAGCGACTTCAACATGGGCGCGATGGAGAACAAGGGCCTGAACATCTTCAACACCAAGTACGTGCTGGCCAGCCAGTCCACCGCAACCGACGTGGACTTTGCCAACATCGAATCGGTGGTCGGCCACGAGTACTTCCACAACTGGACAGGTGACCGCGTCACCTGCCGCGACTGGTTTCAGCTCTCGCTGAAAGAAGGCCTCACCGTCTTCCGCGATCAGGAATTCAGCATGGACATGGCGGGCAGCGAGTCGGCCCGCGCGGTCAAGCGCATCGAGGACGTGCGCGTGCTGCGCACCGTGCAGTTCCCCGAGGACGCAGGCCCGATGGCCCACCCCGTGCGCCCCGACAGCTATGTGGAAATCAACAATTTCTACACCGTCACCATCTATGAAAAGGGTGCGGAAGTCGTGCGCATGCAGCACAACCTGGTGGGCCGCGACGGCTTCGCGCAGGGCATGAAGCTGTACTTCGAGCGCCACGACGGCCATGCCGTGACCTGCGACGATTTCGTGCAGGCGATTGCCGATGCGAACCCGCACAGCCCGCTCACGCAGAACCTCGAACAGTTCAAGCGCTGGTACAGCCAGGCTGGCACGCCGCGCGTTCGCGCATCAGGCGTGTATGACACCGACGCGTGCTCCTACACGCTGACGCTCTCGCAAAGCTGCCCCGCCACACCGGGCCAGCCAAGCAAGAAACCGTTCGTGATCCCCGTGTCGCTTGGCCTGCTCGGTGCCAACGGCGCCGCCCTGCCCCTGCAGCAACAAGGCGACGACCAAGCCAGCGGCACGGAAGGCACCATCGTGCTGACCGAGCCCAACATGACGATCACCTTCGTCAACGTGGACTCGGCCCCCGTGCCATCGCTGCTGCGCGGCTTCAGCGCGCCCGTCGTGCTGGACTACGACTTCAGCGACACCGATCTGCTGAACCTGCTGGCCCACGACACCGATCCGTTCAACCGCTGGGAAGCCGGTCAGCGTCTCGGCATGCGCATCGCGCTCGCCGCCATCGCCAACCCGGCGCTGACGACCAACGCGCAAGGCGAGATCGAGCAATCCATCCTGCCGCCAGCCTTCGTGCAAGCCATGCGCGACGTACTGCGCAACCCATCGCTCGACGCGGCTTTCAAGGACCTGGTGCTCACGCTGCCATCCGAAGGCTACATCGCCGAGCAACTGGAAGAAGCCGATCCGCAGCGCATCCACGCCGTGCGTGAAGCCATGCGCGCAGAGCTGGCCAGCACCCTGCATGCCGACTGGATCTGGGCCTACGAAGAGCACCAGACACCGGGTGCCTACAGCCCCGACGCTGCATCCGCAGGTCGCCGCTCGCTTGCCGGTCACGCCCTGCACATGCTGTGTCTGGCCGCCCGCAAGAGCGGTGACACGCTGTGGCCCGGCAAGACGTACCAGCGCTTCAAGGACGCAGGCAACATGACCGACCGCTTCAACGCGCTGGCCGCGTTGGTGGGCACCGGACACGAGCTTGCCAAGCCCGCGCTGGAACGCTTCCACGCCCTGTTCAAAGACGAGGACCTCGTGGTCGACAAGTGGTTCGCACTGCAGGCCGGCACGTCCGATCGCAACGGCAACATCCTTCCCGCCGTGCGCGAGCTGATGAAGCAGCCCGACTTCCAGATCAAGAACCCCAACCGCGCACGCAGCGTGATCTTCAGCTACTGCAACGCCAACCCCGGCGCGTTCCACCGTGCCGACGGCCAAGGCTACGCCTACTGGGCCGACCGCGTATTGGAACTCGACGGCTTCAACGCGCAAGTCGCATCGCGCCTCGCACGTGCCATGGACCGCTGGCGCAAGCTGGCCGAGCCCTACCGCTCGCAAGCCAAGGCCGCCATCGAGCGCGTAGCGGCCAAGCCCGATCTGAGCAACGACGTGCGTGAGGTCATCACCCGCGCACTCGCGGATTGAGCGGACAATTCGAGATCAACGATCTGACGTGTCAGCGCGTTTTTTGACGCTCCTGACATGTTGGTCGGCCCCACAAGATTCTGTATTCAGGAGATACCAAAAAAATGGCACAACGCACCAGCCTCACGCGCTATCTGGTCGAACAGCAGCGCGTCGACGGCCTCATCCCACCCCAACTGCGCCTGCTGCTCGAAGTCGTCGCACGCGCCTGCAAGCGCATCAGCTTCGCCGTCAACAAAGGCGAACTCGGTGACGTCATGGGCACCGCAGGCAGCGAAAACGTGCAAGGCGAAGTCCAGAAGAAACTGGACATCATCGCCAACGAAACGCTGATCGAAGCCAACGAATGGGGCGGCCACCTGGCAGCCATGGCCTCGGAAGAAATGGAAGGCATCTACGTGGTGCCCAACCGTTACCCGCAAGGCGAATACCTGCTGCTGTTCGATCCACTCGACGGCTCCTCCAACATCGACGTCAACGTCAGCATCGGCACGATCTTCAGCGTGCTCAAGAAGCCCGACGGCCACCCCGGCGTGCACGACAACGACTTCCTGCAACCCGGCACGCAGCAAGTCGCTGCCGGCTACTGCATCTACGGCCCACAGACCACGCTGGTGCTGACCGTGGGCGACGGCGTCGCCATGTTCACCCTCGACCGCGAGCAAGGCTCCTTCGTTCTGGTGCGCGACAACATCCGCATCCCCGAAGACACCAAGGAATTCGCGATCAACATGAGCAACATGCGCCACTGGGACGCCCCCGTGAAGCGCTACATCGACGAATGCCTCGCCGGCAAGGAAGGCCCACGCGGCAAGGACTTCAACATGCGCTGGATCGCCAGCATGGTCGCCGACGTGCACCGCATCCTCATGCGCGGCGGCATCTTCATGTACCCCTGGGACAAGCGCGAACCCAACAAGCCTGGCAAACTGCGCCTGATGTACGAAGCCAACCCCATGGGCTGGCTCGTCGAACAGGCCGGCGGCTTGGCCACCAACGGCAAGCAACGCATTCTGGACATCCAACCCGGCCAACTGCACGAACGCGTCAGCGTGATCCTCGGCTCCAAGAACGAAGTCGAACGCGTCACCAGCTACCACGCCGAGTGATCCAGATCAGCTACATCGAAAAATTTTTCGGTATATAATCGAAGACTTCGCCGGTGTAGCTCAGTCGGTAGAGCAGCTCATTCGTAATGAGAAGGTCGCGTGTTCGATTCATGTCTCCGGCACCAAATGAAGGGGCCAGTTCGCAAGGACTGACCCCTTTTTGCTGTGTCACCGGCGTGTAACTCCGAGCAGATTATCTAGCCTAGATGCCGCCAGTTGCAAGCCCTCTGGCGCGACATGCGCGTATCGATCCACCATCGACTGCGTTTTCCAGCCCCCCAGACGCTGTAACTCCCAAGTGGGCGTGCCAGCTTCCCGGTGCCAAGTAGCAAAGGTATGGCGCAAGTCATGCCAGCGGAAATTTTCGATTCCCGCACGCTTCAACGCCGACCGCCACGCCTTCGTGTTGACCTGGACGATGGGTTCACCCTCGTAAGTGAAAACATGTGTGCGGTGATCGCCTTTACGCCGTTCAAGCACCGCCATAGCCATCGCATTCAATGGCACCGCATGCGCGTGACCATTCTTATGCTGATCCGCAGCGATCCACAGGTGTTGCCGCTCAAGGCTTATCTGTTTCCATTGAAGCCGCGTCACGTTGCCTTGCCGCAGCCCGGTCGCGACCGAGAACTCCGCCATATCGCGTAAATGCTGTGGCAACTCGCCAAGCAAGCGCACAAACTCTTCACGCGTGAGCGAACGAATACGCCCACCGCGATCGCGAAGCATCGAGACTTTCGGAATGCGATCGAGCCATTCCCAATCGTCACGAGCACGACGCAAGATCGCACGCACCAAGGCCATGTACCGATTCACCGTTGCGGGCGCAGCACCCTTCGCTCGCATCTGTCGCACTCGCTCCAGAGTCTCCCGATCCACATCGTTCAAGGCCTTGCCGGAAAGGTACGGAGCAAACCACTTCAGCATCGATATGTCCCATGCGTGAGTACGCTTGTGAGAGGTCTCATCAAGCCATCGTGCAGCAGCATCATCCCAGGTTTTCTCGGGACGAACTCCCAGCCGATCTACCTGCCATCGCTCAGCTTGCAGCTTGTCATGAAGGCGCTGCGCATCCCGTTTATTCGATGTTCCCGTACTCCTGTAGAGCGGCTTGATTTCCCCACGAATCGGGGCGAACTTCATCCACCAATATGGTGAGTTTGAACGTTTGTAGAGAGTCATTCTGGCTCCCATCGAGATCGTATGTTTGTGTCCAAGACCCAAGACATAGCATCCTTGAATCGACTCAACCGCCATATCAGTTGCTCGGAGGAATACTCCGGCAGGTCATTGAAAACAGCGATAGCCACGTCCACCATCGAATAACCCGCAAAACGTATGCGTTCAGGCTTAGGAACCGTAATTCCTTTACTCGAACTGAACCGATTGCTCCATGCATCGCCTTCGTCGTATGCCTTCATCATGTATTTCGAAAGATACGAAGCTATCTTGGATGGAGCACGGGCACTGTTGCGCTTTCTGCTTTGAACATCAATGTTCCCCCCAAAGTCACCAATCACGGAGCGCCACACGGCCCGAACAACGTTGACGTTCTGAATCGCCCCGGGTTTTCTAGACACCTCTGAGCCTCAAATCTAAGGCCCAATAGGAGGTGCTATGAGTAACCAAAGATATCCCCAAGAATTCAAGACCGAAGCAGTCAAGCAGATCACTGAGCGCGGCCATAAGGTGGCCGATGTTTCAGCCCGACTAGGCGTAAGTCAGCACAGCCTTTATCAATGGATCAAGGCTCAAGGAACGCCTGCCCATGATCGGCCGGCACAGGTGTCACAAACCGAGGAGTTGCGACGACTGAAGGCTGAACTCAAGCGAGTCACAGAGGAGCGCGACATCCTAAAAAAGGCCGCAGCGTACTTTGCCAAGCAGTCCGGGTGAAGTACGCATTCATCAAGCGCCATGAAGGTGAGTACAGCATTCGCCGACTGTGCAAGGTCATGGCTGTACACCCTAGCGGCTACTACGCCTGGAAGGCGCAACCGATGAGCCTGCGTGCAAAGGACGATCAACGTCTGTTGGGTCTTCTCAAGCATGCGTGGCTCGAGAGTGGTGGCGTCTATGGCTATCGCAAGCTGACCATGGACATGCGTGATTTGGGCGAGAGCTGCGGCAAGCATCGCGTGGCACGACTGCTCAAAATCGAGGGGCTGCGCTCACAGACGGGCTACAAACGCCGTGCAGGCATGCGTGGCGGCAAACCTGCCATCGTCGCGCCCAATCACTTGCAGCGCCGCTTCGCAGCGGCCGAGCCCAACCAAGCTTGGGTGACTGACATCACATACATCCGCACCCATGAAGGTTGGCTGTATCTGGCGGTGGTGGTTGACCTGTTCTCACGTCAGGTTGTTGGCTGGTCTATGGGCAGCCGCATCGATACTGGCTTGGTGCTCGATGCACTGTTGATGGTCTTGTGGCGTCGCAGGCCTAAGCTGCCTGTCATGGTGCATTCGGATCAGGGTAGTCAGTTTACAGGCCATGACTGGCAGGGCTTTCTGCGAGATCACAATCTGGTCTCCAGCATGAGTCGTCGCGGCAACTGTCACGACAACGCCGTGGCCGAGAGCTTCTTCCAGTTGCTCAAGCGCGAGCGTATTCGCCGCCAGATTTACCCGACGCGCGATGAGGCCAGGGCTGATGTCTTCAACTACATCGAGATGTTTTACAACCCGAAAAGGCGTCATGGCACCGCCGGAGATATCTCTCCGGTAGAGTTCGAAAGACGGCATTCCCAACGGCTCAACAGTGTCTAGGAAATCCGGGGCGATTCAAACGGAGTCACACGCCCAGAGGCATTTACAGCGCCTCAGAGACACCAAGCCACCTTCGTAATGAGAAGGTCGGGTGTTCGATTCATGTCTCCGGCACCAAGTCAGTAAAGGAAGGCCCGCTATTCAACAGATAGCGGGCTTTTTCTTTTTGCAAGGAATGTAGGCGGCACGTAGGCAACGGGCATTCTTGGCACCTTGTCCATCAGCGCCTCACCACTGACTTCGAATCCACATTTAGGATGCACGGATGTTCTTCCGTGCACTCGAAGCAGCTCATGTTCGATTGCGACACAGCTCGACGCATCGCTAGCTACGATTTCTCGGTCGCAACAACATTCTTCGAGAGAAATCCCATGGCATCCGAATACGCAAACGTCCGCTACCGCTATCGCAAGACACCCGGAACAGGCCCGTGGACCGGCAGCACCTGGTCTGGAACGGTCAAGTCAAAAAGCGAAACACTGGTGATGCAATCCCTGCGCGACAAGCACAAGGGGTATGAGATCGAACTGGTGGAAATCAAGTGGCGATGATCCCATTCCGTGCGCCTTCGAGAGCACATTGAATGCGTCCGCACAGCGAAAAAGTGACTACGAAATCCTGCTTTCAACACCGAGGCTGATGCAGGCATCTCTTGCCCGAGGAGTGTGCCGGAGCGGAGGCTGGAGTCGAAACGGAGCATGATGGTCCCTCAACGATAACTCCAGCTTCACTTGTCGAGCGAATCACATCTTGCACAACGGCGAAGGTGCTGGCGCAAGCGATTCCGCAAACACCTGCTCCACCACCGGCCGCAGCACACCATCCGCCAACTTCACCCGGCCCACATAGTTGGGCAGCAGCAGTTGGTTGTCAGCAGCGCGCATGGTGGTTTCGCCGTACAGGGTGCTGATGCGTGTGCCGCGCAGGGCCTTGCTCACGTCGGCGGGTTTGGGGCTTTTGGCCAGCTTCACACCTTCGAACATGACCAGTGCGCCGTTGTAGGCCTGGCCTTCGTTGTCGGTGGGCAGGCGGTTGTATTTGGCTTTCCATGCGGCGACGAATGCCTTGTTGCGCGGGGTGTCGATGTCGGGGTTGTAGGCCGTGTTGCCCTGCGTGCCTTCCAGTGCCTTGCCGGTGGCGTCGACTACGAAGTTCATGATCAAGGCGTGGCCGATGATTCTGGTCTTGGGGATCAGGCCAAACTCCTGCGCCTGTTTGATGAAGGCGGTGGCGTCGCGCCCTACTTCCGCCACCCAGATGGCATCGACATTTGCGGCCTTGAGTTGTGCGATGTAGGGCGAGAAATCCTTGGTGCCAAGCGGCGGGTAGAGACTGAGCGGCACCTTCTTGCCCGCCGCTTCTGCCGCCTGTTTGAACGCGGTGCCGGATTCGCGGCCCCAGGCGTAGTCGGCGGCGAGCACGGCGAAGCTGCTGTCCTTGAGGGACTTGACCCACTGGTTGATCATGGCGATGTCCATCGCATCCGAATGCACGGTGCGAAAGCTGCGCGGGCGGCAGGCCTCGGCGGTGAGCTTGTCGGACTTGGAGATCACCGAAAAGTACGCCGCATCCCAGCGATCCAGTCCTTGCGCAATGGCGAGCGAGATGCTGGATGGGATGGCACCGATGAGTAGCTTGTGCCCATCGCGCGCGAGCTTTTCTGCCACGCGGCGTCCGGCTTCGGGTGTGCCTTCGTCATCGCCTTCGGCCAGTTCGACTTTGCGACCATCCACGCCGCCCTTGGCGTTGGCTTCTTCGACGGCGAATTTCACGCCGCGCATGACCTCCTCACCTTGCTGCGCGAACACGCCGGACTTGGATGAGACCAAGCCCACTTTCACGGGTGACAGCGCTTGTGCGTGGGCTCCAAGCGGCAAAGCGGCAAGCAATGCGGAGCGTGCGAAAAGCGCGGTAAGTGCATTCCATTTCATTGGATTTTCCCTCCTGAATCGGTTGTAGTTGTGCGGTGATGTCGTTCTCAAACCATGACGTGTTCTTCAAGATCACGCAGACCCTGCGGCGTGTTGTGGACTGCCCCTTGCGCCACCACCGCCCCCTTGGCCATGGCCACGTAACGATGGGCGACGCGCGCGACCAGCGACATGTTCTGCTCGATCAACAACAAGGCCGTTCCCTGATTGGCGACGAGATTGAAGATGTCGGCCAACTGATCGACGATCACGGGCGCGAGCCCTTCCGTGGGCTCGTCGAGCAGCACCAGACTGGGGTTGGCCATCAACGCGCGGCCCACGGCAAGCATCTGCTGCTGGCCGCCCGAGAGCGCAGTGCCCGGCGTGTGTGCGCGCTCCTGGAGGATGGGGAACAGCTTGTAGATTTCGGCCACGTTCCACGGGCCTTTGCGACGTGTGGCAGCCCCCAGCAGCAGGTTTTCTTCCACCGTGAGATTGGCGACGATGCAGCGCCCTTGCGGCACAACGACCACGCCAGATTGCGCTGCATGGTAACTGCGCGGACGCTCGATATGCTGGGCGTTGAAGCGCACCCGCCCTTGAGTTGCGCCAGCCCGAGCACCGTATTGACCACCGTGGTCTTGCCCACGCCATTGCGGCCGATGAGTGCCACGCGCTCGCCTGCGTTCACCTGCAAATTCAGACCGTGCAGGATGTGCGCGCTACCGTAAAAGCCTTGCACATCCCTCACTTCAAGAATGCTGTCTTTGGTGCTTTTGCTGCTCATGCGGTGCTCCCCAGATAGGCTTCGCGCACGCGCGGATTGGCGCGCACTTCGGCCGGTGTTCCGCTGGCGATGACGCGGCCCAGCTCGAACACCGTGACGGCGTTGGAGATGCCAAAGACGACATCCATGTCGTGCTCGACCAGCAGCACGGAGACTTCCCAACGCGAGGTGAGCGCCTTCAGATGGTCGGCCAGATCGAGCGATTCCTTGACCGACAAGCCCGCCATGGGTTCATCGAGCAGCAGCACCTTGGGCCGCCCCACCAGTGCCAGCGCCAAGTCCAGACGACGTTGCTCGCCGTAGCCCAGATACTGGGCTTCCAGATGGCTCAGATGATCGAGATCCAACTCGTGCAGCACGTCGCGCGCGTCACGCACGTAGTCGCTCAAGCCCATCTTGTATGAGGCCAGCTCCACCTGGCGCTGCACCAGCATGCCGCCAAAGATGCTGGTGCGCTGAAAGCTGCGCGCCAAGCCAAGCCACGCCGACGTCGCTCGACGGCACCGAATTCGGAGACATCGTCCCCCATCAGCGACACCTTGCCGCGCGTGAGGCGACGACGCCCGGTGATCGCGTCGATGACGGTGGACTTGCCCGCGCCGTTCGGCCCGATCAGCCCGTGAATCTGGCCTTTCTCCAGCGTCAGATCGACACCGTCCAGTGCTTTTACGCCGCCGTAGTGAATGGCCACGCCTTCGGCCTGCGGTACATAGTGACTCATGCTTGCGCTCCTTGTTGCTGAAGTAAACGAACGCGCACAACGCGCAACAAGGCACCGGCAATGCCTGTGGGTGCAAAGACGATGACCACGATCAGCGCCATGCCGAAGATGCTCATCCAGTGCGTGGCATGCTCGCCCAGCACGCCTTTGAACACGAAGTACACCAAGGCACCGATCACCGCGCCCCACAACTGCCTGCTGCCGCCGATGACCACCATCATCAGCGCCATGCCGGAGAGGCTCCAGTGCAGGCTCTCTGGCGACACAAAGCCGGTGTTGAGACTGGAAAGAACCCCTGCCACAGCCGTCACAGCGGCAGACAAGGCATAGACAGCCGCGCGCGGCAGCAAGGTGGAGATGCCGATGAAGCGAGCACGCTCCTCGTTGTCGCGCACTGCTTCGGTGATGGCACCGAAGCGCCCGCGAAGCAGCAGCGTGAGCAGCGCCATGACCAGCACCAGCGCGCACCAGCAGATCAGGAACAAATTCACCGGCGCGAGCAGCTGTGTTTGCGTGAAACCGAACAGCGTAGTAGGCCAGTCGATGTTCATGCCGTCTGCCCCACCCGTGAGACCACGCGAGCGCGATGCGATGAGATAGAACATCTGCCCGATGGCCAGCGTCAACATGCCGAACGCAATGCCCGGTACGCGCACGATCACGAGGCCAATGAGAAACGCGGCAACGGTCACGCCCACCAGCGTTGCAAGCACCGCCAGTTCAGCGGGCATGATCTGCCACTGCAAAAGAATGCCAACGCCATAGTGGGCCGCGCCAAAGTACAGCGCGTGGCCAAAGCTGACCAGCCCGTTCTGCTTGAGCAGCACGCCAACGCCGAGCGCAAAGATGGAATAGATGACGGCCTGAGTGACCAGTGGCATGGCAGCGGTGTTGCCCGCCACGGCGGCCATCACGCCTCCCGCGATCAAGGCCGCGATGGTCCACGCGAAAAGAGTTCTGCTGTTCATGTTCGTCTCTTTCAGATACGGCTTCCGGCAAAGCCTGCGGGCTTCCAGATCAGCACGGCCACCATCAGCATGAACGGCAGCAGCACCGACAGATCGGGCAGATAGACAGCGCCCACGGCCTGCACCATGCCGAGCACCAAGGCCGCGATGAACGCTCCTGCCAACGAACCCAGCCCGCCGGTGACCACAACGACGAACGAGTCGATCAGTACATCCGAACTCATGGACGGCGACAAGGTGAGAAACGGCGCTGCGATCACTCCCGCAAGCCCTGCAAGCGCGGTTCCCAAGCCGACCACCATGGCACTGAGCGCATCGGTGTTGATGCCTTGCATGGCGGTGGTGACAGGATCGGTGCTGCCCGCCCGAACGAACAAGCCCATGCGCGAGAAGCGCAGCCACAGGCTCAACCCCAGCGCGACGACGGCACCCACCACAATCAATCCAATGCGATACACCGGCAAGGACGCGCCCATCACCTCGACCGAGAAATTCAGCACGTCGGGCAAAGCCACGGACAGATTGCTCGTGCCCCACATCGTCTGCACCAGATCTTCGATCACCAGCAGCAGCCCGAAGGTGACCAGCACCACGCTCAGCGGATCGCGATCCTGCAGCAGGCGAAAACCGTAGCGATCCAGCAGCACGCCCAAACACCCCATCAACATGGGCGCAGCCACCAGCGCCATCCAGAAATTGCCGTGCAGCGCAATGCTGTAGCCCAGATAAGCCCCGAGCATGTACAAGGACCCGTGGGCGAAATTCACCACGCGCCGCAGCCCGTAGATGAGCGCCAGCCCCGAACACATCACGATCAGCAATGCGCCGTAGACCAGCCCGTTGAACAAGTTGATGACTGACATGGTTGTGTCTCCTCCCTTGATGAAAGCGGTCGCGTATTCGCCGCTCATTTTTGTTGGCAAGTGGCTGCTTCGAATCAGCGCTGAACATTCCATCCTGGCATGTCTGCCGCGCGCATCAAGCAGGTTTGCTGCGACACGATCAGGTGCCCCGAAGCTGCCAGATAAGCAGAAAATTCAGGGTGCGTATCGCGGGCCAGGCAGCGCCGTTCGTAGTCCGCCAGATCGTCGTAACCCCACAGATGAACGAACTGGTTCTGCGGCCCCACCCAGGTGGTATAGAAGCCCAGCGGAGAGCCCAGCGTCTGCATCAGCACCGGCATGGCGAGCCGATTGAACACGTCCAGAAACTCGGGCATCTTGCGCAGCGCAATCGTGTAGATGCGATGGTCGATCAGGGCTTTGCTGCTCATGCCATCTCCCGGTTCGCACGCGCCATGTCGGCGATGTGATTGGCGGTCACGTAGCCAAAGGTCATGATCGGCCCCAGCGTGATGCCCGCGCCGGGGTAGTTGCCGCCCATGATGCTGGCGCGGTCGTTGCCCACCGCATAGAGACCGGGAATCGGCCAGTTGCCTTCGGTGACCACCTGCCCCTCCACCGTGGTGCGCAGACCGTCGAACGTGCCCAGATCCCCCATCACCACCTTGAGCGCGTAGAACGGTGCCTTCACCACCGGCGCAACGCAGGGATTGGGATGATGCTCGGGATCGGCCAGATAGCGATTGAACGAGGTACTGCCGCGTCCGAACTGCGTGTCCACACCATGCACTGCGCCCTCGTTGAATTCGCGCACGGTGGTCTCCAGCGCATCCGCATCGATGCCCGCCTTGATCGCCAGATCGCGCAAGCTGGCACCTTTCGTCAGATACCCCTTCTTGAGCAGATCGGACTTTGGCAGCGGCGCTGGCTTGGCGTAACCAAGGCCATATTTGTCGAGCGTGGACTGGTCGCAGACCAACCACATCGCCGTGTCACCATCGTTTTGCAAGCCTCGATCATGGCCGCACCCACGTCGTGATAGGACTCGGACTCGTTGCAAAAGCGCTTGCCGCTTCGCGTCACTCCGATCACGCCCGGCTTGTAGCGATCCAGCAGATGCGGAAACACGGCCTTGCTGCCGTCCGCACGCGGCACCAGCGAAACAGGCATCCACGCGGCTGCGGATGGATAGCGGATATCGAGCTGCCCGCCGACCGCTTCGGCAAGACGGCTACCGTCGCCGGTGTTTTCCTTGGGTGCGGGCGAATGGTGATTTCCGCCGCGTCGCACATGCACAAAGGCATCGGCCACACGTTCGCGATCCTGCGGAAAGCCGCCGCACGCAAGCACCACGCCGTGTCGCGCCTTCAGTTGCAGTTTGCCTTGCGGGCCTTGTGCAAGCACGCCGCTGATGCGCCCATCATCCTGCTGCAAACGCAGAACGCGCGTGCTCGTCAAAATGGGAATCTTCAAGTCAAGCGCCGATTGGGCCAAGCGTGCCGCCAAAGCATTGCCGCTGGTGACATGAATGCCGCGCCGATACAGCAGCAGTTCCTTGACATGATTGGCCAGCCGCTGAACCACATAAAGCGCCGACGTCAGCGATTTGGTGGCGCGGAAGAAATGCTTGAGATCGGCGTTGGAGGAATTGAACATCATGCCGATGAAGGTGATGGTCTGAAGCGGCGGCCGCAGTCTTGCCATGTCATCGCCCAAGCCGCGAATATCGTAGGGCTCCGCCAGAATCGAGCGGCCCACATCGACGCCGCCGGGCACCGTCGGGTGGTAGTCCGGGTACAGCGTGGGCACAAATTTCACGGCGGTCTCGCGCTCGAAGAACTCCACCATTCGAGGAGCGTTGTCCAGAAAGGCGCGCACAGCCGGCTCGTCGTAGAACTCACCCGTTTCGTTGCGAAGATAGCGCTCGGTCTCTTCGCGGCTGTCCTGAATGCCCGCGCGTGCCGACACCGGATTGCCCGGAACCCACAGCACGCCGCCAGAAAACGCCGTCGTTCCGCCGAACACATCGGCCTTTTCCAGCACGGCAACTTTCATCCCGCGCTTGGCCGCCACCACGGCGGTGGACAATCCGCCCGCACCGGAGCCGACCACGATCAGGTCGTAGTCGTCTTGCGGATGGGTTTGCCTGTCGATATGCAATGTCATTTCATCTCCCCGTTCAATGACTGCGCACCAACGGCTGGCGAAAATCCCGGCCTCGGCACCATGTCCATCAACATGGACGACATCCCGCCGTCCACCATGATTTCGGCGGCGTTCACATACGACGAGCGCGGACTGGCCAGAAACGCGGCAACATGCGCGATGTCTTCAGGCTCTCCGACGCGCCCGCTCGCAGTCGCGGCAGCGCGGGCACTCTCCACGCCTGGCTGCGCGTAAAAGTTCGTGGTCAACGGCGTGCGGATCATTCCGGGGCAGATCACATTGCTGCGCACACCGCTTGCGCCCCATTCGATGGCCAACTGCTGCGACAAAAGCCGCACGCCCGCCTTTGCCGCGCTGTAGGCACCGCTGTGCCCCTGGGGAAAATGCGCGGCAATCGATGCCACATGCACCATGCTCGCGCCCCCTTGTTTTCCGTGGCTCTGCAACTGCGATGCAAAGGACTTGGCGCACAACCAATAGCCGCTCAGATTGACCGAGAGCACCTGGTTCCAGTCGTCGAGCGACAAGCCCTGCAGCGCGCCGGACCGCAACACACCCGCGTTGTTGATCACTACCTGTGCAGCACCCCATTGCTCGCGCACCTTGAGCGCGGCGGCTTGCAATTGCGACTCCTGCGAGGTGTCGCACACCACCGTCAACACCTGTGACGACTCAGCTTGGGTCTTCGCAACCAACGCATGCATGGCATCTGCGTTGCGATCGATCAGCACCACCTTGGCATGGTGGGCCAGCAGTTCCTTGACGATGGCCTCGCCGATGCCGCTTGCGGCACCAGTCACCACACAAATGCGATCCTGAAGCTGCAGCCAGTCTGCGGGGCTTGAACGATGGGTCATATCGGCTACTCGACAACAAAGTGAAGTGCCGAATTTTGAAAGTGATGAGCACCGATGTCCTTTGACAAATCGGGCCATCAACCGGACGTTTCATGCATTCGTTCAATGCAACGGGAAATCCCTATGCGACCCAACCTGCATTCGCAAGGACATTTCATGCATGAGAGGCAAGGACGAAAAAGCAAGGTCAGCGCACCGCGCGACGCACGGCATCCCCAACTACGCCATGTATGGGGACAACGCTCCGGCGGGCGGCAGCAACATGTTCAACTTCGAGTGGATACCGGAACGCTCGCCGCTGTATGACTGGAAGATCGATCCGCACGAACACCAGTCGCTGATCCAGATTCTGATGATGACCCGGGGCGAAGGCGACGCCCTGCTGGAGCACGCTCATTGGTCACTTCGCGCACCTGCCTTGGTCGTGGTGCCCGCAGGCAATGTGCATGGTTTCGAGTTCACGCCGCAGGTCGATGGAGTCGTCGTCACCGCCGCGCAGAAGCCGCTCGAAGCCATGGCGCAGATCGTCATGCCAGAGCTGCTGAGCACCTTGCGAAAGCCACTGGCCATCAACCTGCCCGAGCACGGACGCACCACCGATGGACTGATGCCGGTGTTCCTGTCCATCGAACGCGAATGGCGACTTGCCGCAGCGGGACAGGTCGCGGCCGGGCTTTCGCTCATCACCTCATTGCTGGTGCAGATTGCGCGCTTGAACGAAACGCTGGAGCCCGCCGCCTGGCCCATGCACTCGCGCAAGTCGAGGCAGTTGGAAAAGTTCAGAGACCTGATCGACGAGCACATGCGCGAGCGCTGGAACGTGTCGCAATATGCGCAGCAACTCGGCATCACCGCCGGTCAGCTGACGCGGCTTTCACGCGAGAGCGTGGGCAAGTCCAGCAATGACATCATCAACGAGCGCGTCATCGTGGAAGCCCAGCGCGAGCTGATCTACACCAACTCCAGCATCAAGCAGATTGCCGATGGGCTGGGCTTCGAGGACGAAAGCTACTTTGGTCGATTCTTCCGCAAGCATGTCGGAATCAGCCCGCAGAACTATCGCGCGCAAGAGCTGGAGCGGCTCTCGCGCGCCTGAACCGTCAGATATTCACGCGAGACGCTCCGTTGCGATGAGCACCTCGCTGCGACGCGCGGCGCGCATATGCACGAAGATGCCCGCGATCACGATCACCAACGCGGCCGCGCCCGTGGACAGCACCAGTGGCCGGTATTGATCGACAAACAGCATCACCACCAACGCGACGATGATGAACGCGATCACGAGATAGGTGAGCCACGGAAACAGCCACATCTTCAGACGAATCTCGCGGCCTTCGGCTTCGAGCTTGCGGCGCATTTTCAATTGAGAGAACGCGACCACCAGATACACCAGCAAGGCGATCATGCCGGTGGTGTTCATCAGCATGTCGAGAATGTCGCGCGGGCACAGGGTTTCAAAGAAGTTCAGCACCGCGATGCCGACGGCGATCAGGCACGATGCGATGACCGCGTAGATAGGAGTGCCGTTGCGGCGCGTGAGTTGCAGGACTGCGGGTGCATCGCCACGCTTGGCGAGCGAGTACAGCATGCGCGAGCAGGTGTAGTGCGCGGAGATGAAGCAGCTGCTGACGGAGGTGAGCACCACGCCACTCATGATCCAGCGGGCGCCGGGAACGCCCAGCAATTCCAACGTGCGGCGATACGCGCCGTAGCCTGATTTGCCGAGCAACGGGTCGTTCCACGGCACGAGGCAGACGATCAGAAAAATCGAGCCGATGTAGAACAGACAGATGCGCCAGACCACCGAGTTGGTGGCGCGCACGATCTGCTCCGTGGGGTTCTGCGCTTCGGATGCGGCAATGGTGACGATCTCGGCACCCAGAAATGCGAACATCACACCGAGCAACGCAACGGCCAACGATTCAATGCCCTTGGGCATGAAGCCGCCATGCGCGGTGAGATTGGCAAAGCCGCTGCTCTCGCCCCACGGCCAGAGCTTGAAGATGGCGAGAGCGCCCAGCGCAATGAAGGCGGTGATGGCGATCACCTTGATGAGCGCGAACCAGAATTCGAACTCGCCGTAATTACGCACCTGCAGAAAGTTGATGACGATGAGCAGCCCCGTCATGAGTGCGGTGAACGCGTTGATGCTGACCATCGGAAACCAGTCGTGCAGGATCATGCCGGCGACGTAGGCCTCCCACGCCATGAGCAGCGTCCAGAACCACCAGTACAGCCAGCCGATGGTGAAGCCCGCCCAGCGACCAATGGCCTTCTCTGCATAGGTGGAGAACGAGCCGGTGTCGGGCGACGACGTAGCCATCTCGCCCAACATGCGCATGATGAGGATGACGAGCACGCCGCCCGCCAGATAGGCCAGCACGGTGGCCGGTCCGGCTTGCGCGATGACGCTGCCCGAGCCGACGAACAGCGCCGCGCCGATCACGCCGGCAATCGACATCATGGTGAGATGGCGGGTCTTGAGTGCGCTGCTCAGTGCGTTGTTGCCCGCAGCTTCGTGCGGGCGGGCGCTGGTGTCTGTGTGCATGTGAATGCCTCCCTCGTTGTTGTAGATCTGGAGCCTGCCTTTGATGGCTCTTGATGACTCTTGGTGACCCTTAATGACACTTGCGCGGACTGTCGCCATCGGGTGCATGGGTCTGTAGCGAACAGTCGGCCAACAAATGTAAAAACCGCCTGCGCCAGCGTCCATGCACAGATGTGGCGCAAGACGGCAGCACTGTGCTGTGCGTAGAGTCGCTACAGACAAACCCCGAGGCCGCTCTCCGGCTGCGCGATGCTGAACCTGACCCCCTCCTCTTCGACGCCGCTGGTCGCTCAGATCACCGAAGGCATTCGCTCGTTGATCGACGCTCGCTCGCTCAAGCCGGGCACCAAGCTGCCATCGATTCGCGCGTTTGCAGCTACGCATTCGGTGAGCGTGTTCACGGTGGTCGAGGCCTATAACCGCCTCGTCGCGCAAGGGCTGCTGAGCAATCAGCCGCATGCGGGCTTCTTCGTCAATCGCATCAGCACCAAGGCGCAGGACAAGCCCAGCGACGAGCGCCATCCCCCCGTGTTCGATGCGGACTGGTATCTGCAGCAGATCTTCGAGAACCGCGACTGGCCGCTCAAACCCGGCTGCGGCTGGCTGCCCGACGACTGGATGTTTGCCGACGGCGTGCGACGCGGCATGCGCAAGCTGGGCACCGAAGGCCTTTCGCTCAGCGGCTATGGCGAGCCCATGGGCCTGCGCGCGTTACGCCAGACGATTGCGCAGAACCTCGCGCAGGATCAACTCATCTCGGCCTGCAGCGATCAGGTGCTGCTCACCCACGGCGCAAGCCAAGGACTGGAGCTGGCCGCGCGCAGCCTGATCCAGCCGGGCGATGTGGTGCTGGTCGACGATCCCGGTTATCCCAATCTGATGCGCCTGCTGCGGTCGCTGGGCGCACGATTGATCGGCGTGTCGCGCACGCCCACGGGCTACGACATGCAGCAACTGCAGCACCTGCTCGAATCAGAAGTCCCATCGCTGCGCCCCAAAGCCTTCTTCACCCAACCGCGTCTGCAAAGCCCCACCTGCTCACGCGCGAGCCTCGCGCAGATGCACCAGCTTTTGAAATGGGCTGCGCAACATGACTTCATGCTGGTGGAAAACGACATCTATGCCGACATGGATGCCAGCCATCAGCCGTCACTGGCCAGCCTCGATCAGCTCGACCGCGTGATCTATCTGGGCAGCTTTTCCAAGACCGTGTCGGCCAATCTGCGCGTGGGTTATCTGCTTGCGCGCGAGGGCATCGTGCAGCGGCTCACGCAGCAGAAGATGCTCTCGGGCCTGACCAGCTCCGAGGTGGCCGAGCGGCTGGTCCACAACGTGATCACCGATGGACGCTGGCGCAAGCATCTGAAATCGCTGCGCGAGCGCTTGGCGACAACGCACGAAAAGGTCGCTGCACGATTGCAGGCGCTCGGCTTCGAGCTGTATTGCGAGCCGCGCGAAGGCATGTATCTGTGGGCGCGCCATCCACGCATTGCGGACAGCATGACGATGGTGGCTGCAGCGGCCGAGCAAGGCATTCTGCTGGGGTTGGGTCGATTGTTCGTCGTGGATGACAAGCCCACAAATTGGCTGCGCTTCAACGTGGCGTTCAGCGACGATGAGCGCTTGTGGCAATGGCTTGCGGCTTGGTGAGTGGTGTGATGAGCGGTTGAAGCGATCTGCTCCAGAATGTGCCGCACGATGCCCTTCGACGACCAACTGGCGACATAACCTGACAAGCCACGGCATGACACGCCCTCACACTGGGAAGGTGCATGGTTCATCGTCCGACTCGACCTGCGCGTCAATGATGGCCTCTGGCGTCGGCGACAGGAATGTTCCTATCCGTTGGGAAGTGTGGAGGGAACACATGGTCAGAATACAGTTGGAGTTGGACTTGGGATACGAGGTCCTGACGGACAACGCGGACTTCTTTTTCTTCATCCATGCCGCCAATACGGCACATCAGACGGTGCTGGCGGAAAACTTGGTCGTCACCTCCCCAACCGCCGTCTGGGAAATCATTCAGGACGGCGGACCGCCCGCACAGCGATGCCTGCGGGTGAATGCCGCGACGGGTCCGTTGCGCGTTCAATATTCGGCCACGGTGCAGATTCGGCATATTCTGGAAGAGCCGTCGCGCATCGCGGAGACACCCGTCCAGCAGTTGCCTCAGGAAGTGCTGCACTACATCTATCCAAGCCGTTACTGCCAATCGGATTTGCTGTCGAATTTTGCGACCCGCGAGTTCGGCAACATACAGTCGGGCTACTCGCGCGTGCTGGGCATCTGCGACTGGGTGGGTCAGCACGTGGAATATCGCTACAACAGCTCCAACTCGCAGACGTCCGCCTACGACACATTGGTCGAGCGTGTGGGCGTGTGCCGGGACTTTGCGCATCTGATGATCGCGATCTGCCGCGCGCTCAACATGCCCGCGCGCATCGTGACGGGAACCGACTACGGCGCTGACCACCGGCTGGGCCCACCGGACTTTCACGCCTATGTCGAGGTCTTTCTCGGCCATCGCTGGTATCTGTTCGACCCTTCGGGTGTCGCCATTCCCATGGGCATGGTGCGGTTGGCAACGGGACGAGATGCGGCCGATGTCGCCTTCGCCACCATCTTCGGCGGCGTCAGCTCCGAACAGCCGATCATCAAGGACTTCGCTGTCACCGATCCCTTCAACGAATGGGAATGGCCTTCTCACACATCGCTGGCCTTGTCCACCGACGAGATGTCACCGGCTCCGTTGCATCGCTGCTGACTCGACGCGAAGCCTCATGCAAGCGCCAACGCAAAAGCGCCCGCGTCGCTCCAATCGAGACGCGCTTCATCCCGCAGCTCGCAGACCATGACTTGCACTGGCAAGCAGACGGAGAGCACAACAGATTGTTCCGAAGGCGTTTTCGCGAGCCATGAACGTGCATGTTCTGCATTGCTTGAATCGCACTCCAACGACGACTGCACAAGATCGCCGCTTTGCTTGCGGCATTCCAGTCGGGGCAACAAGGCAAAGTCCACGCCGGTTCCAGCGCGTTTGAACCAGGCTTCTTTCAGACTCCACCATTGCATGAATTGCAGATGGCGCTGCTGCTCGTCGGCGATGGCATTCAACTGCTCGCGCTCTTGCGGCGTGCAAGCGAGTTCCGCCAGCTCATGCAACGCGCTGCGTGGCTTGCGTGCCAGCGCTTCGATATCGACGCCCACGGGCTGAGACGCGACAGCACAGGCGATGTAGCCATGGCTGTGTGAAAGGGAAAGATGGAGATCGCTGCGCACCGATTGCGGTGCCTGCCCTGCCGGGGCTTCCAACGGCCATTGCGTAATCTGCTCTGGATGGCCCGCCAGCAGCAGACGCAGCGCATATCGGCAGGCAATGAATTCTTCGCGACGGGCTGGCGACTGCATTTGCGCGAGCCGGTCGTTTTCCGATGCGGTCAGCCATGTCGCATAAAGAGAGCGCTCTGCAGCGCTCCACATGGCCGACTGAGTAGCTACCAACAGCCGAACTGTTCCGGCAGCCATCACCGCTCGCTCACTTGGTCTTGGCGTAGGTGCCCTTGAGTGCGACGCCGGTCATGATGTTGCCCGCGTGGCATTCGAAGTTGACCGGGTCCTTCACCGCATTGCGCTTGTAGAAGCTGTGCAGATCGACCACGGCATTCGCGCCCTTTTGCTTGGCCGAATCCTGGAAGGCGATCAGTGCCGACAGCGCGGCCCACTTGCAGGCGGTTTGGTCGTCCTTGCCCACACCGTTGGTCTTCTTGTTGGAAGTGTCTTCGCCCAGCTTGGCGCTGACTGCTGGCGTGCGCGCACCGGCCATGTAGAACTTCACGCTGCCGTCGAGCTTGCCGTCTGCCGTGCCCATCTGGATCACTTCCTCGATCGGCACCATCAGCGTGTCGTTGCGTGCCTGTGCGGCCGTCACAGCGCCCAGCGCCAGCAGCGCGACCATTGCAGTCTTCTTGATGCTCATCTGTCTTCTCCTTGGTTTTGGGTCTCCGACCCGTTGTTGATCGAACGATTGGAAGCCGTCCTCCGTCCGCTCTCGGCTTCTATGCTTTCCAGCGCTTGAAGATCAACGAGGTGTTGATGCCGCCAAACGCGAAATTGTTGCTCATCACCACGTCGGTGTTCACCGCACGCGGCTGATCGACGATGTAGTCGATGGCGGCGCAGCGCTCATCCACCTGCGTGAGATTGGCGTTCTGCGCGAACAGGCCGTCGTGCATCATCTCCAGCGTCATCCAGGCTTCGAGCGCGCCACAGGCACCCAGCGTGTGGCCCATGAAACCCTTGAGCGTGCTGACCGGAACGCGGTCGCCAAACATCTCGTATGTGGCCGCAGATTCGGCGATATCGCCCTGCTCCGTGGACGTGCCATGCGCATTCACGTAGCCGATGTCCGAAGGCGAAATGCCCGCGTCTTCGATGGCCAGTCGCATGGCCTCGGCCATGGTGGCCGAGTTGGGATGCGTGACATGCGTGCCGTCGCAGTTGGTGCCAAAGCCGATCAGCTCGGCAATGATGTTTGCGCCGCGTGCCTTGGCGTGCTCCAACTCTTCCAGCACGAAGGTGCATGCGCCCTCGCCCAACACCAGACCATCGCGTGCCGCATCGAACGGACGCGGCGTGAGTTCCGGAGTGTCGTTCTTCACGCTGGTGGCGAACAGCGTGTCGAACACCGCTGCCTGCGTGGCGTCCAGTTCTTCCGCGCCGCCTGCCAGCATCGCAATCTGCTTGCCGGTCTGGATCGCCTCGAACGCGTAACCAATGCCTTGGCTGCCGGAAGTGCAGGCGCTCGACGTGGTGATCACGCGGCCCGTAAGCCCCAGAAACACGCCGATGTTGACCGCAGCGGTATGCGACATCATCTTGATGTAGGTGTTGGCGTTGATGCCCTCGGTGGTCTTCTCGGCGATCATGCGGCCGAAGTCGCCGATGGCAGCAGGCGTTCCCGCCGACGAGCCATACGCCACGCCCATCTTGCCGCTCTTGACCAGCGGATCGCCGAGCAGGCCTGCATTCTCCAGCGCGATCTCGCTGGCGCGCGTGCCCATCAGCGCCACGCGGCCCATGCTGCGCATGGTCTTGCGGTTGTAGTGCGCGGGCAGTTCGAACTCGGGCACGGTGCAGCCCAGTTGCGTGTTCAGACCTTCGATGTCCTTCCACTCGTGCATGGTGCGAATCACGTTCTTGCCGCTGTGCAGTTGCGCACGCACCGTGGGCCAGTCATGGCCCAGCGGGCTCAGGGCACCGATGCCGGTCACCACGACGCGGCGTTTGTTCGACAAGGAACTCATCCCAGCATCCCTCCGTTGACTGAAATGACCTGGCGCGTCACATACGACGACTCCGGCCCCACGAGAAACGACACCGCGGCGGCCACTTCGTCCACCGTGCCCATGCGCCGCATCGGAATCAACTCCATCGCGTGCTCCAGCACTTCCTCGCTCACCATCTCGGTGTCGATCAGGCCGGGAGCCACGCAGTTGACGGTGATGTCGCGCTTGGCCAACTCGATCGCCAGCGACTTGGTCGCCGCGATCACGCCTGCCTTGGCCGCGCTGTAATTGGTCTGCCCGCGATTGCCCATCAGCGCGGACACCGACGCCAGCGTGACGATGCGCCCCGGCTTGCGCCTGCGCACCATCGGCATGACGACCGGGTGCAGCACGTTGTAGAACGCATCCAGATTGGTGTGCACCACGGCATCCCACTCCTCGCCGCTCATCGCGGGAAAAGCGTTGTCGCGCGCAATGCCCGCATTGCAGACCACGCCGTAGTAAGCGCCGTGCGCCTCCATGTCGGCTTCCAGCGCGGCACTGCTGGCAGCGCGATCGGCCACGTCGAACTGCAGCACGCGCGCGCTTCGTCCCATGGCCTCGATGGCGCGCGCCACTTCCTGCGCGTGCTCCACGCCGCTGCGGCAATGCACGACGATGTCATGGCCATCGCGCGCCAGTCGCAGCGCAATCGCCCGGCCTATGCCTCGGCTGGATCCGGTCACCAGAACGGTACCCTTGGTGGTCGATTCAGTCGTCATTCCTGTCTTCAGTTCTCTGTGTTCTGCAGCGACTGCACGTAGGCGCCGCCGTCCTCGGGTTCGTAGACCGAGATGCGCGCCGTGGCGCAGACCTCGTCCCTGGATCGAATTGTGCAATCAAACATGCCAAGCCCATTGTCACCCATGAGTTCGCATTGCACATGCACCGTCAGGAGCGCATCGGGTGAAAAAAAGTCAGCGCTTGCATCGAACTTGCGCGTGCCCAGCAAAAAGCCCAGCTTGACCTGCTGCCCCGCCTGCAAGGCCCGCCAGCCGGCCCACGCCGCCACGGTCTGGGCCATGTATT
The DNA here is from genome assembly GCF_011305535.1 of Diaphorobacter sp. HDW4B. Taxonomy (GTDB): domain Bacteria; phylum Pseudomonadota; class Gammaproteobacteria; order Burkholderiales; family Burkholderiaceae_C; genus Diaphorobacter_A. The sequence continues at coordinate 497,396 of NZ_CP049905.1, forward strand.
CCAGCCCGACCCATGCGGGCATTCCTTCGTCCTGCAGATACAGGCCATCGCGCGGCACGGTCACCTCGGCCACGGCGCTTTCCTCGTCCGCCGCCAGCAGCCGGTCGATCAGCAGCATCGCCCCGCGATGCGGCACGTAGTTCTCGATGGGCAAAAATTCCTGCATCACCAATTCGTCTGTCTTTTCTGTTCGTTGATCAGCCCGCCGCCAACAGCAAGGCACAGTTGCTTCCGCCAAAGGCAAAAGAGTTGCTGAGCACCGCCCGCGCATTGCAGCCCAGAGCCGATTGAGGCCCTGCGATGTTCAGCGCAGGCAAGGCCGCATCCGCCACCCCGTCCCACCAATGCGCGGGCAAGCGGCCTTGCGGATTGTCGTGCAGCACATGCCAGCAGATCGCGGCTTCGAGCGCACCGGCAGCGGCCAGCGCGTGGCCGGTCAGCGGCTTGGTGGAACTCACCGCAGCCGATGTGCCGAACAAGGCATGCACCGCCACGCTTTCCATCGCATCGTTGTGCGGCGTGGCCGTGCCGTGCAGATTCACATAATCGACCTGCGCAGCCTGCATGCCCGCACGATCCAGCGCCTGCTGCATGGCCGAGATCGCACCGCGACCGCTCGGATCGGGCGCGGACATATGGTGCGCGTCCTGGCTCTCGCCCCAGCCCGCAAGACGCACCGGCGCCTCATCGCGCGTCATCACGAAGAACGCTGCCGCTTCGCCCAGATTGATGCCATGGCGATGGGCAGACAGCGGATTGCAGCGCTCGGCGGACACCGCCTCCAGCGCGCTGAAACCCGCCACGGTGAACGGGCTCAGCGCGTCCACACCGCCCGCGATCACCGCATCCACCATGCCGCTGCGCAGCAGACGCGCACCGCTGGCCAAGGCTTTTGCGCCGGACGAACAAGCGGTGGACGTCGAATGCACCGGCCCCTTGATGCCCAGACTGCGGGCGAGAAACGAGGCCACATCGCCAAGCTCCTGCACCGTGTAATCAAAGCCCTGCGGAAACGCGCCCGTCTGGCGATGCATGGCAGCGGCGTGCGCGCCTTCATCCAGACCACCCGTGCTCGTGCCCACGATCAGCGCCACGCGCTCTGCACCAAAGCGCGAGAGCAATGCCTCGACCTGCGCACGCAGCGGCAGCATCGCCGCCCAAGCCAGCGCGTTGTTGCGCGAGCGTTGCGCAGGCAAAGCAAAGTCCAGTGCAGGCAAGTTCACCTCATCGGGCAGACAGCCCAACGCAAGCGCGCGACCCGGCGAATATTGCTCGGTCACACGCAGCGCCTTCGGGTCCACATCGGCAAACAACGCAGCGCGCATGTTCTCGGCGCTCGCACCCAAGGCGCTGATCGCAGATACCGCATTCAGATAGACCTGTTGCCCCGTTTCCATCATTGCCCTGCCTTGTTGCTGCACAGATCCGCGCCGCCGGGCGTGTCGATGCGCAGCGACCAATTGCCCTGCGGATAGACGATCTCCAGCGAATCCGCGTCGAGACGACGCACCTTCACACGCTCTGCGCCTGCATATTTCAGCACACGTTGCTGGGCAGATGCTTCGAGCGACCACTGCGCGGGCAGCGCCTTCATGATCGCAGCCTCGGGCCAGAACGCGAGTTGCACGTCGCTCAGCACCTGCTCGGGCTTGAGCACCGCAGGCCACCAGCGCGAAAGCTGCGGTTTGATCTCCGCGCCATCCCACTCCAGCGTGCCCACCATCTGGCCCAGATTCAGAATCGCCAGTTGCATGCTGCCGGAATCGATCTCCAACAAAGCATCCAGCTCCTTGGAAGACTGCCCCGGCGGCTGCACCGTCAAGCGCTGCTGCACCGATGCGGCACAGCCCAACGCGGCGGGCGGCAATGCCAACCAGGGCGAGCCGACCTGATCATCCGACGCGGTCTGAACCTTGGGGCTTGGCAGCGACGAGCAGCCCGCGAGCAGCAGGGCCGCGCCGACGCCTGCGACCGCAAGCGCAATTGCAATAGCACGTTGGGCGACAGTCTTCCCGCAGGTCACGCAACCGCCTCTTTGGCTTGCTGCTGGCACAGCTCACGCAGCACGTTCAGGCGGCGCTGCGGTTCGGCCACGTAGGGGTTGGCCTTGTCCCACGCATAGCCCGCGAGGATCGACGAGATCATGCGGCGGATTTCCGGGCTGTGGCGCTCGTGGAAGATCACGTCCTGGAAGCCGCCTTCATACCAGCCCGACACGAATGCGCGGAAGGTGTTGACACCCGCCTGCAGCGGCAGCGCGTAGTCGGCCTGCCAATCCACGGCCTCGCCCTTCCATGTACGCGCGATGCACTGCGCGGCCAGGCTGGCAGACTTCACGGCAATCGTCACGCCGCTGGAGAACACCGGATCGAGGAACTCACCCGCATTGCCGAGCAGCGCAAAATTCTTGCCCCACAGCGAAGTCACGTTGGCCGAATAGCCCGTCAGCGTGCGGCCCGGCGTGTCCCACACGGCGTTGCGCAGCACGTGCGAAAGCGAGGGCGTCTCGGCGATGATGGCGCGCAGGCGCTCGACTTCCGTGCCCTTGTATTGCGACAGATATTCGGGCGTGCCCACCACGCCTTGCGAACAGCGGCCGTTGGAGAACGGAATCGTCCAGAACCACACATCATGGTGCTCGGGATGCACGCTGATCAGAATCTTCTGACGGTCCATCTCATCCAGCGCAATGCGGTCCTCGATGTGCGTGAACAGCGCGCCGCGCACCGGGAAATCCGAAGGTCGCTCCAGATCCAGCATGCGCGGCAGAATGCGCGCAAAGCCGCTCGCATCCAGCAGATAGCGCGCGGTCACGGTGTACTCCTCGCCCTCTTCCGAGCGCACCTTCACCACCGGCTGCTCGCCCGACACATCGACGGCCGTCACCACATGGCGATAACGAATCTCCGCACCGGCCTTTTCGGCCGCGTCGGCCAACACCTTGTCGAAGTTGGCGCGCTGCACTTGATAAGTCGTGCCCCAGCCTTCAGAGAACTTGTCGCGAAAATCAAAGGCGGTCGTCACCTCGCCCTTGGCGAATGCCGCACCGTTCTTGTACTGAAAGCCCGCTTCCACCACATCCTGCAGCATGCCGGCTTCTTCGATGTACTGCATGCTCTGCGGCAGCAGGCTCTCACCGATCGAAAAACGCGGGAACGTTTCCTTCTCGATGATCAGCACCTTGCGACCCTGCTTGCGCAGCAGCCCGGCGGCCACGGCACCCGATGGGCCCGCACCGATGATCAAAATTTCCGTCTGTTCGACTTTCTGGTTGCTCTGGTTGCTCATGTCTACCCTCACTCTTTCTCTCTGACTTTGTTGGAATTGGGCGATGCATCGCCCTCTGTTGAATCGGAAGAATCCGTTGCCGGCATGCCCGACATGGTCGAGCCTCGCACCACCGGCTGACCCGAGGCTTGCAGATCATCAGGTCGAGCCGCGCGAAACAGCGGTGCCAGCAGCAGCACGATGGGCAGACCGAACATCAGCGTGACGCCGAACGCCCGCAGCGCAGGCGTCTGCGACAGGCCCAGCAAACCGAACGACAGCCACGTGCTGCCCGCGCCGATGACCACGGCCAGCCATGCCTGCGGATCGTCCTCGTGCTCCTGCAGATAGATGCCGTAGTCGATACCGACGCCCAGCAGCAGCATCAACGCCAGCACGTTGAACAACTGCCACGGCTCGCCCATCAGCGCCATGATGATGACCACCGCAAGACTGGCCAGCACCGTCGGCAACCACGCACGCCACGCGCTGCGACCAAAGCGAATGCACAGCGCCGCGAGCACCAGCACATGGCCCAGCGCAAGCAGTTCGGTCATCGAGATGCGATAACGCTTGAGCAGCCCGGAAATCTCCGCAGGCTTGTCCACCCAGGTCACGCCATTCAAACCTTCGGCAGCTGCAGACAGCGCAGGCAAAGCCGCCTGCCCGCGCACGCCGCGCAGCATCACCATGCTGCGGAATGCGCCGTCGCGCTCGCCCAACCACAGCGGACGCGCTGCGGCAGAAATGGGTTGCGCAAGCCATGCTTGCACGGTGAGTGAGCCCGCCATTTCATCGGCAGCAGCAGGCGCAAACGATTCGCCCAATTGCGCGTTCACGCCCTCCAGCACCACCTTGTTGGCGTGCTGCACCAGCGCCGCATTGCGCGCCTGCGTTTGCGCGGACGGAACCCAGTCCGACACCGCGCTGTAGCCCGTCAATTCCTTGTTCACGACCAGCGCATCCAGCCGTGCTTTCAGCGTTTCCTCGCGCTGCAGCACCTCTTCGGCATTCGCGCCCTTGACGAGATAGAACTGCGCGGGACTCGGCAAGCCCAGCATCTGCCCGACCTGCATTTGCTGCGCCACCAGACTGGGCGAGCTGTTCTGCAACTGCCGCACGTCGTCCATATTGTTCAGCACATGCCCCTTGGCTATCCACAGCAGCGCCACCGCGCACAAGCCCAGCGACCACGGCAACGCGGTGCGCCAACGCGGCCACCACGACAGCGTCTTGCCGATGCGCAGCGCCGCGCGGCTTTGCGGCATGCGGCCACGATCAAGCCATGGGAACCAGCAGATCACGGTCAGCATCGCGGCGGCCAGACCGACCACCGAAAACAGCGCCATCTGCCGCAACCCCGGAAACGCCGCCATGCCAAGCGCAACATACGCAATCGCGCTGGTGCCCAATGCCAGCCACAAGGCAGGCAAGAGGCCGCGCATCAACGCATGCGGCTTGCGATCCGGCGCGCCCTGACGCGACGCGAAATAGTGAATGCCATAGTCCTCCGCCACGCCCACCAGGCTCGCGCCGAACACCAACGTGAGCAGATGCACCTTGCCGAAAACAATGTCCGTCACGCTGAGCGCAACAGCGCAGCCGACCAGCAGCGACAAGCCCACCAGCAACACCGGGCGCAGTGAGCGAAATGCGATCCACGCCAGCACCAGCACGCCCGCGAGCGAGCCCCAGCCGATCACATTGATCTCGCCGCTCGCCTGCACCGCAGCGGCCTCGGCATGCAGCGGCACACCGGCCATGATGAGCTGCGCGTCGGGCGATTGCTTGCGCACTTCGGCCAGCGCGTGTGCCATTGCCGAGCCGATCACCGGGTTGCCCGACAGGCTGAACGCGGAACCATCGAGCACATACTGCAGCACGACCCACTGCTTGTCCTGCGCAGCCACCCACAGTTCGGAATCGCGCGGCCGCGCCTGACTTTGCGCCGCGCGCGCCGACCACCACTGCGTCCACAACCCGAGCGGATCGTTCACCCAATCCGTGAGCCGCGCCTGCGTGGCCGGTTGATAAAGATCCTGCAGCGCACGTTGCACCAGATTGGCATCGCTAGCCTTGACCAACTCGTCGCGCTGCTGCGTGGTGAGCAGATTCGCGCGCCACGGTTGGTAGAACGACAGTGCCGACTGCATCGACGATTCGCGCGCAATCGCCTCTTCTTTCAGATGCGCCGCAGTCTGCGTCTTGAGTGCCGCGCGGAAGGTCTGCGCTGCCGCTTTCGTCTCGTCCCATTGCGACGTGCCGAGCAGCACCACGATCTGGCGCTGCATCTGTTCGGAAAGCTGCTGCGTGGCAAGCGACACATCAGGTGCCTGCTCGTTCAGCGGCAACAGCGCGAGCACGTCGGTGTCGATGCGCCCCTGCTTCCAGAACTGGAACTGGTGCACGCACACCGCCAGCACCACCAGCACCCACGCCAACGCAGCGGTGCGCCAGAACGCGCCTGCGGGGCGATCTGCTTTGCTGGAATGTTCTGCTGCTGCGTGCGTCGTCATCGCGTGTTCTTCAACCCATCAATCCATCAACGAAACAGCGCCACATCGGCATCGCGCAAAGTCTGCTCCGCCGCTGCATCCTGAATGCGGATGATGCTGCTGTCACCGCGCGCTTCTTGCAACTTGACCTCGCGAACAAACGGCCCGCCTTGCAGATCGACCGAAGCCAACCACTGCGCCAGCATCGGGTCGCGGGGCACCAAGTGCATCTGCCAGCCACTCGCCTGCGCCTTGCCGGAGACCTCGAAGAACTGGCGCAATTGCACCAGATCAGCCGACATCACGGCAAACAGCATCGCGTTCACCGTGCGCAGCACCGGCTCGTCTTCCGCACGCATCTGCATGCTCACCTCGCCATCACCTCGGCGCGACTGCAGGCTGTCGGGCTTGACGATCAGCGTCGATTCAAACGGCTTGAGCACATGCCAGACGATGCCCTTCGACTTCACCACGACGAACTCGCCGGACGAGCGCAGCGGCTGCTTGAAGCCCTTGATGCTCTTTTCCTGCTCGAACTTGCCGCGCACCACCGGCGCATCCTTCAACTGCTGCTTGACCTTGTCGAGCAGGTCCTGTGTTGTCTGCTGAGATGCAGTTGCCACGGGCTTTTCGGCAAACGCCGCAGGCATGAAACCCAGCAGCGCGGCGCACAGAACGACAGTCTTCATGGCTCGACTCCCAGACGTTCCCACAGCACGGGCGGGCAGACAAAACGCATCTCGCGCGTTGCCATGTCCACCGCCACCTGAATCGTGTAGGCGGTGTTGATCTTCTGACCGGTCTCGGCATCGCTGATCACGTAGTCGATGCGCAAACGGTTTTCCCATTCGGTGATGGTCGAGCGGATCTTGAGCTTCTGACCGAAAGTCGCAGGACGCACATACTTCAAGCGCATGTCGACCACCGGCCAGCCAAAGCCCGACTCGCGCATGCGCGGGTAGTCGTAATCGAATTGGGCGAGCAGCGCGCTGCGGGCCACTTCGAGAAAGCGCACGTAGTTGCCGTGGTAGACGATCTCCATCACGTCGATGTCGTAGAACGCGGGCGTGACTTCGATCTCACAACTCAGGCGTTCGCGCGAGGCGAGTTCCTTTTCAGTCGACATACAGACTCCAGGCTTGCGCGCGAATGTCGATCAGCAGCTTCTGCAGATCCTTGTCGAGCGCACGGTCCACTTCGACCAATGCAACGCGATCCGAGAGATCTGCAATCCAGCCGCGCATCTCGTCGCCAATCGGCACATCGGGCTGAATGCGTTCACGCAGCGGAACGGCCTGCCGCGCGGCGATCAGCATGGCGGCGATGACCTGCTCGGTCAGTTCCAGCACGCGCAGCGCATCACGCGCAGCAATCGTGCCCATGCTCACCTTGTCCTGGTTGTGGCACTCGGTCGAACGCGAGAAGACCGACGCGGGCATGGTCTGCTTGAGCGCCTCCGCCGTCCACGCCGACGCGCTGATCTGCAGCGCCTTCAAGCCGTGGTTGATGGCCTGCGTCTTGCCTTGCGCGGCCGACAGATTCGATGGCAGGCCCTGGCTGTAGCGCGTGTCGACCAACAAAGCGAGCTGGCGATCCAGCAGATCGGCCACGTTGGCAATCGTGTTCTTGAGCGTGTCCATCGCCAGCGCGATGTGACCGCCGTAGAAATGCCCGCCATGCAGCACGCGCTCCTGATCGGGTTCGATCAGCGGGTTGTCGTTGGCCGAGTTCAACTCGCCTTCGATCAACTGGCGCAGAAACGGCAAGGCATCTTCCAGCACACCGATGACATGCGGCGCGCAACGCAGCGAGTAACGATCCTGCAGCCGGTGCGAATTGCGCAGCGGCGCCTCGGCCACCAGGTCGCTGCGAATGCGACCCGCTGCGCGTTGCTGGCCGACATGCGGCTTGGCGGCAAACAGCGTCTCATCAAAGTGATGCGCATTGCCCGCAATGCCCACCACATTGGCCGCCGTGATGCGGCAGGCCAGACGCGACACGTAGTCAGCGCGCTGCCAAGCGAGGCAGCCGAGCGCCGTCATCACCGCCGTGCCATTCATCAGCGCCAGGCCTTCCTTGGGGCGCAGACGCAGCGGCTCCACGCCGGTTTCCTTCAACGCCTGGACCGCAGAAACGATCTGCCCCTTCCACATCACATCGCGCTCGCCGCACAGCACGGCCGCGACGTAGGAAAGCGGTGTGAGATCACCGCTCGCACCCACCGAACCTTCGGCGGGAATGCAAGGCAGGATGTCGTTGACGATCAGATGTTCCAGTTGCTTGAGCAGCGCCCAGCTCACGCCCGAAAGCCCCCGGCTCAGCGATGCCAGACGGCATGCAAGCACGGCGCGCGTTTCCACTTCGGTGAGAAAACGCCCTGCGCCGCAGCCGTGATAAGCATAGAGATGGTGCGGCAGATCGGGGATCAGCTCGGGCGGAATTTCCACCGTGCACGAATCGCCATAACCCGTGGTCACGCCATACACCACGCCGTCTTCGCTGAGCAGCCGATCAAGAAAATCCGCACCGCGCTGAATGCGGCTGCGAAACGCCGGATCGGGCGAGAGCTGCACCTGGGCGCGCTGATGTGCAATCGCCGTGATCTGCTCGATCTGCAGCGTGCTGCCATCAAAAATGATGAGCGCCGGATTCGCGTTCTGTGTCATGCCTGTCATCTTCTAATGTTGTGCTGGATTCGCAGCGTCGCCGTCGCCGTCGCCGTCGCCGTCGCCGCTCGCATGGTTGGTCTGCGTCCAGAAAGGGAAAAAATTGAACCAGTCGAGCGGCGCAGCCACGAGCCGCTCTTCCACCGCACTGGCGAACTTGCCCGCATACTCGGCAATCGCCGCATCGCGCCGCGCGCGCGGCAGCACAACCTGCGAAGCCAACTCGGAGATGCGCAGCGCGTAACCTTTGCCATTCCCGTTGATGTTGTCTACATGCGTGCAAGTCATCAGAAACAGCGGGCATTTGAGCAGCGACGCAATCACATAAGGACCGCTGGGGAACGGTGCTTCGTGGCCAAGAAATGGAGCCGATGTGGTCTTGCTTTTCTGCACCGGAACGCGGTCGCCCGCAATCGCGATGAACTCGCCCTGCGCCACACGCTCGGACAGCATCATCGCAGTGGCCGCGTTGAAATCGGTGACCTGCAGAAAGCGCACCTTGTTGCCCGGCGAGAGGCGATCGAGCACACGGTTGAACTGCTCGGCATGCTTGGTGTGCACCAGCACATTCAGGCGCAGACCCTTGCGTTTTTCGGCCAGCGCCTGGCACAGTTCGATGCAGCCCATGTGCGCCGTGACGAACACCCCGCCCTGCCCGCGCGCGATGAGTTCGAGGATCGCCTCATGCCCGCTGATGTTCACGCGCGAAGCCGGGTAGCTGCCAGAGATCGCCAGCATCTTGTCGAGAATGACCTGCGCGAACATGCGAAAGTGCGCAAGGCTCTGTCGCCAGCCGGGTGTGGATTTCCACAGACCATGCGCGTCCTGCATACGCCGTAGATACTCGAGCGACGAGCGCCGCGCCATTGGGCGACTCAGCCAGTAATACGTGACCACCGGGTACAGGCACAGCAAAAACGGCCAGCGCCCCAGCACGCGATGCACCTGGAACAGCAACCACATGCCCGCCACGAACGTGCTCTCGCCGATCTGCGCCCAATGCGTGGGCGTGGCAGATTCGGCGGGCTTGTCGTCCGTGCCGTGCATGGAGGAATTCATGTGAGCGCCCCGCTGCGCTTGCAACCCGTGAGCTTGCGCGCCAGCAGAACCGGGCTGCGCAGCAACATGCCTGCAAACAGACGCGCGTGCATCTTCGAGATCAGCACGTTGTCGCGCAGCACGCGGAAATGCGAAAGTCCATCCTGCGGATAAGTGACGCGCGTGAACTGGTTGACGAAGGGCACGCCATGCCAGTGCATGCGCACGAGGATTTCGGGATCGAACTCCATGCGCTTGCCGATGTGGGCGCTGTCCACGGCACGCAGCGCATCGGCCAATGGGTAGACACGAAAGCCGCACATCGAATCGCGAATGTCGAGCGACAGCGTGTTGATCCACACCCACACATGCGTGGCATAGCGCCCATAGAAACGCGCCTTGGGCACGCTTTCGTCGTAGACCGGTGTGCCGCAGATCATCGCGTTTGGATGCTTGCGCGACGATTCCGCAAACGCGGGAATGTCGGCGGTCGCGTGCTGACCATCGGCATCGATCTGCACCGCATGCGTGAAACCGCGCTTTTGCGCGTGGCGCATGCCGGCGATCATCGCGCCGCCCTTGCCTTCGTTGACCAGCAGACGCAGCAGCTCGGCACGCGGTGCGTACTTCACCGCCAGTTCGTCGAGCACGCGCGCGCAATTCGCGTCGGAGCCGTCATCGACCATGATGCAGTCCATGCCCGAGGCAAGCACGCCGCGCAGCATGTCGTCCATGGTGTCGGGGTGGTTGTAGACCGGAATGATCGTGACGATGGAATGTGTGGTCGGATGGGATTGCTGCGCCATGTCTCATGCACCTTTGAGCAGACGACCGCTGGCATGCGCGCCGCGGCGAGAGGTGAATGCAAACTGGATCGCATCCTTTTCAATGATTCGCTTGAGCTGCACCTCGACGGTGTCGCCCGGCAGAATCGGCTGCTGGAACTTCACGACTTCGGCGCGCGCATACACGCCCGGAATGTCGAACGCCTGCCGCGCCAGCATCACAGCCCAATGCAATTGCGCCACGCCGGGAATCAGCTTGGCCTGCGGAAAATGGCCTTCGAGCACACGCAACGCAGGCACCACCTGCAACTGCACATGCGCCTCCAGTTCCGTGCGGCTCACCCATTGCAGCGCGGGCATCAGCGGATCGAACAAGGCCAGCAGACTCTGCTGCGTGATCTTGCTTTGCTCGTTCATCGGCATGCACACCACGTAGCGCCAACTGCGCGGCAAGGCCACACGCTCGACCACATCGGCCAGCCAGTCGCGCAACACCTGCCCCATGGTCTGACGCCCTTGGGCAAAGAGAGCTTGCCAACCGGCTTCGCTCAATTCCAGCACCATGCCAACCCGGGTCGGCAGATTCGCGCGCTCGATCAAAACAGCGCGTGCGAGCTTCACAAATTCGTGCGCCTGCAGACGCTGCTCCATGGCGGTGAGCGACACGCGCTTTTCCGCAATCTTCACGATGCGATCTGCACGGCCTTGCAGCACAAAGCTCGCACCGCCATTCAACGGTTCGGCGCGGTCCGCCGTTTCCCACCAATTCGCAGGATCGACCAGATGACCGGAGCGCACCGCCAGCAGACCACTGTCGTTCAGACGCACCTCGATGCCCGGCAGCGTCTGCCAGACATCGCCATGTTCGGCGCGGCGACGCCATGCAATGCCGCCGGTTTCGGAGCTTCCGAAGACTTCAGTCGGCGAATGGCCGAGCGTGGAAAGTGCCAGCTCAGAGCCTTGCGCAGCCAGCGGTCCGCCCGATGAGAACACCGCTTTCAGACGCGTGCGGGCATCGCCCCAAAGCAAGTGATCCGGCAAGCGGCTGAGCATCGCGGGACTTGAAATCAGCACGTTGTGCTCGGCCTGCGAAAGCTGCTGCAACACCTCTTCGGGATAGCGCGCAAACCGCGTGCCGATCTCGCGCCCAGCCGACAGTGGCCACAGCACGCGGAACAGCAGGCCGTAGATATGTTGATGCGACACCGTCGCCAACACCTGCAGCGAATCCGCAGCGACCACGCCGCCAAACGCACTGCCGAACGCGGCCTGCAAGGCATGTACTTCGGCATCAAGCTGCCGGACTTTCTTGACGATGCGCTCGGGCTTGCCGGTCGATCCGGAAGTGAACAGCACGAGCTGTGCCGAATGCATGTCGAATGGCGGCAGTGGCTGTTCTTCAAGCACGTCCAAAGCCGTCAAAGCACGTGGCAGCAAGCCCGCCGTCGCACTCACCGTAGGCAACAGTTGCTCCAGCGTCGAAGGCTGCACATCACTGAGCAGCACCGGCGTCTTGCCCGCATGCCAGGCGCCCCAGAGCGCAGCAGAAAAATCGAGCGCGTCTTCAAAATAGAACGCTACCTCGTCGCCCGACACACGCGCAAAAGCGGCATGCCAACCGCGCACCATGCGCACCCAGTCCGCATGCTGCAACGCGCGGCCATCCACGCTCGCCACCAGATGCTTGCCCGCACCTGCCGAGACCAATGCCACGTCAGCCAATGCAACGCCCTGCTTCAACTTGTCATTCCTTCATCTTGAGATTTCATTCGCTTCAATGCGCGGAAGTGCGGCGACGCACCTGCTGGCGCACGCACCACTCGATGCCCATCAGGCAGCCCATGAGCACGTAGGCGATCAGCCCGTTGTACAAGGCCCAGACAGCGTCGCTGCAGTACAGCGCGGTGAACGCGGCGGCGGCTCCGTTGAGCACGAAGAACACGCACCACACCTTGGTCACCTGCCGCGTGTAGGCCACGCCGGATGCGGGCAGATCGGGCTCCTGCAGACGCGCCAGCCGCTCGACCACCGAGGGCGGATGGAACAGGCTGTAGCCGAACACCGCCAGCATCACCACATTCACCCACACCGGGTAGAGCTTGACCATCAGCGCGTCCTGACTGAGCCACGCGGCCACGCCCAGAATGGCCGCGCCGCCCGCGACCAGCCACCAGAATCGCTGGCGCACAGCCAAGGCACGCGCCACGGCGAGACCCGTCAAAAGCAGCGCCAACCACTGCGGCGGCACCCGTCCGATCGCGGCATACACCACGAGCGGATAGAGCACCGTCAGCACGATCAAGGCCCATTTCACCCAATTGCGCATGGCCGAATTACCGACGTTCCTGATGGCGTTCGCGATCGATGATCAGCACTGCCGATCAGGCCGCTTGCGGGTCTTCGTTCACCAGCTTGTGGAGCGCATCCACCACGTCCTGCACGGTGCGCACTGACTTGAATGCCTCGGCATTCAGGCGCTTGCCGACCAGCGGCTTGAGCTGCACGATCAGGTCCACCGCATCGATGCTGTCGATGTCCAGATCGTCGTAGAGCTTTGCCTCGGGCGTGACGCGCGCGGCCTCGATGCTGAAGTTCTCGTCCAGGATGCGGACGATGTGCTCAAAGATTTCCTGCTTGTTCATGGCCGTATCCAATGAGAAAGAGTGAATGGTGTGGGGTGCAACGAGCCAACCTCACTGCGCGCGATGACCGGCGACGAAGGCCACCAGCGCGTTGACGCTGCTGAAGTGCTGGCGCGTCTGCTCGGAATCGGCGGACATGCTCACACCGTATTTCTTCTGCAGCGCAAGGCCCAGTTCCAGCGCGTCGATGGAGTCCAGCCCCAGACCATCCACAAACAGTGGCTGGGTGGAGTCGATGTCCTGCGGAGCGATGTCTTCGAGCGCGAGCGAAGAGATAATGAGCTCCTTGATTTCCTGTTCAAGCTGAAGCACGTGAAGGTCCTCTGAAAAGATGGTCGGACAGATAGTCCGTGACTTGGCGCGCGGCCAGCGACTCATTGCCGGCAGCCACGCAGAATTCTTCGATGTCGATGTCCTCGCGGACCTCGAAAATGAAATGGGGTTTGCGCGCAGGCACCTTCCACCATGGACGGCCCTTGGGCAGCATCGGCAAGCTGGTATGGATGTGCACCGGCGTGATGTTCACCCGCCCCTTCACGGCAACATGCGCCGCACCGCGCTGCAGCTTCACTTCGCCCACCAGCGGCGTGCGTGTGCCTTCGGGGAAGATGATCAGATTGTTGCCCTCGGCCAGCGAGCGGTTGCAGTCCTCGACCAGTTGCGCGCCACCGCTGTTGCAGATGAACCCCGCCGCATGGATCGGCCCGCGCGTGAATGGGTTACGCAACAGCGACGCCTTCACGATGCAGTCGGCGCGCGGAATCAGCGAGATCAGAAACACCACGTCGATGAGCGACGGATGGTTGGCCAGAATCAGCAGGCCCTTGCGATCGAGTCGCTCCAGATGGCGCACCTCATATGAGATCACGCCCACAAAATTCATCAGCCCCACAAAGAAACGAAAGCTGTGATGGATCACCGCCTGCGCCGCGCTCTTGCGCCGCTCCGCATCGCGCGTGAACAACAGCAGCAAGGGATAGACGACCAGTCGAATGAACAACCCGCCCAGGCCAAACATGGCAAAGCAGAACCCGGTGGCGACCACGCGCCAGCAGCGATTCAGACGCTCAAGCATGAAGTCGCTCCCAAACCCAAGCACCGCCCTCACCACCATCACTGCGCTGTTGCGTCAAGCGGGACTGATCCGCATTGAGCAGAAACTGCAGCACTTGCAGACCATGCGGCAATGCGGCTGATTCGTTGGGTTGCGCACTGTCCGCCAATGCAGACAGGGCAAAGCTCGGCAAGCCCTCCGTCTTCTGCGTGAGCAGCGCAGCCCACGCGAATTCGGCGGCAGGCGATTCGGTGAAGCTTGCATATTCGCCTTGCAAAGGCTCGTCGTAGCAGACCAGCATCACATCGGAAGCGCCATCGCCGAGCAGGCCCATGGCCTCGACCACGCCCGCCTCGGGCACACTGCTGGAAGATGCCACGCAGATCGCGTTGGCCACCATGCCGCGCAGAATCGAATGCTGCGCACCCACACCGTTGTGCACCGAAAGACCAAAGGCCGTAGGAGAAAGCAGCTCGCCAGCGACTTGCGAGCGCAGCAGTGCGAGCGATTTTTCAGCATCGCCATAGCGCGACGCCCAGACCACGGGCAGATCCATCAACTGCTCCTGCTGCAACACGTCATCGGCCACCAGCACCGCCATCTTGGCCAGACGCCCCAGACGGCGGCGTGCCATCGCCGGCACATGGGAAAGATCAAGCGCCAACTCGCCCGCAGGAACAGATGGCGAAGGCGACGCAGCCCAACGCTGCCATTCGGCGTGCTCGCGCAATCCGCAGGCCACAGCAGAGCTGGCCCGAATGGAAAACTCGACTCTCACCCCAGCTCCACCATCATCTGTTAGATCATTGTTGTATGCCCCGGGCGCAGCTTGATCTGCACCCGAGCACTCCACACCTTCCGGCCCGCTCCGTTTCATCTCGTCAGCCAGCACGCACTCTGTACGCAAACCGCTGCAATGCAGCATTTGCGCACTGCAACCAACCGACTATTCAGGAGCAACCGCGATTATGCACGGCTATACAAACGGAAAACTCCGGACGGGAAGGCCCTCTCATTGCTTCAAATTGTACTTTACGAAACAAGAACGAAAAATCTCCACCTTTGCGGCATCAAAAATGCCATTCC
Source organism: Diaphorobacter sp. HDW4B (assembly GCF_011305535.1). GTDB lineage: Bacteria > Pseudomonadota > Gammaproteobacteria > Burkholderiales > Burkholderiaceae_C > Diaphorobacter_A. The sequence goes on from NZ_CP049905.1 coordinate 512,429, forward strand.
GTGGTGAAAAATCCATTCATGTCAATGACTTACGGATTATCAAAAATCCCAAGCATTTTGCTTTCATCACACTGACGACCGAACCTGGATTGTGAACTCGGGTAAATAACTGGGTAAGCACTTATCTGCATCCCATACTGGAACAAACCAGCCCCGAAAACAAATCAGCCCAAAGCAACGCGCGAACGTCGCTTCGGGCCTGCAGCCGTTGAGGGATCGCCAGATCGATCAGTGCTCGTACACCTGCTCCCAGCTCAGGAAGCCCTTGACCTCGATGGGATTGCCGCACGGATCGCGGAAGAACATCGTCCACTGCTCGCCCGGCTCGCCCTCGAAACGCACCTGCGGCTCCAGCACGAACTGGGTGTTCGCCGCCTTCAGGCGCTCGGCCAACTTGAGCCAATCAGGCTTGAGCAGCACCAGTCCCAGATGCGGCATGGGCACCATGTGAACGCCCACGCGCCCGGTGTTCGTCACCGGAAACGGCTCGCCCAGATGCAGCGAAAGCTGGTGGCCAAAGAAGTTGAAATCCACCCACGTGTCCGTGCTGCGCCCTTCCGCGCAACCCAGCACATCGCGATAGAACTTGCGAGCCTCTTCGAGGTCGGTGACGTGATAAGCGAGGTGAAAAAGACTTTGCATAGTGGTGCGAAGATAACACCGAAAATGGTATACCAAATCCCTTAATGCGGAATACCGGCTTATCGCCTAAACGATGATGCACAACGTGAGGCAATGCACTCGAAGCACCAATCCCAGCGCAGCCTCAAGCACTCGATATGTGATTCCGGACACGACGCAAGCCTGAGTGAAGCCAAGTCCTCCTCCAAGCTGCTGGACACTTGAACAATCACAAGCTCGAACGAACCCACAAAAGAAAACGGACCTCATCTTTTGGATGAAGTCCGTTTTGCTTCGAATAAAATGGTCGGCGTGGCGGGATTCGAACTCGCTACCCCTTGCACCCCATTTAATTTACCATTGAATTCCACAAAACCTCATTGGACTTCATTGGAATTAAAAACCAATTTAAATCAACAGCTTAAAGAAATTCACTCGTCCAAGCAAGTCCTGTAGAATCCAACCAAAGCCAGCCGTTGGTTTACCCCTTGGTTTACCCCTCAGGACAAAAGATGACACGCTATCCCAAAGCAGGCAAGGGTCGCAAATGGACGATCAAAGAGCTCGAAGCGATCCCTCCAGAATGGAAAGGAGACAGCCTGAGCGACGGTGATGGGTTGACTGGATGAATCGCCCCGGATTTCCTAGACACTGTTGAGCCGTTGGGAATGCCGTCTTTCGAACTCTACCGGAGAGATATCTCCGGCGGTGCCATGACGCCTTTTCGGGTTGTAAAACATCTCGATGTAGTTGAAGACATCAGCCCTGGCCTCATCGCGCGTCGGGTAAATCTGGCGGCGAATACGCTCGCGCTTGAGCAACTGGAAGAAGCTCTCGGCCACGGCGTTGTCGTGACAGTTGCCGCGACGACTCATGCTGGAGACCAGATTGTGATCTCGCAGAAAGCCCTGCCAGTCATGGCCTGTAAACTGACTACCCTGATCCGAATGCACCATGACAGGCAGCTTAGGCCTGCGACGCCACAAGGCCATCAACAGTGCATCGAGCACCAAGCCAGTATCGATGCGGCTGCCCATAGACCAGCCAACAACCTGACGTGAGAACAGGTCAACCACCACCGCCAGATACAGCCAACCTTCATGGGTGCGGATGTATGTGATGTCAGTCACCCAAGCTTGGTTGGGCTCGGCCGCTGCGAAGCGGCGCTGCAAGTGATTGGGCGCGACGATGGCAGGTTTGCCGCCACGCATGCCTGCACGGCGTTTGTAGCCCGTCTGTGAGCGCAGCCCCTCGATTTTGAGCAGTCGTGCCACGCGATGCTTGCCGCAGCTCTCGCCCAAATCACGCATGTCCATGGTCAGCTTGCGATAGCCATAGACGCCACCACTCTCGAGCCACGCATGCTTGAGAAGACCCAACAGACGTTGATCGTCCTTTGCACGCAGGCTCATCGGTTGCGCCTTCCAGGCGTAGTAGCCGCTAGGGTGTACAGCCATGACCTTGCACAGTCGGCGAATGCTGTACTCACCTTCATGGCGCTTGATGAATGCGTACTTCACCCGGACTGCTTGGCAAAGTACGCTGCGGCCTTTTTTAGGATGTCGCGCTCCTCTGTGACTCGCTTGAGTTCAGCCTTCAGTCGTCGCAACTCCTCGGTTTGTGACACCTGTGCCGGCCGATCATGGGCAGGCGTTCCTTGAGCCTTGATCCATTGATAAAGGCTGTGCTGACTTACGCCTAGTCGGGCTGAAACATCGGCCACCTTATGGCCGCGCTCAGTGATCTGCTTGACTGCTTCGGTCTTGAATTCTTGGGGATATCTTTGGTTACTCATAGCACCTCCTATTGGGCCTTAGATTTAAGGCTCAGAGGTGTCTAGAAAACCCGGGGCGATTCATACGCAGTAGAAAAATCCTGCTGAAACGGTGCCTCAACCGAAAACGAAGTCCGTCGCGTCGCCCACATCGTCTTCCACCACGGACATTGGTGACGTTCACCTACAACTACCGGCAGTGCATCGGCCTATGGTGGGCTCATGAGCTGTCGCCACGTTTGGTTGGCAGATGGAGAAAGGTGAATCGACCATGAGATTTTCCAAACACAGCGCATCCAGCGGTTTGAACGGCATCGAGCAGTTGCTCGGAGATCTTGGCAACCTGCTGTCCAGCAAGGAGCTGGATGCCATTCCCCACATTCGCGACATGCGTCAGCGCCTGAGCGATGGTGTGAGCCAAGTGCGCGACACGGTGACCCATGTGGCCGAAGAAACGGCCACTCGCACCCAAGAAGCCGCCAAATTGAGCAACGAATACGCCCATGATGAACCGTGGCGGGTCGCAGGTGTCGCGCTGGCTGTGGGTGCCGTCATCGGATTCTGTCTGGCCAAGCGCTGACGCGCTTTACAGATCGCGCGTTCACGCGCAAGGAGGCACGCATGCCAAGAGGTGACAAATCTTCCTATACCGACAAGCAAAAACGTCAGGCCGCCCATATCGAAGCAAGCTACGAAAGCCGCGGCGTGAGCGAGAAAGAGGCCGAGAGCCGTGCTTGGGCTACGGTCAACAAGGAGACCGGCGGTGGCAAGAAATCAGGTTCGGGCCGTGGCCATCCCGTGGATCGTTCCTCATCACGCAAGGGCGGAAAGTTGGGCGGCGCCGCATCCGCAAGCCGCTCGGCTGCCGAACGATCCGCTTCCGCAAAGAAAGCGGCTGCGACACGCAAACGCAATGCAGCAGCGCGCGCAAGCAAGTAAGTAAGACCAAGGTTGAAACGCTGTGAGACGAGTATTCCCCACATGGTCTCAAGGCGCGTCTGTCTTTTGCAAGCCGCGCAGGTTCAACAACACCAATCCCACTTGAAGCGCGACCAGCGCGTAGCTGCGCGAATGCATTCCCCAGACGATCCACAGCAGGTTGCTGGCAAGAAAAACCCAGAAACCGTGATTTCTGGCGTTCTTGCGGTTGGAGGCAACCAGCCATGCTGCCCATAGCGATGCTGCAAAGGCTGGCCATTGCAGCGCATCAATCTAGTCGTATGGCATGGGTTCCGTCTCTTGCATGCAAGGTCAGGCCAACGTGCGAACCTTGGATTCACGACTCCAGAGCCGCGTCGCTGCGGCCTTCAAAAATGCCTGGATGTCCTCTGGGGCGAACACCCCCTCGTCGGGCTCCACTCCCGCAGATTGAAGAATCAGCCGGGTGGCCTTGCAGGCAGCAATCGCCTTGAGATGTCCGAATGCATCGCGAAACCAATCCTGAGCGGCTGCGTCATGGCTCAGCCGCTCGCCAACAGCCATTGTGAGCACCGATGCGACCGCATCGAATTGCGCCGAGGGCGCACCCGCCAGTTGCGCATCTGCCTTGCAAAATGTCCCATCACTGAGCTTTGCACCACCCACTTTAGGCGCCACGATTGTGAAGCTCGCGTTCTGTGATTCAATCGCTTTGACCAGTGCGACCACACTTTGAACATTCGATCCGTCATCCACCAAGATGGCAATGCAGCGCCCCTCTAGGGTCGGCAACATGCGGTCAATGATGCGCAAGGCCGGGCTGGGAGCGAGGTCATTGACGCGCTGCTCATCTGCTGCGGGCTTAGGCATCGGTTCCAGGCCCAAGCCAGCAGCCACACGTTTGCCAAGGTCAGGATCGATCACGAGCAGATGACTCACCATGGCACTGCGCACATTCTCGGTCTGCACCTTGGAGAGTTCAAACACCAGCGCTGATGCCATATGCGCCTGTTCCACTTCGCTTTGGCTGCGATAGAACATACGAGCCTGGCTGTAGTGATCTGCAAAGCTTTCCGGTCGCACGCGACCCTTGGCATCGTCTCCAGCACCCTCGGCAAAGCTTCTGAACCCATGCTCCATCGAGGCGCGTGGTGATGCAGGATCAAGACTTGACGGTTCATAAGCCACGCGGCCCTTGGGCTGCTGCATCTGCATATGTCCATCGCGCTGGAAATTGGCAAACGGACACTTGGGTGCGTTGATGGGAATCTGCGAAAAATTCGGGCCACCCAGACGCGAGAGCTGGGTGTCGAGATACGAGAACAATCGCCCTTGCAGCAACGGGTCGTTGCTGAAGTCAATGCCCGGCGGCACATTGGCAGGACAGAACGCCACTTGCTCGGTCTCCGCGAAGAAATTGTCAGGCCACCGATCCAGTATGAAGGAGCCGATCTTGTCCAGCGGTATGACCTCTTCCGGGATGAGTTTGGTAGGGTCCAGATGATCGTAGGGCAACTGGTCGGCCTGCTCCTGCGTGAAGAGTTGAACATACAGATCCCACACGGGAAACCGCCCCGATTGCACCGCATCGAACATGTCTCGACGATGAAAATCGTTGTCGGCGGATTGAAGCTTGGCGGCTTCGTCCCACACGGTGGATTGAATGCCCAGTTGGGGCCGCCAATGGAATTTCACGAACGTGCTCTCGCTGCGTTCATTGATCAGTCGAAACGAGTGAACTCCAAAGCCTTCGATCATTCGAAGACTTCGCGGAATCGTGCGATCGCTCATGGTCCACATCACCATATGCAGTGACTCGGGCATCAGCGAGACGAAATCCCAGAACGTGTCGTGTGCAGTAGCGGCCTGAGGAAAGCCGCGATCGGGCTCCATCTTCACCGCATGCACCAGGTCCGGAAACTTCATCGCATCCTGAATGAAGAACACCGGAATGTTGTTGCCCACCAGATCCCAATTGCCTTCCTTTGTATAGAACTTGATGGCAAACCCGCGCACATCGCGCGGCGTATCCACGGAGCCTGCTCCACCCGCCACGGTCGAGAAGCGCACGAAGATAGGGACATCGACACCTTTCTCCGTCAGTACCTTGGCCGTGGTGAATTTCTTGAGTGACTTGCTGAGCACAAAGCGCCCATGAACGCCCGTGCCCCGCGCATGCACGATGCGTTCCGGAATGCGCTCATGGTCGAAGTGCGTGATTTTTTCGCGCAGTATGAAGTCCTCCAGCAAGGTCGGTCCGCGACCATAGGCGTGCAAGGAGTTCTGGTTGTCGGACACCGCAATGCCTTGCTGAGTGGTCAGTTGCGGATGTGTGGTCGATGCCTGTTGCTGAAGCTCACCGCCTTTGCCGGTGATCGATGGGCCATTCGATGGCGTGGTGCGGCTCATGGCGTTCTCTCCTGAAGCGATGAAAGACTCCATGTTCGACCTGTACGCAACCTTCATCTGTCAGAGAGCATGCCCATGAACCATGGGCTTGTAACAAAGCTGAAGACGCTGCGCGCTCACTTGTACAAATGACAGAATCTTTGACCGATCAACGGAAATTTCGAAACATGAGCGCGCAGTGACAAATGTGATGCAAGTGCACAGCACCAAGACTCAGTCACGCTTTGCAGGGTGCCGTTCCTGCTCTGCAATGATGGTGGGCTCTGCAGCCTTGTCGTGGCTCGTGGAGTCCGTTGATGGCACTGGCTCCTTGGTTGGCCTGGCGTTGGTGGACGTTTTGGTCTTGCGATGCTGCTCGGCAATGATGGTCGGCTCCAGAGCCTTGCCTTCGTCGGGTCTGGCTTTTTGCGGCATGGTGGATCCCCTTTCCTGAGAATGAAAGAATGCCTCTCCATCTCCGTGGCTATCTGTCATCCAATGTGCGCCCGCATCCCAACAGGCTGTGTAGTCATTGATCCTGCTTACGGCATATTGCGGATTGCTTAGGAGTTCTACGCAACTAAGTGAGGGCTGCAGCTATCCTTGACTTTGGGTTTGAAGGTCAGCTTTGCGGAGATTGGGTGACTGACTGGTAAAGGCTGAGAACTGCCTTTCATGCATTCCGCGTCGAACGACCGCATCGGTCGCGAAGCAGACCCACGACCCTCCAGCGCTGCAAGCTGGCTAATGACGCACCATCACGGCTCGGAGTAGGGGTGGCGATTGATCGCCGACTCTGCCTTATTCAAGGCACTGAGCATCTACTTGGCTCCATCACTACGCACCGGCGAGTACCGCCGCGTGCGTGCGCTACTCGTCAGCCGCAAGACCATCGTGGCGAAATGCGTCGACTTGGAGAACGAACGGAGGGACCTGCTGCGCGTCTTCGGCACCCGCCTGGCGAGCGCCGGGTCGGTCATGGTTCCTTTGACGCCAAAGTGCGCGAGACCTTCGCTCACGACGAGATGCTCTCATGCGCGCTGACACCCCTGCTGGACGCGCGCACCATACTCTGCAAAATCTATCTCAACCTCGACAACGCCATCAAGGCGCTGGTCAAAATTGATCCGCTGTGCAAACCTCTGATGACGAATCCCGGCGTTGGGCCGGTCACGGCATTGACCTTCAAGGCGGGTGTTGAAGATCCTTCGCGCTTCAAATCCTCGCGCGACGTCTCGGCACAGAACTGTCGCACCACATTCTTCGCATTCATCTAGCTCGTCAACAAAATACGCCTTGTCGTCAAGCTATGTCTACAACAAGAAGTTTGCATTTATCTAGTCAGACACCAAGATTATTTTCTTCCACCCTACTCCGAGCGCTGTCAGTTCTGACAACTGCGAAATACGTGATTCTGGAATGAGACTGAAATTCCGCGGTATGAACAACCCATCAATCCAAAGAGCGAAGAGACTTTCCTGAATTGCCCTACGTTTTGCTGGAGCTAGCCCAACACAGATGGGCATGATCAAGATTCCTTCTCCTCGAAGCCAAGCTACCTGCTCATCAATACGCCGCGAAACGAAGATCGAAGAATCCCTGACGCAAAGCCCCCGCACCACTAAGGAAGCAGCATTCAGCGCTGCCAAGTAGTGCTCACAAACCGTCGTTCCAACTGCAATATCCAAGCTGCTGCCGTTGGTGACGCTAGACACAAAATCGCTCAGCCGCCGGAAATCATCTCCTTTTGAAAAATCGAGAACGTGGTCGCAGCCTAAAGCAACGGCATCTTCCACCTGAGTTGTGTGCGATACCGTTCCGATGATGATCGACGCGCCTGCAGATTTGGCAAGTTGCACGATGGAGGACCCCAACTCGCTTGTCACACCAAAAACAAGAATCGAACATCCATTCTGGAACTCAGAGTACTCACTCAGAGCGATATAAGCCATCTGAAAACTCTCACCCAACGCTGCACCGATTGCGAATGACATGCCATCCGGCAATCGGTAGCAGCCATGCGCTGGCGCCATGATGACACTCGTTAGGCCCCCTGGTTCTACCCGTGCTGCGATGGAATCTCCGATCGCAAAGCTGGCCACGCCCGTCCCCACCGCACGGACTCTCCCGGCCACCATCTGCCCTCTAGCAATCATCTGGCTGCGTTGAATCTCATCGTCCGTGCACATGGCACAGTCTTTGCCTAAGACAACCTCGCAAGCCTTCACGTCTATCAGCACTTTTCCAGGTCCCGGAAACTCAACATCAAGGCCGTCACTCAGCATTAATTCGAACCCACCCGCATCTCCCGCCAACTCGGATTTCAATATGCATTTCTCCCTGTTCTTCAATGACTCAACACTCTTGCTGGAACATGGAAGAGCGATGAACTTAATGCAGTATGTGCAGCCACCCAAAGCTCAGCAATCAAGATATTTCAAAGCACCATTTCAAACGACACAAACATAAAGTTAGACAAGCCTGCCCCCAACTAGCCACGCGTACAACGAATTACTGACCCCAAACGTTTTTCTTAAGCAAAACACTGCTTAGCCAATCGCAAATTGCCATCATTTCGAAGCATCGTCACACTCGCCACAAGCACTCAATCGAACTTGTGGCACATAGTCATGTCGCCACAAGCACGCTCCGTGCATGAAAGCCCTAACCCGCCGCGTAACGCCTCTGCCAAGCAGATGCACTCAATGCGGCTGACTTGAGTTAAAGAAGCGACATTGAACGGAATGATCAAAACCCATACATCCGAGGTTCTCATCATCGGTGCCGGAGGTGCAGGATTGGCCGCCGCCTACGAAGCCGCGAAGGCGGGCAGCCAAGTCACTGTACTGGAGAAGAATCCTGAACCCGGTGGCTCCACGTCATGGTCAGTTGGGTCGGTCACCGCATCCGACACGCCGCATCAACGTGCCGCAGGCATTGAGGACTCCGCTGACGCGCACTTTGAAGACTTGGCACTTCACGCTGGCAATCTCGTTTCCAGGGACAACCTCAAGCTGCGCAGAATACTGGCAGACAACAGCAGCGAAATGCTTCAGTGGTTGATGGATCTGGGCGTCGTGTTCGTCGGGCCACAAGAAGAGCCGCCTCATCGCGTCGCGCGAATGCACAACGTCGTTCCCAACTCAAAGTCCTTTGCATATCACCTCACCCGGCACTGCAAATCACTGGGCGTGGTCATCCACACCAACACCAACACAACCGATCTGATCATCGAGAAGAATCGCGTCGTAGGAGTTCACGCAACAGATGCCCAAGGACAGAAGTGGCGCTATCTCGCCAACCGCGCCGTCGTGCTTGCATCAGGTGACTACAGCGGCTCAGAAGATTTGAAGCGACGCTTCGCATCGGAAAGTGTCGTCCCCGTCGAGCCCGTCAACAGAACCGCCACTGGCGACGGCCATCGCATGGCGATATCCGTCGGCGCGAGCGTCATCAATGGCGACATCGTCCGCGGTCCGATCATGCGCTTCGTTCCTCCGACAGGCAAAAATTTCATTCAGCGCCTGCCACCCGGAACCGCCATCGCACGCTGCATTGCATGGTCGATGAAGCATCTTCCGCAGCGCTTGCTGCGTCCATTCCTGATGAGTTTTCTGACAACCGCATTGGGCCCCTCACCTGATCTACTACGAGAAGGTGGACTGCTCATCAACAAGGCTGGCAAGCGGTTCACAGATGAGTTGAATGCGCCCGCCAAAGACGTAGCACGCCAACCCGAGAAGATCGCGTGGATCATGATGGACGAAAGCACGGCAGCCAAATTTGAACGTTGGCCCTACTTCGTCTCGACCGCGCCAGGCGTCGCATATGCCTACATGAAGGACTACAAGCGCAACCGGCCAGACATCTTTCATCGTGCGAATACGCTGGATGAGTTGGCTGAAAAATTGGGTGTACCAACATCCGCTCTGCAATCCACTGTCAAGGACTACAACGATTCGGCCGAACGAGGAGCACGACCAACCATCGGCGGCGGTCCTTACTACGCGCTTGGCCCCGTCAAAAGCTACGTGGTTTTCACAGACGGTGGTTTGCGCGTCAATGAAAACCTCGAAGTGCTCGACCACGCTGATCTGCCCATTCCTGGGCTCTTCGCCGCCGGGTCCGCGGGACAAGGTGGATTACTACTGGAAGGCCACGGTCATCACTTGGGCTGGGCATTCGTTTCTGGACGAATCGCAGGAAAAAATGCCGCCTTGAACGCTCACGCTTGAGCACACCCAACATACCAACTAAGAAAGTCACGAACATGAGTCGAATCGGCCTGCTGATCCCCTCTTCCAACACCACCATCGAACCCGAGTTCTACCGCGCACTGCCCTCGCACATCACGCTGCATTCTGCACGTCTGTACCTTACGCAGATTGCTACGGATTCCATCGAAAACGTCGTGCTCGACATGGAAAAGCAAGCCCGCAATCTGGCAAGCGCCGATGTGGACGTGGTGATACTTGGTGCCACCGCACCCAGCTTTCTCAAAGGCTTGGGATATGACCGCGAAGTCACAGAACGCATCGAGAAAGCTTCTGGGAAGAAGTCATCCACAGCATCCACCGCATTGCTGGAAGCATTACGCCATCTTGGAATCGAGCGACTGGCTTTGGGCGCTGCGTATGACGAAAAGGTCAACGGCATTGCCAAAAGTTTTCTGGAAGCCAATGGATTTCAGGTCGTCAACGCCAAGGGACTTGGACTGGTGGACAATCTGACCGTCGGCAGATTGGATGCCTCGACAGCCTTGGACTTGGCACGCGCAATTGACACCCCCGACGCGCAAGCCATTGTGCTGGCATGTACCAACTGGAAATCAATGCAGGTGCTTGAACAGATTGAACGGGAACTTGGAAAGCCCGTGCTTTCCACCACACAGGTCTGCATCTGGGCTGCGCTGCGGATGATGAACGAGACACGCGCGATTGCAGGATATGGGCAGTTGCTTCGTTCGCTCGCCCCCGCACTGCAAGACTGACTCGGGACAAACAACGAGCGGAGCGCACCATCAAAAACTGGAAGCATCACTCAACAAAAGAACACCGCCCATCCAATTACCGCACAATGCCTTCTTGAAAGTGGAATCCGCATGTTGACCCGCCGAAACTTCTCAACCGCCACAACGTTGGGACTTGCGCTTTCCCCACTGTCGTTGCGCGCGCAGAACTATCCAACTCGTCCGATTTCCGTATGGGTTGGATACCCGCCTGGCGGAGGCACTGATGTCACGGCGCGCATCATCACCGCACAGATGTCCATCCAACTTGGACAGCCTATCGTGGTTGAAAACAAGCCCGGCGTGGCTGGCGCGCTGGCTGCGACGCAGATCGCGCGCGCACCTGCTGACGGGTACTCGATACTGCTGAATGCAAGCGGCGCATTCATCAACATGGTTTTGCGCTCCGGCTTCAAATACAACCCATCCAACGAGTGCACGCCGATCGCATCGGTTGCGCAGGCTCCCGTGGTGCTAGTGGTCAACAACGACCTTCCAGCCAACGATGTGAATGACTTCATCAGACTCGCCAAAGACAAGCCCGACAGCATCAGCTACGGCTCGGATGGACTTGCAGGAACCACACAACTCAGCGCAGAGTTCTTCAGCAAGATCGCTGGAATCCGAATGCTGCATGTCCCGTTCAAAGGCGCAGGCCCCAGCGTCATGGCGACAGTTGCAGGGCAAGTCAACGCCAACTTTCCGACACTTCCATCGGCCATGGCGATGATCCGCGCAAAGCGAGTGAAACCACTGGCCGTCAGCGGTCTCACGCGTACCAAGATACTTCCGGATGTACCCACCTTTGAGGAACTGGGACATCGTGGTTTTGATTTCCTGTGCTGGTTCGGATTCGTGGGCCCCAAAGGCATCGCGCCATCCATAGTCGAACGGCTCAATGCCGCGACGCAGCAATCGCTTCAACAGCCCGAGGTGATCAAGTCCATCCAGAATCAGGGCATGGAAGTCAAGTTGAGTACGCCAACGGAATGGTTGCACTTCATGATGAAGGATGCGAAGAACATCGAGCGCATGGCCAAGGTATCGAACCTTCAGATTTCATGACCCGTCTAGCCAGCATCACTGCTGGCAGGTGGGCGACAAGAACAGCATCGCAACGATGCCGCCTCATTCAAGTCGAACTGTACTCAGACTCCAGCAATGAACGCATGCGGGGCATACCAATTGACACGGCACCACCATCCACCATCAGGTCCGTCGCATTGATGTAGCTGGATTCCCCACTCGCAAGAAACAGGACTGCGGAAGCGACCTCCTCAGCGTTTACAGCGCGCCCTGCGGGCATCACGCGATCGCTCGCTTGCCGATAACCTTCGTTCGCGCCTTTGGTGATACCCGTGCCCGCCACTTGCGACGGATGCACCGCATTCACCCTTATCCCCCACTCCAGCAGATCGAGCGCAGCGCTTCGCGTGAGTGCACGCAAGCCCCATTTGCTGGCCGAGTACGCCACGCCTGGATGCCCAACCACGCCTGAAGTGGAACCCACGTTCACCACGCTTCCACCGCCCGAGTCGCGGATTAGCTTGGCTACGGACTGAATTCCCAGCATGGAGCCCATCAGGTTCACATTCAACACGCGCTGCCATTCCTCGCTGGTCACATCACGAATGCCGGTTCTGCTGATGATGCCCGCGTTGTTCACCAATACATGCAGCGCGCCAAACTCACTTTGGATGCGCTCCATCGCCGCGGACCAGTCACCGGCGTTTGACACATCCAATGTCACGAACATGGCTTGATGCCCCCTATCGCGCAGCGAGCGTTCCAACGCTTCACCTGCGTTTCGATTCACATCCGCAAGCACTGTGATCGCACCCTCGCACGCAAACGAATCCGCCAGAACAGCGCCCACACCGCCGCTTGCGCCGGTGATCAGGACAACTTTCCCGGTGAATCGCTCGCGCGCCCCTCCCCCGTTATGGAATGACGTTGAAGCGAGCATCTCGGGCTTGGATATATCGCCATCGAATCCATATGGTACAGACATGGAGCGCTGCATTCAGTGCGTACTCGCAGCGATCATGTCGGACGCCTTCTCCGCAATCATGATGGTGGGCGCATTCGTTCCGCCCCCAACGATGAGTGGCATGATGGAGGCATCCACGACCCGTAGATTGCGTGTACCAAACACGCGCAATTCTAGATCGACAACCGCATTCACATCGTTTGAATTACCCATCTTGCAGGTGCCCACAGGGTGATGAACACTGATCGCGGCTGCACCAATATGCGCATCGATTTCCGCATCGCTGAAACCCATTGGTGTGAGTTCCCTGTCCACGATTTTGGCCAGAGATTTCTGGCGTCCCACATCGCGAACCATGCGAACACCCTTGCGCAACGCCTCGCGATCGCTGTAGTTCGCCAGAAAGTTCTGAGCAATGATCGGCGCGGCGTTGGGGTCATTGGAGGACAGTCGTACATGACCGCGACTTTCGGGTCGCAACACCGCCGCGCGCACCATGAAACCATCCGAATAACTTGGAACAAACGGCCAGAAATAGGGGTGAGCCGTGCTGGGCGCGGCAGCGGTCAGCAGCTCGATATCGGGCAGCTCCTGCTCGGGAGAACTCTTGATGTGCGCAAGTCCACCCGAAGGAAGGTCCGTGGCGATGCCATCGCCCTTGAAGTAGGCACGCCCCAATTCACGGACGATACGATCTGCGCGCATGGCCTTGTGCAACGGGCTGCGGTCCTTGCGCGCGTATGTCACGCCGACAGAGATATGGTCTTGCAGATTCTTGCCGACACCCGGCAGATCGACGATGGTCTTCACGCCGATGTCCTTCAGCTCATTCGACGCGCCGATGCCCGACAGATTGAGCAACTGCGGCGAGTTGATAGCACCCGCCGCAAGAATCACTTCACGGCTTGCATACACCTGACGCAACTGGCCATCCTGCATGTACTCAATGCCGATCGCGGTAGTGCCATCCATCAGAACGCGTTGGGTCATCGCCCGCACTTCGAGCGTCACGTTCTCGCGCTCTAGCGCGGGCTTCATGTAGGCCACCGCCGTGCTGCAACGGAGGCCATCGCGGATGGTGGATTGCCACGCTGCAAATCCTTCGGGCTCTTCGCCGTTGAAATCCTTGGTGAAGGGATAACCCGCCTCAATCCCTGCAGCCACGAAGTTCTCAGATATAGGATCATTGAAACGCGAATAGCGTGTGGTCAATGGACCTGACCCACCACGGAATTCATCTTCGCCGCCCTCCCAGGACTCCGCACGCTTGAATAGCGACAGGACATTCTTGAAGGCCCAACCCTCCAGACCCGGCGTACTTGCCCAACGGTCGTAGTCACCCGGATGCCCTCGCATGTAGGTCATTCCGTTGATGGATGAACTTCCGCCAACGAGCTTGCCACGCGCGCAATCGAGGCGACGATTGGCGATGGTCGCATCTGGCTCGGAGAAGTAGTTCCAGTCGCTCATCCGGTTGTAGAAGATGTGCGGCCATGCCAGCGGAATATGAAGAAACGGATGCTTCCCCCATCCCCCAGCTTCCAGCACTAGGACTTTCACCTGAGGATTCTGCGAAAGACGATAAGCCAATGTGCAGCCCGCAGAGCCCGCACCGACGATCACATAATCAAACGTACTATTTTTCAACTCAGTCTCCTGAACGCATCGTTATCGAGACTGTCGAATCTGCCCATCACACTTGGCTTCAACATGCCAACAGTCGAAGTCCATTCAACAGTCTCATTCTCAAAAATTGCTTCGCACTGCCATCACATCACTTCAAACAGGGAAAATGAAAGTGACCACGAATGGCGGCTGAGTTGAATCTAAGGGAACAGCCCGGATGTGAGCAATCAAGATTTGGCGAACCCATGTTTTGATGAGCCCAAACCTGGTGTCGTGAATGAAGTCACAAGCGCGCATGCCACTACTGCCAGCTACATCAAAAAATCGGCGTAACTCTCCCACGGGACACTTGCGCAAAAGGGACAAGCCCCCAGGAACTCAGTCGTTTTCCAGAATGAACTCGATGAGCCGCTGCGCAAAAACCGGTTGATCATCCAGTTTGCGAACGCAGATCTTCAGCTCCCTCATGGCCCATTCGTCCTGCAAAGCCACGATCTTGATGCGCATGGAGCGCGCATGGCGGCGCGCCACCATCTCGGGCAACACACCAATGCCCACGCCGGCTTCGATCATGCGGCACATGGCATCGTAGCTGCCGACTTCCACGCGCTGCTGCATGGCGCGCTCGGTCTGCGCCACTTCCTGCTGCAGATAGGTATAGGTCGAGGTGCGGGAACTCAGACTGACGAATTCGTAGTCAAGCGCATCAGCAAAATGAAGGCTTTTCATGGAACCCAATGGATGCTGGTCTGGCACGGCCAATACCATCAAGTCCTTCTTGTACGGCAAAGTTTCCAGTCCTTCTGCCGAAGCGCGACCCGAGATGACTCCTATGTCGGCCACCGAGTCCTGCACCGAACGCACGATCTCCGCGCTCAGGCGCTCCTGCAGATCAACGGTGATGGATGAATGCGCGACAAAGAACTTGGCGAGCACAGCCGGTAGAAACTCGCACACCGCTGTAGCGTTGGCAAACAAGCGTACATGTCCACGCACGCCGCTGGAAAACGCCTGAATGCCTTTTTGAAGCTCTTCCACCTCACCAAGCACCCGCAATGCGTGCTGAAGAAAAACCTCGCCAGCACGCGTGGGAGACATGCCTTTCTTGTTGCGATAGAGCAGTTGCGCCCCTACGCCTTCTTCAAGACTTTTGATGCGCAAACTCGCTGCTGCAACGGAAAGAAATGCGCGTTCGGCTCCGCGCGTGAGACTGCTGCCCTCCACCACCAGCACGAAGAGCCTCAAGTCCACCAGATCGAAACGCGGAATGTTTGCCATCGCAGAAATTGTATGCCAATGCACTTGCAGGGAAGGCGCATTGGTTGCAGGGAAAAGGCGACATTTTCCCTGCTCCGCCAAGTCCATTGCAACGCACTGAGCGCGTCAGGCCCCAGATACCTAACGCGCTCGTTCAAGTCCAGTCGATCAGATTTTCAGGATGAAAGGATTGGCTGGCCCGCTAGTCGCTGTGGAGATCCACACGCTCTTGAGCTCAGTGAACTCACGCACCGATTCAATTCCGTTTTCGCGCCCCAGACCTGATTGCTTCATGCCACCGAACGGCAAATTGAAACTCATGCCGCGATACGTATTGACCCACACCGTGCCTGCACGCAAAGCCTTGGTCATGCGCAGCGCGCGTGAGAGATCTTTTGTCCAGACACCAGCCGCCAATCCGTAGATCACGTCGTTGCCTATTCGCACGGCATCGGCTTCGGTATCGAACCCGATGATGGAGAGCACTGGACCGAACACCTCTTCCTGCGCAATGCGCATATCGTTCGTCACGTCATCGAAGATGGTGGGATCAACGAATTGCCCACCTGGCAGATCGGTACGTGCGTTGCCGCCCAGAATGCAGCGGGCACCGCCTTCGCGTGCGATGTCAATGTAGCGAAGCACCTTCTGGAACTGGTCTGCAGTTGCGACTGGCCCAATGTTGGTCTGCGGATCCTGCGGATTGCCGACCTTGGCGGTTTTGACCGTTTCCACCAACCGCTCGACGAACTGTTTCTTGATCGAGTTCTGCACCAACAGGCGGGAACCCGCCACGCAGGTCTGCCCTGTTGCGGAAAAAATGCCTGAGATGGCACCCGAGATGGCCTGATCCATATCGCAGTCGTCGAAAACGATGTTGGGCGACTTGCCTCCCAGTTCAAGCGATACGCGCTTCATGGTTTTCGCTGCAGCTGCGTAGACCCGCGCACCTGTGGCGTCAGACCCTGTGAAGCTGATCTTCGCCACGTCTGGATGCTCCGCCAAAACAGCACCCGTATCTGCGCCAAAGCCGGTCACCACGTTGAACACGCCGGGCGGAAAGCCCGCCTTGCGTGTCAGCTCCATGAACTCCAGCGTGCTGGCCGATGCGAACTCCGATGGTTTCAGAACCACAGTGCAACCCGCTGCCAGTGCGGGCGCACATTTCATGCCGACAAACAACAGCGGCGAATTCCATGCCGTCAACGCGGCCACCACACCGATCGGCTCATGTGTGGTGAAGGCAAACGTATCAGCACGATCCAATGGAACCACTGAACCCTCGAGCTTGTCTGCCAAACCGCCAAAGTACCACCACCACTCCGGCAGCGAACGCATCTGTGCGAGCATTTCGCTCATCAGCTTGCCGTTGTCGCGCACTTCCATCTCCGCAAGATGCTGCGCGTTCTCGAGGATCAAGTCCCCAAGACGTCGCAACAGCTTGCCACGCGCCGTGGGCGTAAGCGTCGGCCAGACGCCTTCCTTGAGCGCCGTCGAAGCAGCGGAGACAGCGCGATCCACGTCCTCCTTTGTTCCCTTAGGGATGCGAGCCCATGCACTGCCGGTGTACGGATCATGGGTTTCAAACCACTCACGGCGAGCCGGGTTGACAAACTCACCGTTGATGAACAACTGATATTCCTTCACGCGCTATCTCCTGCTTTCTTACTGACAAACTCAAATCAAAATATGGACTACCTGACGACGGGTTTGATTCCACCTTCTTCCATTGAAGCGCTTCGGTCCGCATGTGCTGTCTGCTCACGCGATCGCGCTGCGTTCACTTCCTTGCGGAAGTAAAGCGCCACGCCTACCCCAACGATCTGGCACGCAGCCAACCCAAACAACCCACTCTGGAAGTCGCCTGTGAAGCCACGCAGGAAGCCCATGATGTTGGGCCCCACAACGCCACCAAACGCACCAAATGTGTTGATGAGACCAAACGCCGCTGCAGCTTGCGCACCCGTTACCAACGCATTCGGCATGGCCCAGAAAGTGACCATTCCGGCAAGGGTACCCACAGAGGTCAAGGTAAGTCCCACCAACGACATCACTGGTGACGTCGCGGTAGCGGCAATCAGCAGACCGATCATCGCAATCACAGCAGCGACGGCTGTATGCAGCGCGCGCTCTCCCGTTCGGTCTGAACTGCGCGACCACAGCACCATCGCAACAGCACTGAACAGTGAGGGAATTGCGCTGATGAAGCCAATCTGCAAGGTGGAAAAACCAAAGCCCTTGACGATCTGCGGCAGGAAGAAGCTCACGCCATACATGCCGATCATCAGCCCCAGATAGATGGAGCTGAGCAGCCAGATGCGCGGGTTGAAGATCACGCCCAACACTGACTCGCTCTTGATCCCCTTGCGGCTTGCACGCTCTTGCTCAAGCGTTCCTTCAAGCCATGCCTTTTCTTCACGCGACAGCCATTTCACATCGCCGGGTTTATTGGGCAGCAGCCAGAAGATGACAAAGCCAAACACAATGGTAGGCGTGCTTTCGAGGATGAAAAGCCACTGCCATCCCTTCAACCCCAGAATGCCATCCATCTGCAATAGCAGCGCCGACAGCGGGCTGCCGATCAACGACGAAAGAGGATTCGCCACCAGGAACATACCCAGCATGCGGTTGTGATAACGCTGAGGGAACCACGATCTGAAATAGAAGATGACGCCCGGCACAAAACCCGCTTCAGCCACGCCCAAGAGGAACCGGAGAACGTAGTAGCTCTCCTTGCTCCAGACCCACGCCATCGCAAGCGATGCCGCACCCCACATCACCATGATGCGGGCAATCCAGATGCGTGCGCCGAAGTGTGCAAGCGCCATGTTGCTGGGCACTTCAAACAGACAGTAGCCCCAGAAGAACAGGCTGACCGCCCAGCCGTACATCTCTGGCGTGATGCCGAGATCAGCATTCATCGTCAAGGACGCAATGCCGACGTTCGAGCGATCCAGATAGCAGAGAAAGAAGCCGAAGAGCACCAACGGCATGATCTTTCGTGCACATTTGTTGATTACGCGATCTGGGTCTACGCCCGCATGTTGTTCATTGCGCGCCATGTTGTCCTCCCGTCATCGGGCAGGCCACGGGCCGCACAGTGCAAGGTTGCAGAATCTCATTCATCTCGTTTGTCTCCGTCATGTTGTGCCAGCTCGAATGGAAGGTATTTCGAGTGGATCTGAATCTAAGGGAGACCTATGCGTAGAGACAATCAAGCATTCCTTAACAACGGGTTCGAAGCGAGCAAAATGCCTTGCGCAAACAGCGCTGGCAAGGTCTGAGTCAAAGGCTTGCAGGCAGACATCATTCGTCGATGGCAAGCATCGCCAGGCGTTTGTAGAGATAAGACCGGGAAATCCCCAACTCTTCAGCAACGCGCTTCTTGTTGCCGCCAGTGCGTTTCATCGCGTCGAGAATCAGCTCCGATTCGACGCGATCCTTGGCGCCGCGAACATCGCTCGACCATTTCTCGCTGGATGTTCCGCTGATCGGCTCAGCCACCTTGCTCGGCGCACGTTCCGTGACCTCGAGTCCTTCGAAATCCTCGACATTCAGCATGACTCCATCACAGAAGATCGCAGCGCGTTCGATCGCATGCTGAAGCTGACGGATATTGCCCGGCCACGCGCTCGACTGCAGGAAGCGGATGGCCGCCTCAGAGATGGATTTTCGCGCCGATCCGTGGCGCATTGCGAATGCTTCGAGGAAGGTATCTGCCAGTTCTGGAATGTCCTCCAGTCGCTCCCGCAAAGGCGGCAGGCGTAGCGTGACGGTACTGATGCGATAGAAGAGATCGAGCCGGAATGTGGAATCACCAATCATGGCCTTGAAATCACGATTGCTCGCAGAAATAAGACGGAAATCCGAGTACCGCGCCTTGTCTCCACCAACGCGCTCAAAGTGCCCATCCTGCAGAACGCGCAGCATCTTCACCTGCATGTCCATCGGCATGTCGCCGATTTCATCGAGAAACAGCGTGCCCGTGTTGGCTGCTTCGAACTTGCCCTTGCGACCTTTTCTGTCGGCGCCAGTGAACGCACCGGGCTCGTAGCCGAACAGTTCGCTTTCTACCAGATTGGCGGGCATGGCAGCGGAATTCACCAGCACCAGCGGCTTGTCATTTCGCGGACTGAGCATGTGGATGGCGTGCGCCACCATCTCCTTGCCGGTGCCGCTTTCTCCAGTCAGCAGAACAGGCACGTCAAGGCGCGCCACACGCACAATGTCTTCCTTCAAGCGGCGCACCGCCTCGCTGCTGCCAACGATCTGATCGAGCCCGTAGCTGCGGTTACGGATGCCCGAAAGCTCGCGCTTGAAGAAGTCCAGCTCCTGCCGCACTTTCGCCAGTTCAACCGAAAGCTCTTGCATAGTTTCCGGACCTTTGAACATCACCTGTCCAATGGCCGCCACCAAGCGCTTGTTGCGGTCATAGATTGGCAGTCGCGACACCACGCGCGTAACGCCATTCATCTCCTGCAATTGAGCGACCTGAGCTCTTCCGGTGGCAACGACCTCCTGCAGCTTGGTGTTCTCGATGACCTCAGTGACGTGCTTGCCGATCCCTTCGCCATGCTTCAATCCAAAGAACTTTTCGTGCACAGCGCTCATGTACGAGATGCGCGCTTTCGTGTCCACCACCACAATGGCCTTGTAAGGGTCGGTCACAAAGTGCCGGAGGATATCTGGCGCTGCCTCAACGCTGGCCAGAAACTCGCTCAGTTCGTCGGATTCCTGCACCGCGAACACAAGAAAACACACAGAATCACGGGATGGAATGGCTGCCACCGTGAGCGGGCGTTCCAGGTCTGTTAATGCCGCCAATCGCTTGAGCGGCACACGATCCCGATTGCGCCAGAGGTTGCGCAGTGATGCGGCCACCGAGGAGTCGCACCCCATGCCACTGGCAAAGGTTGCATTGCCATCCAGGTCCAACACAAGGACCCCTTCTGATTCACGTGTCATGTCTCCACCATTTTGTATTTTTTCGCGCCTGTGTCTTCGTCGAAGACACATTTGCCTTTGCAGAAAATCCATCGAAGACACTACAAAGACACTTTCATTCTAGGAACAAATACAGCGCGCAGACAAATTCCTGTACATAAGACGTAGATTTCATTGAGATTTCCACTGGCAGGACTGCATCGCAAATAGTGCGCCAAGTGTTGGCACAGCCTTTGCATTCACGTGTTGGACAACATGAGAGACAACACGATATGGAATTGCTGAAGACACTCCCTCTCGCCGAGTCCGGCCCCGGACTGCAATGCCTGAACGGCGTTCGGGTTCTCGATTTCACGACCTCAGTGGCGGGCCCGTATGGCACCTTGCTGCTGGCAGATCTGGGCGCGGAAGTCATCAAAGTGGAGAAACGCAAGGGCGGCGATGACGCGCGAAGCTGGGGTCCGCCGTTCCTTGATGGAGAGTCGCTTTGGTTTCTCAGCATGAACCGCAACAAGCAGAGCATGACGCTGGACCTCGCGCATCCCGATGCCCGTCATCTCGTTCAGGAACTGGTGCGCGTGGCCGATGTGGTGGTGTTGAATTCCACTCAGCGTATTCAGACCAAGCTTGGCTTGGACTACGCCACGCTCAAGCAGATCAACGACAAGCTGATCCATGTGTCCGTCACCGGCTTTGGCCTCAGCGGCACGCGTGCCGATCTGCCTTGCTATGACCTGATCGCGGAGGGGTATTCCGGCGTGATGGATCTGACTGGTGAGGCGGACGGCCCGCCGCAGAAGGTGGGCACGCCAGCAGCTGACTTGCTCGCAGGCCAAGACATCGCCATGGCGACGATGGCTGCACTCATCGAACGCAACAAGACTGGCGCAGGCAAACAGATTGACGTCTCGATGGTGGCGACGATGTCGCGCTTCATGGCACCACGCATCGTGCCCTATCTCGGATCGCAAGAAGCGCCGCATCGCTCGGGTGGCACGGACTCTGTCATCGCCATCTATCAGGTCTTCGGCACTTCGGATGATCCAATCACGCTGGGCTTGGGCAACGATGCCATCTGGCAGCGCTTCTGGACAGCCGTCGGCAACCCCGAATATGCCAAGCGTGTGGGCTTTGAAACCAATGCACAGCGCCGCGTGGAGCGCGCTACCATCGTCAAGGACATCGCGACGCTGCTGCGCACGCAATCGCGCAGCCACTGGCTCGCCTTGTTTGAACAGCATCGTATTCCCGCAGGGCCCATCAACAGCATTGACCAACTGGTGGGAGATGCTCTCTTGCTTGAAAGCGGGCTGTTCTTTTCCACGCTGGGCGAGAAGGGCCTTGTGCCTCAGGTAGGCCTCGGCGTGCGCTTTGACGGCAACTCTTCCGTATTGCGCAGCGCACCACCCGCCTTAGGGCAACACACCGAGCGCATTCTCAAAGAAACACTTTCCATGTCGAGCACCTCCATCGCTCAACTCGCACAGACAGCCATCATCTAACAAGGAGACAACAACATGTCCTTCACAGAAATCCTCTACGAAGAAAACGGCCCCATTGGCACCATCACACTTAACCGCCCGCACGACGGCAATATGTTCACGGAAACCATGTGTCACGAAGTTCGTGACTGCATCAACGCGATCCGTCGTGAAACGCGCACGCGCGTCATCGTCATCACCGGCGCGGGCGACAAGTTCTTCTGCACTGGCGGTCGCAAGGACGGCATGGAGGACTCCACGCTCTACGCAGGCGTGCTGCCCACGTTGGAAATGTATGAAAGCATCGACCGTCTGCAAAAGCCCGTCATCGCATCGGTCAACGGCTTCGCGGTCGGTGGCGGCAACGTGCTGCAAGTGGTGTGCGATCTCACGATCGCCAAGGAATCAGCGATCTTCCGTCAGGTCGGCCCAATGGTTGGCAGCTTTGATGCGGGCTACGGTACGTGGTATCTGGAAGACCTCGTCGGCAAGAAGCGCGCCAAGGACATCTGGTATCGCAACCCGAAGATCAGCGCGGCAGAAGCGCTGGACATGGGCCTGATAAACATGGTCGTGCCTGACGACAAGCTCGCCGAAGCAACGCGTGAGTACGCACTTGAAATCGCCGACCGCGGTGCCTTCGCGCTGGCTTCGCTCAAGAGCGCCTTCAATGCGCGGCACGGTGGCGTCTCCGGACTCTCCCGCATGGCGCACGACTTGCTGCTGCGCGGCTATCTCAAAACCGAGGAGCACGATGAGCTCGCAGCCGCCTTTGCCGAACGCCGCAAGCCCGACGCGTCCAAGTTCGGACAGTGAAGCGCCACGGAGAAGATCATGCAGAATATTCTGACCCTCCACAATCCGCAGAACGCGCGGGACTACTACCTGTCCGGCATCTGGCAGCAGGAAACGCTCTACACCCTCGCCCGCCGGCATTCACGCGAACGGCCTACGTCGTGTGCGTTGCGCGATGCGGATGTGCGGCTGACATGGCGTGAAGTCATCGATTGGGTGGACAGCGTCGCCGAGTCGCTGCATCGTCAGGGCCTCAAGCCCGGCGACCGAGTCGGCATCTGGCTGCCCAACGTGGTTCAGGCCACCATCGTTTTTCTGGCTTGCTCGCGCAATGGCTACGTGTGCTGCCCATCGCTGCATCAGAACTACACGGTCGAGGAAATCTGCACGCTGCTCAACCGCATTCAATGCCGTGCGCTGTTCGCCATGCCGGGCTATGGTGCGGATTCGGACGTGAACTCCATCTTCGACAAGATGGGCCACATCCCCACGATGACCGCCATGTACGCGCTGCCCAACACACAAAGCGCAGTCGCACAGCCGCCAGGCAACACGCAGGCATTTCCTGACAGGCAGCCGCCATCGGCACTGGCAACGCCGGACCTCAACCCAGACAAGATTGTCTATCTGGCTTTCACATCGGGAACGACTGGATTGCCCAAGGGCGTCATGCACAGCGACAACACGCTGCTCGCAAATGGCCGCGCGCTCGTTGACGACTGGGGTCACACGACGGACACCACCGTGCTCACGCTCAGCCCCATGAGCCACCACATCGGAACCGTGGGTCTGGAGCAGGCTCTTGTGGCTGGTGCCGAAATGGTGATGACCAATCTGCGCGCAGGCAAGAACGCCCTCGACTGGATCGTGGAAACCGGCGCAACCTACGTGATGGGCGTGCCGACACACGCGATGGACATTCTGCAGATCGCACGCGATCGCAACCTGACATCGCTGGGCGATGTGCGCACGTTCTACATGGCTGGCTCCGCCATTCCGAAAGACGTGGCGCAGAAGTTCGTGCGCCTTGGTGTCACGCCGCAGAACGTCTACGGCATGACGGAAAACGGATCGCACAACTACACCATTCCCACAGATACGTCAGAGACCATCGTCTCCACCTGCGGCCGCGCATGCCGTGGCTATGAAGTGCGTCTGTGGAAGCAGGAAGATTGCGACATCGAAGCCGAAGTGGGTGAGATCGGCGAGATCGGCGGACGCGGTGGTCTGCTCATGCTGGGCTACTTCAGCAATCAGGTCGCCACCGAAACCTCATTCAACATCCACGGATGGTTCATGAGCGGCGATCTCGGCATCATCGATGAGAACGGCTGCATCCAGATCGTTGGTCGCAAGAAGGATCTGATCATTCGCGGCGGCCACAACATCCACCCGGCTCGCGTCGAAGAGCTGGCCATGCGCCACCCGATGGTCGAGCGGGCAGCCGCCTACCCCGTGCAGGACGAGCGCCTGGGCGAGAAGGTGTGCCTCGCAATCGTCACGCGCATCGGCGATGTGGTCGATCCGCAGCAGATGCTCGAGCATCTGGCCGAAGCCGGTCTGTCCAAGTACGACATGCCCGAGTTCTTCCTGAAGCTCGAACAGTTTCCGCTAACAGCCAGCGGCAAGATCCTCAAGCGCTCGCTGGTGGACATGACAGCGCGTGGCGAGCTCACGCCCACGCCCGTTCGCTTCAAGGCGAAAGCCAACGCGGAGGCCTGACAAATGGCGATGAAACTTTCCTACGACGGCGCATTCGCGATCATCACGCTGGACCGCCCCGATGCGCTCAACGCCCTGCAGTTCCAGATGCTGCAGGCCATCTCCGATGCCGTGGACGAAGTGGCTGCATCCAATGCGCGCGCACTCATCATTGTCGGTGCCGGCCCAAAGGCCTTCTGTGCTGGCGCCGACATCAAGGAGCTCATGAACCGCAGCCTGATGGAACAACGCAAGGGCGCGCAGTTGGGCCAACAGGCATTCAACAAGATTGCGAAGCTGCACATTCCATCGGTCGCGGTCATCCACGGCTACGCGTTTGGCGGCGGACTGGAACTGGCCATGGGCTGCACCTTCCGCATCGCCACTGCGCGCGCACGCATGGGGCTACCAGAAATCAAGCTGGGACTGATCCCCGGCTACGGAGGAACGCAGCGTCTGCCGCGTCTGATTGGAGAGGCGCGCGCGCTCGAGATGGTGATGTCCGGGAAGACCGTTGACGCCACAGAAGCTGATCGCTGGGGCCTGGTGAATCGCATCGTTGAAGGTGACGATCCACTTGCACTTGGCCAGCAATTCATGTCGGAGTTCATCGGCTACAGCTTGCCCGCATCGCAGTTCGCCCGCGAAGCCGTGGTTCGCGGCATGGAAACGACGGTGGAAGAAGGGCTCGCAGTCGAGGCCGACCTCTCCACCCTCGCCTACCAGACACAAGACGCAGTGGAAGGCATGACCGCCTTCATGGAAAAACGCAAGCCGGAGTTCAAGGATGCCTGAATCAAACAAGGGAACCGTAGTCGTCACGGGCGCAAGTCGCGGGATCGGCGCTGCCATCTCCACCGCGCTGGCGGTTGCAGGCTTTCACGTGGCCTGCCTCTCGCGCTCTGGTGAATTGCCGACGAATGCGGAACTGAGCGCCGACGCCAAAGCACGCATGCACGCACTGAAGTGCGATATCACCGACGCGATTGCAGTGAACGCGGCGTTGGATGCTGCACGCACGCATTTCGGCAAGCCGTTGGTGGGATTGATCAACAACGCAGGCATTCACCTGCAGGGCCCGTCGGCAACGTTCTCGATGCAGGACTTCGAGCGCGTGATGCAGACAAACGCCAACGCGGTGATGCTCGCCAGCCAGGCTGCATATCCGCACCTGCGCGATGCGGGTTCCGCATTGATCATCAACATCGGCTCGTTCTACGACAAGCTGGGCGTTCGCGGCAATGCGGCGTACTGCGCGTCGAAGGCGGCGGTGGCGGCCATCACGCGCTGCCTTGCGGTGGAATGGGCGCGTGATGGAATCCGCGTCGTCAACATCGCGCCTGGCTACATCGAGACAGATCTGAACCGCGAAGACCTCAACCACGGACCACTCAAGGACTTCTTGAAAAAGCGCATTCCAACCGGAGGCCCCGGCCAATCCGACGACATCGCGCAATTGGCTGCGCTGCTGTTCCAGCTCCCTGGCCGCTTCCTGACTGGCGAGACCATCTACATCGATGGTGGCCAGGGCATGGCTCTTTGACTCAACGACTTCGGACATCATCATGAACATACTTGAGCGGATGGATGCGCGCCTGCCATTGACCTCCGAGGAGAACATGCTCCTCGACAGCGTCAAGGAACTGTGCAGCGCGCAGATTGCACCTCGCGCCGCTGCATACGACCGATCGGGCGAGTTTCCGTGGGACAACGT
This sequence comes from Diaphorobacter sp. HDW4B, assembly GCF_011305535.1. Taxonomy (GTDB): domain Bacteria; phylum Pseudomonadota; class Gammaproteobacteria; order Burkholderiales; family Burkholderiaceae_C; genus Diaphorobacter_A. The sequence goes on from NZ_CP049905.1 coordinate 538,646, forward strand.
TCGTGCCATCAACGAGCTGGGCTTGAACGCCATGTTCATTCCCGACGCCTATGGCGGCGCGCAACTGTCCTTCACCAGCTACATCGCCTGCGCGCGCGAGATATCCAAGGCCTGTGCATCAACCGGCATCATCTGGGCCACCAATTTCCATGCGATCAAACCGTTGATCGAATACGGAAGCGAAGAGCAGAAATCACGCCTGCTGCCGCGCATCGCAGAAGGTGGAGTCGCCGCGCTCGCCATCACGGAGCCATCCGCAGGATCGGACGCCACCGGCATGCGCACCAACTTCACACCCGATGGTGACGACATCATCATCAACGGTGGCAAGACCTTCATCACCAACGGTGACGTGGCTGATCTCTACCTGGTCTTCGGCAAATGGTCGGAGATTGGTGATCCCAAACAGTCGATCTCCGTTCTCATTCTCGAGAAGGGAACCGAAGGCCTGCGCGTCATGGGCACCGAGCACAAGATGGGAACGCGCGCATCGAGCACCGCCACTCTCGCATTCGACGGCTGCCGGGTTCCCCGCGCCAACCTCATCGGCAACCCAGGGGACGGTCTGCGAATTCTGTTTGGCTCGCTGAACCGATCACGCCCCAGCGTTGCTGCACACGCGCTGGGCATTGCACGCGGAGCGTTTGAAGACGCCGTGGAATACATCAACGAGCGCCGCCAATCCGGCAAGCGGATTCTGGAGTTCCAAGGCATTCAATTCATGCTGGCCGATCTGGCAAGCGAACTGGCGCTGTGCGAATCGTGGCTCTGGCGCGTCGCGCACATGGTGGATTCCGGCGATTCGGATTTCGGCATTGAAGCATCGCTGCTCAAACAGCGAGCCACCGATGCAGCCATGCGCATCACCACCGACGCTGTGCAGCTTCTGGGCGGCTACGGTTACTGCAACGACTATCGCGTGGAACGACTGATGCGTGACGCCAAGATCACGCAGATCTGGGAAGGCACGAATCAGGTGCACCGCCAGCTCATCGGTCGCAGCTTTCTCAAGAAATAACGGAGACTCTCATGACGACAATTCAAACAGTAGGTGTTGCTGGTGCAGGAACGATGGGCGCAGGCATTGCCATCGTCGCCGCGCGCGCAGGCTTTCGCACCATCGTGTTCGACACACGCCAAGAGGCACTGGACAAAGCCCGCGAGCAGACCAGCGCGTTTCTGAAGAAGTCTGAAGAGCGCGGCAAGCTGCCTCCAGGCGGCGCTGCAGCGGCAATGGAAAACTGGGCTGGAACGACCAAGCTGGAAGACATGTCCCAATGCGATCTGGTGATCGAGGCCATCTTTGAAGACCTGAAGGTCAAGCACCAACTCTTCTCCGAACTGAACAAGCACTGCCCCGAGAAGACCATCTTCGCCTCCAACACCTCCACCATCTCTATCACCGAGATAGCCGGCGGCAGCGGACGCGCGGACCGCTTTGTCGGCATGCACTTCTGCCTGCCAGCGCAGCTCATGAAGCTGATCGAGATGTCTCCAGGCATGAACACATCGCCTGAGACTTTCGAGGCCGCATGGAAGTTTGCCGAAGCCATGGGCCAGAAGCCCGTCGCCACGCAGGACACGCCGGGCTTCATCCTCAACTACTTCCTTATCCCGTTCAACAACGACGCGATCCGCCTCGTCGAGCAAGGTGTTGCCGAACCACAGGACATCGACCTCGCGATCAAGACTGCTCTCGGCTATCCAATGGGCCCGCTTGAACTGCTCGACCTCGTGGGGATGGACACCCAGAAGCTGCTGTGCGAAGCGATGCACGGCCTCACGCATGAACCGCGTGCGGCATGCCCCCCCCTGGTGCGACGCATGATCGCCGCCAACCGCCTTGGCAAGAAGACTGGTGTGGGCTTCCACACTTACAGCAACACCAAAATGTTTGGAGCATGAGCATGAGCATGAGCTACGAGATCGCAAAGGCTGGCGAAAGCCGTTCATTCCCCGAGAATCACGCATTCTTGGACTCCGCAACGCAGGGCGCAAAGGGCGTTGTCTACATCGGATCAGATGCAGGCAAGGCATTCGCTGCAGGCAAGAATCATGAGCAACGCAGCTTTGTCGCCATCGAGCTGGGCACCGAATGCCTTGGCGTACACACGGGTGAAAGCCGCGCCAAGGAAGGCTCCAACGTCATCGGCTTCGCACGCTTTCGACTGGGCAATGCTGCGCCCAGCCAACTGGTTGAACTTGTCCGCCAACCTGCCACTTCCGAATCCGCTTTGCAGGCAGCAAAAGAAGCGTTTCAGGCAGCAGGTCTGATCGTGGTGGTGTGCAACGACTTTCCCGGTCGCATCGTCGATCGCCTGATTCGCCCGTATTTCAACGCAGCCCTGAGACGCCTCGACGAAAAGCTCGCAAGCGCCGACGATCTGGACAAGACGCTGTGCCTCGGCTTGGGGTATCCCGAAGGCCCCATCTCCTTGCTCGAGCGCACAGGTCTCGCACATCACTTCAGCGTGACCCGTGATCTGCACGAAGCGCTGGGACAGGAGCCTTACGCACCCGCGCGACGCGCACGCGTCGCCGCAGCGCGCGAGCAAGTGATCTGATGGATTTGACGATGACTCAACCTCTTTCTGGATTGAAGGTGCTGGATTTCAGCACCCTGCTGCCTGGCCCTTTGTGCTCATTGCTGCTGGCAGAAGCTGGCGCGGAAGTGATCAAGCTTGAGCGCCCGGAACGCGGCGACGAGATGCGCTCTTATGAACCCAAGGCCGGAGTGGACAGCGCCAACTTCGTTCTACTGAATCGAGGAAAGCACTCGGTCAGCATCGATCTGAAATCGTCCGATGCGCTCGCGCAGCTCATGCCTTCGCTGAAGGAGGCGGATGTATTGATCGAGCAGTTCAGACCCGGCGTGATGGATCGTCTCGGCTTGGGCTATGAAGCGCTTTCCAGAATCAACCCACGTCTGATCTACTGCTCCATCACAGGATTCGGCCAGCACGGTCCGCGCGCCAAAGAAGCTGCACATGATCTGAACTACGTTGCTGCGTCGGGCACGCTTTCGCTCACAGCCGGAAGCGATGGCGCGCCGGTGCTGCCGCCAGCACTCATCGCCGATATCGCTGGTGGCACCTATCCCGCGATGATCAACATCCTGCTCGCACTGCGTCAACGCGATGTCACCGGCAAAGGCATGCACTTGGATGTGGCGATGGCCGACAACCTGTTCACCTTCCAGTATTGGGGACTAGGCAATGGCGCGCTCGGCCAGTGGCCCGCAACCGCGAGCGATCTCGTCACCGGCGGCACTCCGCGCTACCAGATCTACCGCACGGCGGACAACGCCTATCTGGCTGCAGCACCGCTGGAAGACAAGTTCTGGGGCAACTTCACCGCGCTTGTCGGTTTTGATGAACAAGCACTGTCCAAGCTCTCTCCTGGCAGTGCCATAGCGGCTGTGGCGGATGCGATCGCCAAGCAACCCGTAGCCCACTGGGAGGAAGTCTTCAAAAATCAGGACGTGTGCACAAGCCGCGTTCTGAGTTTGGAGGAAGCGCGACACGACGCCCACTTCAATGCACGCGGGTTGTTCTCGCACACGGTGACCACCGCGGACGGCGTGCAGATGCCCGCGCTGCCTGTACCAGTGGATGCAGCATTCCGCAGCTCCGATCGTTCACGTCCCACGCCAGCGCTGGGGGCGGACAACCAAATCTTGAACAAGTGAAAGTGGGACCAACATGAAAGCCATCGTTATTGACGAGTTCGTCGCGCCTGACGCTGTCGCTATCGGAGAGATGCCAACACCAGTGGTTGGCGACAACGACGTGCTGATCGCAGTGCATGCCGCAGCCGTGAACTACCCCGACGTACTGGTGGTGCAAGGCAAGTACCAGATCCTTCCAGACCGCCCTTTCGTTCCCGGCAAGGATGCCGCTGGCGTGGTGCGCGCCACAGGCGCCAATGTCAAACATGTGAAGCCCGGCGACCGTGTCGTCGCTCAGTTGGAGTTCGGAGGCTATGCCGAGTTGGTGAGCACGCAGGGTTCATCGTGCTTTCGCATTCCAGACTCTATGTCGTTTGAAGACGCCGCAGCGATGGGCCTCGTCTACCAGACAGCCTACTTCGCACTGGTGGAACGTGGTGGCTTCGTTCCTGGAGAAAAGGTGCTCATCACCGGCGCCGCAGGCGGCGTGGGCTCGGCAGCCATTCAGATTGTCAAAGGTTTGGGTGGCGTCGCACTGGCAGCGGTGAGCGGTGAAGAACACACGCGCATTGCCAAGGAGCTGGGGGCGGACGCGGTCATTGGCCTTGCCGCGCCCGATCTGCGTGATTCGCTCAGGCAGCAGGTGCATGCCGCTACCGATGGACATGGCGCAGATGTTCTGCTCGACACCTTGGGTGGCGATGTTTTTGACGCGGCCATGCGCGCAGTGGCATGGTGCGGACGTGCTGTGGTGATCGGCTTTGCATCGGGGCGCATTCCCGCCGTCAAGGTCAATTACCTGCTCGTCAAGAACATCGCAGTCAGTGGCTTGCAGTGGAGCGACTACCGCGATCGTCAACCCGAAAAGGTGCTCGACGTACAGGAGAAGATTTTCCAGCTCTACGAACAAGGCGCATTGAAGCCGAAGATTGCGGAAACCCTGGCGCTGAAGGACGCACGCATCGCCTTGAGCAAACTTTCTTCCGGCGTCACTTCAGGAAAGTACGTGCTGAGCGTCGCTTGACGACTTCACGGGACAGCGCATCAGCACATGACATCACCAGCATTTTCATCCAACACCATCCAGCGCATCGGCATCGTTGGCGCCGGAGCCATGGGGCGCGGCATCGCGCAGATCGCTGCACAGGCGGGCCTCACGGTTCATCTACATGACGTGAAGCAGCCAGCGGTGGAGGCCGCCCTTCAGCATCTTCGCTCCACTTTGGAGAGACTTTCAGAGAAGGGAAAGATCACCGCATCTGACGTTGCCAACACGCTTGCTCGCGTTCATCCGTCCATCGAACTGAGCGTGCTGGCCGACTGCGATCTGGTCGTTGAAGCCATCGTCGAGAATCTGGACATCAAGCGATCGCTGCTTGCTCAGCTTGAAGCGATCTTGCGAGACGATGCGATCATCGCGTCCAACACATCATCCCTGTCCATCACGGCCATCGCAGCGGGCGCGCGCGTCCCCGGTCGCGTTGCGGGATATCACTTCTTCAACCCGGTTGCGCTGATGAAGGTGGTCGAGGTGGTGGATGGACTGTCCACAGCGCCCGAGACCGGTGACCGACTCATGGCGCTTTCGGCAGCGATGGGGCACACACCTGTGCGCTGCAAGGACATGCCGGGTTTCATCGTCAATCACGCAGGTCGCGGCATGAACATCGAGGGTCTCAAAGTCGCGCAGGAAGGTGTCGCAGACTTTGCCGACATCGACGCCATCATGCGTGAACAGGCGGGCTTCCGCATGGGCCCTTTCGAGCTGATGGATCTGACGGGACTGGACGTATCGCACCCCGTGATGGAGTCGATCTACAACCAGTTCTACCAGGAAGCCCGCTACCGCCCTTCTCCCATTACCGCAGTGCGTGCGGTGGGTGGAATGCTGGGACGCAAGACGGCTCAAGGCTTCTATGCCTATCCCGATGGCATCAAGCTGGTTGCGCCTGAACGCAGCGCGCCAACGGCGCGCCCGCAAAGCGTGTGGGTGAGCCGTGCCGACGCACGCGGTCATGCCATGACGGTGGAGCTGCTTTCACGGCTCGGCATTCAGGCAGAACCGTCAGAGCGACCCTCGCCGAATGCGCTCATTCTTGTGACGCCTTTGGGCCTGGATGCAAGCACCGCCGCAATCAACGAAGAGCTTGACGCTACGCGCGTGGTTGCCATCGACACGCTGCTCCCGTTTGCGAACACCAAGCGCCGAACGTTGATGACAACGCCACTCACAAGCGATGCATTCAAGGGGGCGGCGCACGGTCTGCTGTCCAGCGACGGCACATCCGTCACCGTGATCCACGACTCAGCAGGCTTTGTCGCGCAGCGCATTCTCTGCAGCATCATCAACATCGCGTGCGACATTGCCCAACAGCGCATTGCATCCCCCAAGGACATTGATCTGGCAGTGAATCTGGGACTGGGCTACCCCAAGGGACCTTTGGCATTGGGCGACGCCATCGGTGCGCCGCTGGTTCTGCAGACCCTGCGCGCATTGCATGAGTTGACCGGTGACATGCGCTACCGCCCCAGCCCCTGGCTATGGCGCCGTGCGGGATTGGGAGCGTCGCTGCTGCATGCGCAGACCTGATTCCACGCATCAATGCACTGCAAGGCCGTGAACCTTCTTCACGGCCTTTTTTCTTGGGCAGCAACACGAACACGTTCAAAAACAAAAATGCTCGTTGAATTCAAACCATCCCTCAACGTGTCCTCAACGACTACATGTTTGCACGCAAGTGTGTAGTCAAACTGTGTTTCAAGTACACCAAAACACATCGTTTGTGCCTGTTTCAGCTGCTTTCCGACTGGCACGCTAGTTGCAAATAGAAAGGTGCGAGTGAGAACACCAGCTCACTGCCTCATCACGATAACTAACGCAAGGAGATAGACAATGAAAGCAACCGCAATGCGACTCGCCACCGTAGCCGCAGCAGCCGCCACGGCAGTCGTGGCACAGACCAGCTTCGCGGCAGAGCCATTCCGCGTGGGCGCCATCGTTGACATGACGGGTGTGTATGCAGGCATCGGCGGGCCCGGCGGTGTCGCCGCAGTCAAGATGGCAGTGCAGGATTTTGGTGGAAGCGTACTGGGTCGCCCCATCGAGGTGGTCAGCGCCGACTACCAGAACAAGGTAGACATCACGTCCACCAAGGCGCGCGAATGGCTGGATCGCGGCAATGTGGAAATGATCATCGAATCGACCGACTCCGCTTCCGCTCTGGCACTGCAGAAGCTGGGTCTCGACAAGAAGAAGATCACCATCGCAGCAGGTTCGGCCACCACGGAGCTGACAGGCAAGCAGTGCACTCCTTACGGCATCCACTACGTGTACAACACCTACTCGCTGGCCAACGGCACAGCGCGCGCCATCGTGGAGGAAGGCAAGAAGGACTGGTTCTTCATCACTGCCGATTACGCATTCGGTCATTCGCTCGAAGCCAACGCTTCCGCAGTCGTAGAGCAGATGGGCGGTAAGGTGCTGGGCAAGGTGCGCCATCCACTTTCGGCGTCCGATTTCGGCTCGTTCCTGCTGCAGGCGCAATCGTCCAAGGCACAGGTCATCGGCCTTGCGAATGCTGGGCGCGACACGCAGAACTCCATTCGTCAGGCTGCAGAATTTGGCCTGAGCGCAGGCAAGCAACTTGTCGCGCCGCTGCTGATCGTCGATACCGATCTGAAGGGCATTGGCTTGAAAGCCGCGCAAGGTCTGCAGTTCACCACAGCCTTCTACTGGGACTACAACGACGAGACACGCGCGTTCAGCAAGAAGTTCCATGCACAGACCAAGCTGATGCCGACGATGGTGCAAGCGGGCATGTACTCCGCCACCATGCACTACCTCAACGCCGTGAAGGCCGCAGGCACGGCCGATGCCGACAAGGTCATGGCCAAGATGCGCGAGACGCCCATCAACGACTTCTTCGCCAAGGACGGAAAAATTCTGGCGAACGGCCTGATGTCGCACGACATGTACCTGGCCGAAGCCAAGAAGCCTGCCGAATCCAAGGGCGAATGGGATCTGCTGACCATCCGCAAGGTGATCCCCAAGGCGCAGGCATTCGAGCCACTCGAAAAGAGCGCCTGCCCACTGAAGGGCTGAGCGCCAACCTCGCGTTCATGGCGATTGCGGCAGACGCATAGCCGACAGCCCGCAACCATCCTCTTTCCCCTTCTCTTCCACAGCCACGGCACTGCCTTTCAGCAGCGCTGCGGCTTCACTCGCCCTTTGCGGCCAGATTCTTCATTTGCCTATGTCGGATTTCATTCTGCAAACTCAACGCTTGTCCAAAGCGTTCAAAGGGTTCACTGCGGTCAGCGATGTCAACCTGCAGGTTCGCCGGGGATCCATACACGCGCTCATCGGCCCCAACGGTGCCGGCAAGACGACATGCTTCAATCTGCTGACCAAGTTTCTTGAACCCACTGCTGGCACCATCCTGTTCAACGGCATCGACATCACCCGCGAAAAGCCTGCGCAGATCGCGCGTCGAGGTGTCATCCGTTCATTCCAGATTTCCGCAGTCTTCCCGCACCTGACGGTGCTCGACAACGTGCGCGTGGGACTGCAGCGCAAACTGGGAATGACCTACCAGTTCTGGCGCAGCGGCACATCGCTGAACACATTGAACGCGCAGGCAATGGAGTTGCTGGATCACGTCGGCCTGAGCGAGTTCGCAAGGACCGTCACAGTCAACCTGCCCTACGGACGCAAGCGCGCGCTCGAAATCGCCACCACATTGGCGATGGAGCCCGAGCTGATGCTGCTCGACGAACCGTCTCAAGGCATGGGCCATGAAGATGTGGATCGTGTCACGCAGCTCATCAAGAAGGTCTCCGCCGGTCGCACCATTCTCATGGTCGAGCACAACATGGGCATCGTCTCCTCCATCGCCGATCGCATCACCGTACTGCAACGCGGCGCGATTCTGGCAGAGGGTGCGTACGAACAGGTATCCACCGATCCACGCGTTATGGAAGCCTACATGGGCACGACCGACACAGAACTGCAGGGAGCGCATTGATGAACATGAACACCAACGCCCCCGCACTGGAAATCAAAGGCCTGCACGCCTGGTACGGCGAATCGCACATCCTGCACGGAGTGGATCTGACGGTGCATCGCGGCGAAGTCCTGACACTGCTTGGCCGCAACGGCGCAGGCCGCACCAGCACGCTGCGCGCCATCATGGGTCTGACGGGCGCCCGCAAAGGCTCCATCAAGATCAACGGCAGCGAAACCATTGGCCTTCCAACCTACAAGATTGCGCATCTCGGCGTGGGCTACTGCCCTGAAGAGCGCGGAATCTTCTCCAGCCTCAACTGCGAAGAGAACCTGCTGCTCCCACCCTTGCTCAAGGGCGGCACTGCCGAGCAGGCCATGTCCGAAGCGCAGATCTACGAGATCTTCCCCAACCTTGCGGAGCGCAGGATGAGCCAGGGCACCCGGCTCTCAGGCGGTGAGCAGCAGATGCTTGCCGTGGCGCGCATTCTTCGCACCGGCGCAAATCTTCTGCTGCTCGACGAAATCTCCGAAGGCCTTGCGCCCGTCATCGTGCAGGCACTGGCCCACATGATTCTGATGCTCAAGCACAAAGGCTACACGGTGGTGATGGTGGAACAGAACTTCCGCTTTGCCGCGCCACTTGCCGATCGCTTCTACGTGATGGAGCACGGCACCATCGTCGAAGGCTTCACCGCCGACCAACTTCCTTCCAAGACTCCGGTGCTCAACGAGCTGCTCGGTGTTTGACGACAAAGGAAACGCAATGTCCTTCAATATCGGAATTCCCTTGCCCGCGCTGCTTTCGCAACTGCTGCTGGGCTTGGTCAACGGCGCGTTCTACGCGATGCTGAGTCTCGGCCTGGCCGTGATCTTCGGGTTGCTCAACGTGATCAACTTCGCGCACGGCGCGCTGTTCATGCTTGGCGCACTGCTGGCATGGGTCGCCATGGATCAGTTGGGGATCAACTACTGGGTGATGCTGCTGTTGTCACCGTTGATCGTCGGCTTGATCGGCGTGGTGATCGAAAAGACCATGCTGCGCCGCGTATACAAGCTCGATCACATCTACGGGCTGCTTCTCACACTGGGCATCACGCTGGTGATCGAGGGCGTATGCCGCTCCATCTACGGCGTGTCGGGTCTGCCCTATTCGTCGCCTGAAGCGCTGCAAGGCGCCACCGACATCGGCTTCATGCAGTTGCCCAACTACCGTGCTTGGGTCGTTGTGGCATCACTCATCGTCTGCATTGGCACCTGGTACGTCATCGAACGAACCAAACTCGGATCGTACCTGCGCGCTGGCACCGAGAACCCGAAGATCGTCGAAGCTTTCGGCATCAATGTGCCGCGCATGGTCACGCTGACCTACGGCTTCGGCGTGGCGCTTGCTGCATTCGCTGGCGTGCTGGCCGCGCCCGTCATGCAGGTATCGCCACTCATGGGGCAGAACCTGATCATCGTCGTCTTCGCCGTCGTGGTGATCGGCGGCATGGGATCGATTCTGGGCGCGGTGATCACCGGGCTGGGTCTGGGCGTGATCGAAGGTCTCACCAAGGTGTTCTACCCGGAGGCCTCATCCACCGTGGTGTTCGTTGTGATGGCGTTGGTTCTACTGGTGCGTCCCGCAGGCCTGTTCGGCAAGGAAAAATGATGACTGAAATCTCGATTCAAACCCCAATCAAACAGTCCAGCGGTACACCCTCCACTCCGTTCAACAAGACACCCCTCGTGTGGCTGTTGCTGCTGATCGTACTGTCACTCGCACCTTCACTGGGCGCCTACCCGGTGTTCGTGATGAAAGTGCTTTGCCTTGCGCTGTTCGCTTCAGCCTTCAACCTGCTGCTGGGATACACGGGATTGCTGTCTTTCGGCCACGCCGCGCTGTTCGGCGGCGCGGGCTACGCGGCAGGCTATGCCATCAAGCAATGGCATGTATCCACGGAGCTGAGTCTGCTGCTGGGCATGACAACCGCCGCTCTGCTCGGTCTGGTGATGGGACTGCTGGCCATCCGCAGGCAAGGCATCTACTTTGCGATGATCACATTGGCATTGGCGCAGATGGTGTTCTTTCTCTGCCTACAGGTGCCACAGACCGGCGGAGAAGATGGCCTGCAAGGCATCCCGCGAGGCGCACTTTTCGGTGTGTTCGATCTATCGAGCGACGGCCGATTTTACTACTTCGTGGTAGTCATCTTCATAGCGGCGATGGCGCTCATCGCACGCATCGTCAATTCACCGTTCGGTCAGATCCTTCGCGCCATCAAGGAGAACGAATCCCGCGCAATCTCGCTCGGCTACAGCACGGAAAACGTCAAGCTGCTGGCTTTCATCCTCTCCGCCACACTCGCAGGTTTGGCAGGATCGCTCAAGGCACTGTCACTCGGTTTCGAAACACTGACGGACGTGCACTGGAGCATGTCCGGCGCAGTGATCCTCATGACGCTACTTGGCGGAATGGGCACGCTCAGCGGCCCCGTCGTCGGTGCACTGGTGATCGTGATTCTGGAAAACAAACTCGGAGAAATCGGCGCAGCGCTCGCCCGGTGGACAGGCATCGAATGGTTCGTATCGCTGGGCGAATCCGTGACCATCGTGACCGGGCTGATCTTCATTCTGTGCGTGCTGACATTCAGAAATGGGATTGTGGGAGTTACCGCGCAGTTGACTCGAAAGTCAATGCGAGCAAGATAGCTTCACCGCACCGTGCTTAGCCTTCGGTTCTCGGATGATTGGATCGTAAAAGCCAAACGTCCGTCATTGCTCAGCTATGAGGTGCTCAAGAAGGTTGTGACAACATGGGCACCCGATTCAGGTGAGATGCTATTCTGATCTCAATTCAGAAGAGCGCAACGACCACACCAGTGATTCGTCTAGCGCTGCAGCAATCCACTGTAGCCGACCTCGAACTGCCGTAGCAATATGGCATCGGTCTTGGTACGGTGAGAAGGTGGCACCATCGAACGAGCGTGCAGGATGCAAGCCCTACGCTAAGTGTGGCTCAAGAAGAACTGGTGATTTGTCTACACAATCAACTGTAGCTGTCAGGTCCCGGATGATTGGATCGTAAAAACCAAGCGTCCGCTACTGTTCAGCCGAGAGGTACTCAAAGCGGTTGTGGCAACATGGCGCATCGAGACAGGAGAGACGCCATGCTGATCTCATTGCACAAGAACGCAACCACCACGCCAGCGATTCGCCTGGCGCTGCAGCAATCGAGTGCGTCCGACCACGAGCTTGCGCAGCAATATGGCATTGGACTTGGTACGGTGCGCAAGTGGCGCCATCGCACAAGCGTGCAGGATGAAAGCCATACCGCTCATCACCTGCAGACAACGCTCAACGCAGCGCAGGAAGAGCTGGTGATCTATCTGCGATCTCAACTGCTGCTGCCTCTGGATGATTTGCTGGCAGTCGTTCACGAATTCATTGAACCTGCGATGAGCCGCTCGGCGCTGGATCGATTGCTGCGTCGCCGAGGACATTCGCGCTTACCCACGGCCGTTCGAGCCGAGCACGAAAGCAAACCGTTCAAAGCCTATGAGCCGGGCTATGTGCACATTGATGTGAAGTACCTGCCCCAGATGCAGGATGAGAACAAGCGCCGATATGTCTTTGTTGCCATTGACCGAGCTACGCGTTGGGTGTTCATCCAGATCAAGCAATACAAGACGGCAGCGGCTGCGCACGCGTTTTTGGCGACCCTGAAGAAAGCTGCTTGCTTCAAGATTCGCACGATCCTCACAGATAACGGCAAAGAGTTCTCGGATCGTCTGTTTGGCAAGCACGAGAAGCAACCAAGCGGTGATCACGAGTTTGATTTACTGTGCAAGGAACTCGGTATAGAGCACCGACTCACACGGCCCAGAACGCCACGTACCAACGGAATGGTGGAGCGCTTCAACGGAAGGCTCAGCCAAGTGCTGCGCACGCATCACTTCAACAGTGCAGAGGATCTAGAGAAGACGCTTCATCGCTTTGTGTGGCTGTACAACCAGCAGATTCCACAGAAAGCTCTGCGGCATGAAACGCCCGTTCAGGCCCTCAAGCGATGGCAGGCGTCACATCCAAAATTGTTTGAAAAGAACGTGCGCAATCATCCGGGACCTGACATGTAGCTACCGCTCGATGATTTGGTGACCATCATCCACGAGTATATTTAACCGGCAATAAGCCGCTCGGTGCTGTGCCGACTGCGCCTCTGCAGGGGGCATCACGCTTGCCGGCGCCCGTCAAGTCCGAGAATGAAAACAAGTCATTCAAGGCCTACGAGTCAGGCTTTATGCACAGCGGCGTTATCTGACACCAAGCTGAATCGCCCCGGATTCTCTAGACACTTTCGAGCCGTTGGGAATGCCGTCTTTCGAACTCTACCGGAGAGATATCTCCGGCGGTGCCATGACGCCTTTTCGGGTTGTAAAACATCTCGATGTAGTTGAAGACATCAGCCCTGGCCTCATCGCGCGTCGGGTAAATCTGGCGGCGAATACGCTCGCGCTTGAGCAACTGGAAGAAGCTCTCGGCCACGGCGTTGTCGTGACAGTTGCCGCGACGACTCATGCTGGAGACCAGATTGTGATCTCGCAGAAAGCCCTGCCAGTCATGGCCTGTAAACTGACTACCCTGATCCGAATGCACCATGACAGGCAGCTTAGGCCTGCGACGCCACAAGGCCATCAACAGTGCATCGAGCACCAAGCCAGTATCGATGCGGCTGCCCATAGACCAGCCAACAACCTGACGTGAGAACAGGTCAACCACCACCGCCAGATACAGCCAACCTTCATGGGTGCGGATGTATGTGATGTCAGTCACCCAAGCTTGGTTGGGCTCGGCCGCTGCGAAGCGGCGCTGCAAGTGATTGGGCGCGACGATGGCAGGTTTGCCGCCACGCATGCCTGCACGGCGTTTGTAGCCCGTCTGTGAGCGCAGCCCCTCGATTTTGAGCAGTCGTGCCACGCGATGCTTGCCGCAGCTCTCGCCCAAATCACGCATGTCCATGGTCAGCTTGCGATAGCCATAGACGCCACCACTCTCGAGCCACGCATGCTTGAGAAGACCCAACAGACGTTGATCGTCCTTTGCACGAAGGCTCATCGGTTGCGCCTTCCAGGCGTAGTAGCCGCTAGGGTGTACAGCCATGACCTTGCACAGTCGGCGAATGCTGTACTCACCTTCATGGCGCTTGATGAATGCGTACTTCACCCGGACTGCTTGGCAAAGTACGCTGCGGCCTTTTTTAGGATGTCGCGCTCCTCTGTGACTCGCTTGAGTTCAGCCTTCAGTCGTCGCAACTCCTCGGTTTGTGACACCTGTGCCGGCCGATCATGGGCAGGCGTTCCTTGAGCCTTGATCCATTGATAAAGGCTGTGCTGACTTACGCCTAGTCGGGCTGAAACATCGGCCACCTTATGGCCGCGCTCAGTGATCTGCTTGACCGCTTCGGTCTTGAATTCTTGGGGATATCTTTGCTTACTCATGGCACCTCCTATTGGGCCTTAGATTTGAGGCTCAGAGGTGTCTAGAAAACCCGGGGCGATTCAGGCCATGGCATAACTGCGTCTGGGGTTTGGCGTAGCGCGGACTCAGGACGCTTTATGCAACAAAGCCGTATTGGGATATATCTCAATATGGCCAAATCGTCTCCATTTCATGAAGGCAATCATCATGGCCCTGACCCATCGCCAAGTGGATTGCAAGCCCGACACGCATTTCGGTTTCACAGCCCAAAACAGCGTGGAAGGTGTGTCGGCACGTCCGTTCTACGAGACGCCGTTCGCCGACCTGTTCGAAGGCGAGGTTCAAAAATGAGGCTGCCTGTCGCCTTGGCCATCGCGATTATTGCGCCCCGACAGTCCAGCGCTGAACAAACTAGCGCACCGGCCACTATCCATGTCGCCGCTTGCAGCCTCGAATTCGACCTGCGCGCAGACTACAAGATCACTCGCCACAAGCACACGCAAGACGAACCCAGCGGGGATCAGGGCCGGCAATGCAGCTTCGACATCTTCAAAGCGAAGCTCGACCCAGCCCAGCGCGGCGAATGCAAGGACAAGGACGAAGGCGGCGAGCGGCCCAACGACGTGTGCGACTGGATGCTCTCCACCGGCGGCCCCACAACCCGTAACCGGTGAGTCCCCCACACTGTCGCAGCGGCTTTCCTTGGCAAATTAGTTGTTGCCACCACCACCACCGCAAACTCCCTCATATCTAACGTGCACAGGGGTGTTCTCATCCGTCAGAGCCGGTGGCGATCCAGCCGATCCCGGCACCCAGGACAGGCCAGCAGCGGTGGAGGAGGATGTCACTCCGTCGAAGAGGGTGAAAGATGCGGGCCCGTAAGTAAATCCACTGGCAAACGGCGTCCCATTATCGATAGTGAGCTCGATCGTGTTCAAAACCAACGCATCTGTAGGCAGCCCAACCACATGGGTAGCTCCATCAGTACCGAAATAATACCAAGATAAATCAAAGTCATACTGACACTTCGTGTTCACGGTCAGCACCGCAGTGCTGCACACGGCGGCATTGGGTGAGGGGGCGCAAACCTGATAATTCACTGTGCAATTGCCGCTCCCCGGCACATCGTAGGTCGCCATACCGGTGCTGCTCACGCTGGAGTTGGTGCAGGTGCCGCCGGGTTCCAAAGTGAACAGACTTCCTGGCGGATAGGTGTCGTTTGGCGTTATGTCTGATGTGGCGCCAACAGTATTCGCAAGCTGAAGGGCCTCATCATCCACAGGAGTAACGACGGGAACCACAGGAACGACGGGAATGACGGTCAGCACCGCTGTGCTGCACACGGCGGTATTGGGTGTCGGGGCGCAAACCTGATAATTCACTGTGCAATTGCCGCTCCCCGGTACATCGTAGGTCGCCGTGCCGGTGCTGCTCACGCTGGAGTTGGTGCAGGTGCCGCCGGGTTGCAACGTGAACAGACTTCCTGGTGGATAAGAGTCGTTTGGCGTTATGTCTGAGGTGGCGCCAACGGCACCGGCAGGCCAGCTGGCCGTATCGTTCACAGCGGTAACGACAGGGTCGGCGCAGGAGCCAGCAAGTTGCACGGTACAACTCTGATTTGGCGACAGTTGAGTGCCCACGGCACAGTCTGTAGGGGGACTCAACAAACTGGTACCTGCGCCCGGAGTCAGTTCCGTAATTTTGAGCAAGACGTTGGTATTATTTTTGACGGTATTGGCGTTGGTACCAGTGATGCTGAGCGTGCCGCCAGAACTGCTGTCCAGCGACAATGCGGTCAACACCTGACTCATCAGGTCTGTGGGTGTCATCGCGCTCAAGGCCAGCACACAGGCCATCATCAACGAGGCCACCCTGCCAGTGATTGCCAGTTGGCGCCAGGCTAAGGCAAGCACCCCCAGAAGCAGCAACGCCAAGCCAAAGATCGAGAGTGACGGCACAGCGGCTGGGGGGACCATCGGTTCTGCCGTGTAAACCAAATTCGCGGAGCATGATGCAGCTGCCTGCGCAAACGCCATTTTACCGGGTACAAGTCCTAGAAAACCCGTGACCAAGGCGCCCGTCGGCAAACGCGCTCTCCGTGGATCCACCATAAATGCATCAAGTGTAATTTTTTTCATAAAACAACTACCAATCTTGGGTTACGATAGATTTGCGCAAATCATCACAATCCTCCCCCAGTAGAAATTGGAAGATTGTTCAAGATCCTGCAGCACAGAATTGGAAGTTCCCAAGCCTATCGGTAACCATTCAATAGGATCCATGAAAAATCCCCATCCGAGTAGAACGTTCTACACGCGTTTTGTCGAGATAGGCAAGGGATAAGGTACTCCTGTTTGGTCAAATTTTCAACTCGAAATCGATCAGTATTTCAACCGTCTGCTAGACGTGTCTCCCAAAGAATTGCTTGGCTAGTACCTAGACAGGCGCGATAGCCAATCCCTTTGCAATCAGCAAAAAAACTCGAACCCCAACTTGACGCAAAACATGCTCTTGAACCGCCGCTTGAGATCACGACGTGAGAAGCTGGGCTGGTCTCAGGAGAAAGTGGGGTGCTGATCGGCATCGAAGAATCGTCAAACCGTGCTCGGATCAGCCGATATGAGTTGGGGACGCATGAGCCCCCCGGTGAAGACAGCACGATTGATTGCAGAGACACTGGGTGTGTCCCTCGCCTACCTGTACTGTGAAGACGATCAATGCGCGCGACTATTGCTGGCACTTGAAGGCGTGAGCAAGCCGCAGAGAGACAAAAAGCTGACGCAGTGGCTGAGTGAATTTATGTGACAGTTCATCGGTGGGGCAGGTCTTGGCCTAGGCACACAGGAAATCTGATACTTCGTATACATCGTACAGACTGAGGCGCGTATGGGGGAAAAACAGTGAGCGCATTTCGACCTTGCTGTGGGACAGAACACCCTATGTCCTTGAGGGCGCACGTTTACTTCTACTTGCTCCAGCACCTGGCTCACCTCTATATGAGCGATTGCGCATGATTGATCGTGTAGTTGGCCAGCTAAATGTGACCACAGACACTTCACATGGACCTGACACGGTCTGCCCTTCAATTTCAAATCACATAGCGCCATCACCCCTGCTCTCTAACGATCAGAAATAACTGACTGCGCGCAACTTTCACGAATCAACCACCAGCTACTGCCCCGCCAAAAAGATAAATTTACTATTGAGTAAATAGGGTCTATTAAAAAGACTATCAGGGAAAGTCGAATTTTGTTATCTTGTGATACACAAGACGCATTAGGAGACGAAGATGTCAGTTTTCCTTGTTACTTATGAGTTGACATCAGAAATGAATCGCAGTGCTCTCGTGCAGCTGCTTCACACGTTTCCGAGTTGGGTTCGCCTGTCTCACAACGTATACGCCATCTCAGGCGCAGATGATCCGACACAAATCTATAACTTCCTGTCGCAAGTCTTAGATTTCTATGACCGGGTGTACATCATCGCTGTGCAAAAGCCATTTTCAGGAATCGGCATTAACCGAGTTGAGCGCTGGCTTGACTCACATTTGCCAGAAAATGACCACTGAGCAATCAAGCAATTACTTACATTGTGAGAGTGAAAGTGATCGCTCTATCTGTACAGCCAAGTCCGCACAGGTATGAAGGAGCACCTGTCGCTGATCCAGTTTCAAGTCGGCCGCGATCTGCAGAAGATCCTTGGCATCAGCGTCCCAATCACTCTCACACTGAGTTTTTGGAGCACCACGCGCAACGGATAACGCGCACTTCAGGTGCGAATAAATTGTGAGCGCTCCTGCGATTCCAACACTAGGTTGAGACACTACAGATGCATGATTTCGAAAATTCCTTGACATAGTCTTCTCCCATCAAATGAAGAACGCTTGCTAGGCTCGCTGGGAGTGTCAATGTATGCACATCAATTCACAAATGCAACAATCACCTACCTAGTTGTCAGAATCTCAGAAATCTTTACATGGCGGCGTGGAAACTACAGTTTTTACATCTTAAATAACGTGAACTATATCCCTAGAGCAAGGGATGGATTTTTTACAAAAAGACGCAACATTGCATCAAATCCTTTGGCTTCGTTTCAGGGGAAGGAGGAATCGATGCTTGGAAAGACACAGTCAATTGGCCACGCAGCTTGCACGACACCTCAAACGGCGGCTTTTCACTGGGCCTGCTGCGGCAACTCTGGCAAACCTACAGGGTACTCAAAGGTAGACTGGCACAGAGCCCCTCTTCACGCTCATTGGTGGGCCATAGACGCAAACGGCAACGCTCATTAGTTTGCCAACCCTCGCCTTCCTGTGTTCGATACATCTTGGCACTTTGAAGTGACTTTGGCACCAGATTTTGGTTTCCACGGGGACTATCGCGAATCACTTACTGAACGGCCATTGACGTAGTCTGGAGTCCTACTTGTCAGCATGAGGCATTGCGACACTGGATGTGTCCCTCGCCTACCTGTACTGTGAAGACGATCAATGCGCGCGACTATTGCTGGCACTTGAAGGCGTGACAAGCCGCAGAGAGACAAAAAGCTGATCCAGTGGCTGAGTGAGTTCGTCTGAAGCTCGGACAAGCTACTTTGTTGGAAGCCAGAACGACAAAAGCCCGTCCAATTTCTTGAACGGGCTTCTGAAGGATTCTGGTGGCCTGGCGCGGAATCGAACCACGGACACACGGATTTTCAATACAACGGAATAATTCGCATTTATGCCGCAAGTTGAAGATTTACAAGGAATTTTTTCAGTTTTCCGCGTCTGTCCTGCACCCTTTCCGAACTTGACGCCGAACGGTCGCTACTGTTTTCGACTCGATCTCCGCTTTCGTCATGCAAATCAATGCAGTGGCGCTCGGTTGTGACGAACTCTACCGAACGGCTCGGTTCCATGGTCAGTTTCGCTTTCCTGACGCTGGCGATGAAAGTCGTACTTCGACTCACAAGTGACATTCACAGAATCTACAGGAAGCAGCCCCCCTTGCATCCTTGCTTGTAGACCGTGGCACGCCGCCTACACGAACTATGCAAGCGCATAGAAGTGCATTGAGCTGAAGTAGCTAGAAGCTATAGTGATAGAAAACTCACTGACCTGACTCAATATGGGTTCTTACCTTTCACGCGAGGAAATATTCCTCGCTTGGCTTACTGCCGCAATGCTGCTGTTCGCTGCAGCGTGGGGCTCCATATCTGAAATAGACGTGAACCCAATTCCGGGACTACGGAACTTTTCATCGAATTTATGGTTCGCTTGGCCAGCGGCGCTGTTTGCTTGGCTGATTGCAGCAGTGACCTCTAAGGATCGCAACTACACTGCTACCCAGCTACGAACATTCGCTGCACTATCAGCATGTGCTTGGTTGGTTCTTGCATTCCTAGTCTCTCCCGGCGCTTGCATGGGCCTGGCTTTTATTTCAGTTTCTTTATTTCGGGAAGCAAAAAAACGTAGGTGACTCGGCGGTCAAGCCGACCCGCCTTCGGCGGGCCGCTTACCTTTATCATTTCTGCAAGCCACTTTACTGAGGATCCCATGCCCAGAACATCAGCATCATCTAGCTTGTTCCGCTGGTTTTGCAGGATGCATTACGTTAGCTTTCATATCCCGCGCAAATCTTTGCGAATGCTTTGGATCGCCGCCGTTGCGGTTGTCTTGGTCGGTCAGGCTCGTGCCGAAGAAGTGGATTTGCCGCCAGAGCGCTGGCCATTGACGGTTACGGATGCAGTGAAGGATATCGTCGGCCGCATGACGCCGGAGAACAAAGCAATAGTCAAGAATACTTCAAAGTCGGACTTGATCATGTTCCACCACGGTTGGGGGACTAGCATTCGAAACTACTATGGGCTGCGGAGAGGGAACCGGAAGCTAGTTGATTCTGCCTGTCATAAGCCCTGCCACCCAGATGACGCTTCCATGGTCATCATCGAAGCGGTCTGGACGGAGTTACAGAAATGATGACTATCCTAGCGTTCCAGTGGATCGCCTTCGATTCCCGCTGAACTCACCCGTTGATCGTCCACATTGACGTTTTGATGGTGACCGCTCTTGGCGGCGGGAGTGAATCACCCCGGGGCAATTCAGGAGGGCTTTGTTGCATAAATCAGCCTGAGGCCGAGCTACCCCAACAAACCCCAGACGCAGTTACCAGCCAGATGGCCAAGTCACCTCGGGCCTTCAATGCTGCGTTGTACGCTTTCCAGTTTGTGGTGCGGAAGCGCTTGCGTCCCCAGCTCGATTCACTCATCTGGCGAGGCTACCGCACTGCAGGACTGAATTTGTGCAACAACGCCCTCCTACCCCGACGCTGGGTTGTGGAGCGCCGTTTCGGATGGTTTGCTTGCTATCCACGCTTGAGCCGAGATTACGAACAGCTACCGCAAGTGTTGGCTGGTTTGCATTTCCTCGTTTTTGTTCTGCTCATGTTGCACAATGCTTTGCCGTAGCTCTCGATTAGGGCCTGTTCACCTAAATAGTTGAGTGCATGTCAGAGCAGCGAGAATCGCTCGCCTGCATGCACATCACCCGCTCTCAGTTCAAACGTATCCGTCACCTGCTGCCCAAGCCTCGCGGCAGCAAGTTGATCAGCCACTACAGGTTCCTCAACGCGTTGGCCTACATGGCCAGCAACGGGTGCAAATGGCGAGCCTTGCCACGCAGATTCGGGCCCTGGCACACCGTGTACATGCGGCTGTATCGCTGGGCCCATAGCGGCGTACTTGCCGAAGTTCTTAACCATCTGCAGCAACAAGCACTTAGCCAGTGGGCTGTTCAAGCGTTGAGCCTGGACTCCACCATCGTCAAAGTTCACCCTGATGGCTGCGGGGCTCAGAAAAAAACGGACCACAAGCCATAGGCAAGAGTCGAGGTGGATGGAGCTGCAAGATTCACGTGGTCGCAGCCAGTTGCAAGGATGCATTGATCTGGAGTTTGACGCCCGGACAAGCCGGAGACAGCCCGGAAGGCCGCAAACTCGTCGAGGCGATTGACGCGCAAGATTTAGCTGTGTATTTGCTCATGGATAGCGCCTATGACAGCGATGACTTGCGTGCAGCAGCTGAGGATCGAAACCTTATCCCGGTTGTCCCTGCGCATCCACGACGCAAGAATCCCAGGCCACTAGATAAGCAAAAATATCGCCAACGCAATGAAGTTGAACGGTTATTTCGGCGGATCAAGGCCTATCGGCGAGTTTTTACCCGCTACGACAAGTTGGATGCCATGTATGCCGCGTTTGTCTCGATGGCTTTGATCTTTGAGTTGCTTCGGTAACGTGAACAGGACCAAGCATGATCATATCTCCCTGCGGTACTCGCCCCGGTACTTCATAAACCGGTGATAGGACATGCGCAGATGCAGTTGCATCACATGGCGAGCCAGCTCGCCATCCTTGGCCCGTATGGCGATTACCAAGTCGCGGTGGTGGTGCAGACTTTGCATCAGCTCCTCGGGGGTGTAGATGTAGAACGAGCGCTTGATGATCGGCATGTCGATCATGGTCGCCAGCATGGTTTTGAGACGCGGCGAGCCCGAAGCCTCTATCAGCGCGTGGTGAAAATCCCGGTTGGCGGACTGCACCTTGGCAATGCCATCGTGGCCCGCGGTAATGCCGTCCTCCATGCTCTGGTTGCTGGCCGTCAGTTCGTCGGCCAGCCCCTCGCCGCCACGCGTGGCCGCTAGAAAGGACGCGTACGGCTCCAACAGCATGCGCAGTTGGAAGGTCTCTTCCACATCCCAGTCGCTCCACTCCGAAACGCGAATGCCCTGGCCTGCACCGTCCGTGGCAAGACCGTCTTCCACCAATCGGTGCAGCGCATTGCGCACCGGCGTGCGACTCAATCCCAGGTCGCGGGCGATGGGTTCTTCCTTGAGCTGCTCGCCTGGGCGGTAGTGCCCGCCAATGAGTCGCTGCCGCAAAACCTCGTATGCCTTGTCTTTCACGTTCTGCACTGTTTTTATACCAGGGTGGGGTGGATGGGTGGACTGATTTTAGGCCATATGCCGTGCAGAGGCCGCAAGATGCCATCTCTCAAGAAAATACAAATAAAGTGCAAATATGATTTTCCCCAGGGGAAATACCTACGATAAATACATCAAATGCCCATAAACTGACAAAAATGTTTTAAATTTGTACTTTTATGAAGTTCGCAATACTAGGTGGTGGAATGGTGGGTGCCTGCTACACGCAGGCTTTCCTGGAGCAGGAGCACTGCCTGGTGGGCATGTGCGACCTGCAGCCGAACGCTGCGGTAGTCGGCGCGGTACAGGCCGTTGGTGCGCAGATGCATGCCGCACCGGGTCCTTGGCTGGCTGGAGCAGACATGGTGGTGAGTGCAGTGTTCGGTACGGTGGCACGTGAGGTATTTGAGGCCAGTCTGCCCTACCTGCAGGATGGCGTGCTTTACGTAGACATGACCACAGCCGATCCAGGCGAAATGCGCGAATGCGCCGAACTGGCACAGCTTGGGGCACAAAGGAAAGCGGTCCACTTCGTAGATGTGGCCATCACCGGCGCAGTCAACCTGGGCGGCAAGAAGACGCCGCTGCTCGTAGCCGGGAGCAAAGCCGGCTTTGTACGGGAATTGTTCTTGCCCTTTGGCGGCTCTGTTCGTGTGGTGGGCGAACAGCCGGGCGATGCCGCCTCGCTCAAGCTCCTGCGCAGCATTTACACCAAGGGCACCGAAGCCCTCGCCGTGGAATGCCTAGTAACCGCCCAGCAGATGGGCTTGCATGAGCAGTTGTATGCCGTGCTGCAGGACATTAATGAGACACCGCTGCGCACGCTGATGGAGTCCATGGTGCGCACTCATATTCCCCACTCGGCGCGCCGCCGCAACGAGGTGGCCGAGGCTCAGCAGCAGATGGTGCGCAACGGCCTAGCACCTGTGGTTTTGCCCGCTGTCAAAGCGCTTTTCGCCGCCACAGCCCAAGCGCATGCCACGCAGCCTTTCGCCGGCACGTCCATCGACGAAGCCATCGCCTGGTTGGGCAGCCACGTGCTCGCCAGCCGCCCCTGATCGGCGCCTCAGCGCCACCTGATACAACTAACCAGGAGACACCTGCAATGATGACCTTGACTCGACGCACCATAGCCCTTGGCGGCCTGCTAATCTTGGTGGCTGCTGCCACGACAATCACCCCGGCCCATGCCCAAGGCAACTACCCGCAACGGCCCATCAAGTTTATCGTGCCGTTCCCTGCGGGTGGCGGTACCGACAACCTGACCCGGCTGGTCAGCACCAAGCTCACCGATGCGTATGGCTGGGCCATCGTGGTGGAAAACAAGCCCGGTGCCGGCGGCAACCTGGCACTAGATCAGACGGCGAAGGCCCCGGCCGATGGCCTGACCTTGGTGATGGCGCAGACGGACAATGTGGTGCTCAACCCGCTGCTTTACTCCAAGCTCACCTACAACCCTGACAAGGACCTGCGCACCGTTGCCTTGGTCGCTGCTGGCCCGGCCGTGCTGGTAGTGAACGCCAATTCCCCCTATAAGTCCCTGGACGACATCATCCAGGCCGCCAAGAAGGACCCCGGGCGCTTGAGCTTTGCCACGCCGGGCACCGGCACCATATCGCACCTCATCAGCGAAGCTTGGCAGAAAAGCTCCAACGTGAAATTCACGCATGTGCCGTTTCGCGGCATGGCCCAAGCCATGCCCGACCTGCTGGGCGGGCGCATCGACATGTACATGGGTTCCATCCCCACGCTGCTGTCGCACATCCAGTCCGGCAAGGTGCGCGCCATTGGCGTGACTACGGCGCGCCGCTCCAAGCTACTACCTGATGTGCCCACCTACACCGAGTCCGGCATCAAGGGCGTGGAACTGGCCAGCATGTGGGGCGTAATGGCCCCGGCCGGCACTCCCGACGCCATCGTCAAGCAGCTCAACGAAGCCATCAACAAGGTGGTGAATGCGCCCGACACGTCCAAGAAGATCGCAGACTCCGGCGCCGAACTTATCACCGGCACGCCGGAGGACATGGCCAAGCTCTATGCCAACGACCGCGCACGCTTGGCTCCCATCGTCAAGAGCTCTGGCACCACCCTCGATTGAGCCACACAGTTTGCCAAAACTAGACGGAGCAACGGGCCATTCGGCCGTGACAATGCCGCACTCACCCCTTCACCCCATCCACTCTGAAGCAAAACACTATGATCGGTCTTCAAATTCTCCAGCGGCAACGCGCTGTTAGTCTTGATCTTGCCAAGCGCTATCTCAAGGTTCCTGTCGCCAACGTCAGCGATTGCATGGCTCGCATGACCGCCGGCGGCGCCCGCTTGCGCCCCATGCACAGTGGCGGGCGAATGGCCGGCCCTGCGATCACCATCAAGACACGCCCGGGCGACAACCTCATGCTCCACAAGGCACTTCAACTGGCCAGCCCAGGTGACGTGATCGTGGTGGATGCGGGTGGCGATCTGACCAACGCCCTCATTGGCGAGATCATGGTGGGTGACGCCATGCACCGCCAACTTGGCGGCATCGTGATTAATGGCGCGATCCGGGATGCAGCATGGATCCGTGCTGGCGACTTCCCCGTGTTCGCAGCGGGTGTCACGCACCGCGGTCCCTACAAGGACGGCCCTGGCGAAATCAACGTGCCTATCG
Source organism: Diaphorobacter sp. HDW4B (assembly GCF_011305535.1). Taxonomy (GTDB): domain Bacteria; phylum Pseudomonadota; class Gammaproteobacteria; order Burkholderiales; family Burkholderiaceae_C; genus Diaphorobacter_A. The sequence continues at coordinate 563,388 of NZ_CP049905.1, forward strand.
CTATTGACGGCATGGTGATTGAGCCCGGTGATCTCGTGATCGGCGACGACGATGGCTTGCTGTGTGTGCCGTATGCGGAGGCCCAAGCATTACTGGATGCTGCACACGGTAAGCAGATCATCGAGGCCAAGATGGTGGCCGACATCGCGGCAGGTACCTACAGTGCGCCGTGGATCGACGAGACGCTCAAGCGGTTGGGATGCACTGTTCGGCCATAGCGTAAATGACCTTGGCGCTTGCCAGTGTCGAGGTCAATCATCAGCGGTTCATTGCGGTAGTTAAGACGGCCTCCTGATTTCTCGGCACAGTCCTATCGCTTACCTCCTACGCTCGTGCCCATGAGCGGCAGTACTGGGTAGCCACAGAGCGCTCAAGTTTCTATGGGTTACGTGACGCCCAATGGCACACATCCAGCAATCGTTTCGAAGCTGCAGGCAGCCTTCGCCAAAGCGATAGAGCACCCAGAGGTGAAACATCGGATCTTGAGCCAGAGCAACGGGTTCGGCGGCGGCAGCAGCCAGGACTTCGCAACCTTTATCGGCAGCGAGAGCGTGTAGTGGTCAAAGCTGGTGAAGGATCGCGGCATCGAAATTGAGTAAGGAGCAGAAATCATGGTCTGCCGACTGGCAGGCCCTGCTAGACGAGTTAGAAGATTGTAGTGACTTCCGCCTCATGGCCCGGCACCGCCTCTTGACGACCAAGTCTCGGAACCCTTTGCCCATGACGGCAAGACCGCCTCTCTGGCGCACCTCCCATGCACTGATGGAGGATCTGCACTCGCAGAAAGGGCGTTGCGGACTTGAAGTCAGTCCAATTGGATATTCAAACTCTTGATGAGAGTTTCCATTTTTCGCGCCTCGCTGCGTATGACATCTCCGAACTGTTCAGGAGTTCCCACCTCGACTTCTGATCCCATCTCCTGCCATTGCGCCCTGAATGCAGAGTCCTGAAAGATTCCACGAATCTCGGCGTTTAGTCGGTCGACGACAGGCTTTGGAGCGCCGGTGGTCGTAGAGATACCGTGCCACGCGTAGTATTCAAAACTCGGATATCCAAGTTCGCTAATTGAGGGAACATTTGGTATCTGCTTAGAACGGTTCTTGGTTGTCACGGCGAGCGCGCGAAATTTGCCAGACTTTATATGCTGCATTGAGCTGCCAAGAATGTCGAACATACTGGTGACCTGGCCGCCCATCAAGTCCACGATTGCGGGCCCGGCGCCTTTGTAGGGGATGTGCGTGATATCAACCTTGGCGCTGACCTTGAACAGCTCTCCTCCGAGGTGCTGTGGGGTGCCATTGCCCGCCGATGCGAATGTGACTCGATTATCCTGATTCTTAGCGTACGCCACATAGTCCTTGAAGGATTTGATCGGGCTCGTTTCCGACACCTCCAAAACCAGTGGGAACTTAGAGATTTGGACAATGGGCGTCAAATCCTTGACTGGGTCGAAGCCCAGATTCTTATATAGGTACTGGTTGACCGAAAGATTCCCGCTCGCAGCCAGCAATATGGTGTAACCATCAGGCTTGGCTCGAACGACCTGCAGGGTCCCAATATTGCCGCTTGCGCCAGCCTTGTTTTCTACGATGACCGGGACGTTTAACCGCTTCGCCAGGGGCGTTGCGATTAGTCTGGCCATGAGGTCCGTCGGTCCTCCTGGAGGAAAAGGCACAACAAAGGTGATGGCCTTCTCTGGCCAATTTCCCTGTGCCAGGGCCGCCAAAGGCAGCAGCAGCGAGGCGAGCAGAGTGAGCTTTTTCATCGTTTTGTCTCCTGTGTATTGTTAAGTGAGTTCAACGTGCGTCGTGGGAGTGAATTTGCAGCGCTTCGAGAAAGCGCGAAACCATGTTATAGGCTGCAATCGTGGCCGTGAGGTCAACCAGTCCCTGTGGTGTGAAGTGCACCGCAACTGCCGCGAACACCTCATCAGCGACCTGTACTTGTTGTGTCATCACATCCACATAGGCGAGAACCGATCTTTCAAGCGGGTCGAATAGCGCGCACTGTGGCCAGTCAGCCAAACCAGCGAGTTTTCCTTCCGACACACCTTCACTCAATGCGATGGGCGCATGTTGGTCGGCCTCGTACGGTGCGCTGTTCAGCATTGCAACGCGCATGATGACCAGTTCGCGCAAACCGCCATTCAAGCTCGACCTCTGACGAATCGAGGTGAGGTATGCGAGCCATCCTTCGGCAACAGCTGGGCTGTGGAGAAGCATCTGGTACAGGTGGAGGATGCTGCCGCGCTGGGCGACGATCTTGTCTGCCAAGGCGTGCGCAACATCGGTCTGGATGTCGGCGTAAGGAATGCGAGCCATGTATGAGTTGTCCGTGAATCTTGGATAGAGACGATCCTAGCTACCAGTCATCCATCGGAGAAGTTCCAAATTTCTATTAATTTATAGAATGATGGAATGAATGTTTCCCCCCGACACCTGCGCATGTTTTTGACCTTGGCAAGTTCACTGAACTTCAGCAAGGCAGCCGAACAGCTGTTCATGACTCAGCCCAGTTTGAGCAAGGTAATTCGTGATCTAGAGGAGGCCTTGGGACTTCCACTGTTCGAGCGCACCACGCGACATGTTCGCCTGACCGTGGGAGGTGCGCAGCTCGTCGCCGTAGCACGCAGTGTGGTGGGTGAGTACGAGGCAGGCCTTAAGCGACTGCAATCGTCTGCCGAACGCGAGGCGAGGCATCTGGCCGTCGCGGCGTTTCCCTCGCTAACCAGCGTGCTCCTCCCTAAAGTGTGCGCTGCGCTAGAAGCGCGCCACGCTGCGTCCCGCATCACTATCATTGACTGCAGTAACACAACGGCCGTGGAACACGTATTGCGCTATCAGGTGGATTTCGCGCTGGCCTCGGTCGCCCCCTCCCACCCAGACCTGCACTATGAGGAGGTGGTTCGCGACCGTTTCGTTCTGCTTGCTGGTCGCCGTTGGCGGCGAAAGCTGGACTCTGTCGTGACCCTAGATGAAATGCTTTCCTTGCCACTCATCACCATGACGGACAACAGCACGGCAATGCGCTACATCAGCGCTGCATATCTACAGCGCGGCGTAGAGTTCCGGCCCAAGATGCAATTTGACCAACTCGGCACAGTGGCCTCGTTTGTGGAAGAGGGACTAGGTGTCGCAGTGCTTCCCTATCTCGCCGCAGCACCGTTAAGACGATTGCATAGGGTCGAAATTGCAGACGGTCCGCTGCGATCCATCGGCATTGTGAAGCGACGCCTGGGCAATCCGACGACGATGGCGGTGGATGCCATGGACGAGGTCCGAAAAAGCTTAGAAGACCTGATATTGCGGAACCCTGAGGGGCTCCTCACGCCGACAAAGTCTCGGTGGTAGCCCTGCGAGCAACAGCGACTTCTCAGGCTCGAGGCTCTGGCCTGCTTAGGGGGCGCTCCGGCTCAAAACCAGAAGTCAACTTCTTTGGCAGTCCGGATTTCGTTGGGCACATGCGCTTGGCGGGAAAAGGACTATGTACGCCTGCTTGAAGTTCATTGGCGTCACTTTTTCATGATCTTGCGTCTTCGCCGCCACGGTACGCCCCAGTTCGCAAAACAAATTTCATTTTCGCGAGCGAATCCAAGTAGGCTTCAGATTGCCGCGATAGAAGATTCGATGACCAACGCTGACCTCATCGAGACGCCCTCAGGAATGTTGGAGGTACCCGTGCGCAAGCTCATCAAGACTGCGGAGATACGTAGTCTGTCAACTGATGCCGCGTTATCTTGCCACGCTTAGGCGAGGGAGGCTCAGACGGTACTTCATGGGCTTCAATCAACCTCACGTGAGAGTTAACGGCAGCTATCCGCCTTAGAACAGCCGCTGGTGGGGCCGTAGGTGAAGGACAGCCGCTGCAAGAGCAGATCCTCGCCAAGGGTAATCCAGCCATTTTTCGGTTTACCCCTTGGTTTACCCCTCAGATCCAGCCAAAGACAGAGAAAGAAAAACGGGTTACAGCATTTCTACTGTAACCCGTTGATTTTATTGAAATAAAATGGTCGGCGTGGCGGGATTCGAACTCGCGACCCCTTGCACCCCATGCAAGTGCGCTACCAGGCTGCGCTACACGCCGACAAGAATTAAATTATATAGCGAAAAATCACACCCAAGATAAAAGAGCGCGAATTTCTTGAAGTTCTTTTCGCACGGCCTGGATGCTGAGCGGCGCGACATGCGAAGCTGCATTCGCAGAGGGCGCGACTGTCGCAATCGAAGCATCCGCCCTGGTGGCCGAATCGTCATCCGGGAAGTCACTCTCGTCACCATCCACGAACTCCATTGCACCGGCATCACCCACCGCGAGTTGCTCGACGCCGGCTTTGCCTGAGTGCGCGAGTTCCTGCAGGCGATTGCGCGCACCGCTGATGGTGAAGCCTTGGTCGTAGAGCAGGTCGCGGATGCGGCGCACCATCAGCACTTCATGATGCTGGTAGTAACGGCGGTTTCCGCGACGCTTCATGGGGCGCAGTTGGGTGAACTCCTGCTCCCAATAGCGGAGCACATGCGGTTTGACACCGCACAGCTCGGCCACCTCACCAATGGTGAAGTAACGTTTGGCCGGAATGGGTGGCAGCACTGTGCTCATGGAATTTTGATGAAAACTTGAGAAAAGCTCTCAAGCCTACTCCAGTAGAAACAGCCCTATCCAGAATGGGGCGTCATCCGCACCATCTTAGTCAGGCTTTATCAGTCAGTCCTCTTTGACTTCGCCCTGAATCTGGTCCTTGAGCTTGGAGCTCGCGTGGAAGGTCACCACACGACGCGCCTCGATCGGGATGGACTCTCCGGTACGCGGGTTGCGACCGGGGCGCGGTGCTTTGGTGCGAATCTGAAAGTTGCCAAAGCTCGAGAGCTTCACGTCTTCGCCATTGATCAGGCTCTGCTCGATGAGGCTGAAAAATGCGTCGATCATGTCCTTGGACTCGCGCTTGTTCAGGCCGATCTGCTCGAACAGCAGGTCGGCGAGCTGCGCCTTGGTCAGCGCCGGGGACTCCAGGCTTTCGACCGTGAACTCCCCCATTCCGATGTCGTCATTGAGCGTCATCATCATCGCAACCTTGCTCCGGTTTTGTCAGCCAACGATTGAAGAATGCCTTGCACGGCGGATTCGATGTCCGCATCGGCCAGCGCGGCGCTGTCGGAACCCAGCGTGAGTCGGATCGCCAGGCTCTTCTCGCCTTCGGCCAGCCCGCCAGCCGAACCGGCCTTGGGGCGGAACACGTCGAACAGCACAGCGGAGCGCAGCAGACCCTTGGATGCACCGGCATGAATGGCGTTCATGACAGCGGCGTGGGTCACATTCTCGGTGACGACCACGGCAATGTCACGCTCCACGGCTTGCTGTTTTGAGACAGACTGGAACACCGGCACCTTGCGGGCCAGCACGGCGTCGAGATCCAGCTCGAACAGGATGGGCGCATGCGCCAGATCGCGGCTTTGACGCCACTTGGGATGCAGTTCGCCCACAAAACCGATTTCGCGACCATCCAGCACCACGCGAGCGCAACGGCCGGGGTGCATCGCCGGATGCTCGGCGGGCTCGAACGTGGCTTGCAGCGGAGCGAGCAGCGCCTCCACATCACCCTTCACATCGAAGAAATCAGCCTTGGCGTCGGTGCGACCCCATTGCAGTTGGTCAGCAGGGCCAAACGCCAAGCCCGCCACGCGCATCGGCTGGCGGAAGCCCTTCACCGTGGTGTCACTTTCCACCACGCTGTCGTCACGCAGGAACACGCGGCCGAGTTCGAACACGCGCACGCGGTTGGCCTTGCGGTCCACGTTGAACTTGAGCACCTGCAGCAACGAACCGATGAGCGACGAGCGCATCACGCTCAGATGGCTGGCGATGGGGTTGAGCAGCTTGATTGGGTTGGCGTTGCCAGCCAATTCGTTTTCCCACTTTTCTTCAACGAAGCTGAAGTTGATGGTTTCCTGGTAGCCGAGACCGGCCAGCGCATGGCTCACATCGAACTGACCGCGACGGTTTTCGGCGCGCAGCTTGGGGCTGATCGGAGCAAGCGGCTTGGTGGTCGGCAGGTTTTCGTAGCCGATCATGCGCGCGACTTCTTCGATCAAGTCTTCTTCGATGTTGATGTCGAAGCGGAACGAAGGCGCGGTCACGGTGAGCGTGCCGTCGCCCTGCTCTGTCGGCAGACCCAGACCGGTGAGCGCGTCGTAGCACTGTTGCTGCGTGAGCGGCATGCCGATGACCTTGACCGCGCGCGCCACGCGCAGCGTGACCTTCTTGGGCTCGGGCATGTTGGGCTTCTGGTCGTCCATCACGCCGCAGATGGTGTCGGACGTGCCGCAGATTTCCAGCACCAGTTGGGTGATGCGTTCGATGTGCTCGACGGTGTTTTCCGGATCGACACCGCGCTCGAAACGATGGCCTGCATCGGTCGAGAAGTTGAAGTGGCGCGAACGACCGGCCACCGCCTTGGGCCACCAGAAAGCGGCTTCGATGTAGATGTTCTTGGTGTCGTCGGACACGGCGGTCGCATCGCCACCCATGATGCCAGCGAGCGATTCGACCTGCTGGTCGTCGGCGATCACGCCGACCTTCAGGAAGTCGTCGATGGTGATGGTGTTGCCGTTGAGCAGCTTGAGCTGTTCACCCACCTTGCCCCAGCGCACTTGCAGCGCGCCGTGGATCTTGTCCAGATCGAAGATGTGCGAAGGACGGCCCAGCTCGAACATCACATAGTTCGAGATGTCGACCAGCGGCGACACGCTGCGCTGACCGCAACGCGCGAGGCGATCGACCATCCACTGCGGCGTCTTCGCCTGGGTGTTCACGTTGCGCAGGATGCGACCGGAGAAGCGACCGCACAGGTCGGTGGCTTCGATCTTCACGGCCAGCTTGTCCTGTGTGCCGACAGCAGCTGCAGGGAACGACAGCGCCTTGAGCGGAGCGCCGGTCAGCGCCGACACTTCGCGCGCAATGCCGTAGACCGACAGGTTGTGCGCGAGATTGGGCGTGAGCTTGAGCGTGAACAGCGTGTCGTCGAGGTTCAGATACTCGCGGATGTTCTGGCCGAGCGGCGCATCCAGCGGCAGCTCCAGCAGACCGCCATGATCGTCGGCAAGCTTGAGTTCCTTGGCCGAGCACAGCATGCCGTAGCTTTCCACACCGCGCAGCTTGCCGATCTTGATCTTGAAGGGCTTGCCATCTTCGCCAGGTGGCAGTTCAGCACCCACGGTAGCGCATGGCACCTTGATGCCGACGCGCGCATTCGGAGCACCGCAGACGATGTTCAGCAGCTCGGCCGCACCGATGTCCACCTTGCAGACACGCAGGCGGTCGGCGTCAGGATGCTGCACGGCTTCCTTGATCTCGCCGACGACGATGCCGGTGAACGGAGGCGCGACGGGGTCCAGTTCCTCGACTTCGAGACCGGCCATGGTCAGCGTGTCGGCCAGCTGCTGGGTTGTGAGTTGAGGGTTGCAGAATTCGCGCAACCAGGATTCTGGGAATTGCATGGCTTGTTAAATCTCTCTGGCGTTGATCGGCCTGTAGCTTGTGTTTGTTGCTTTGGGCTGCAGGCTTCTCGGTTGGTGAACAAACGGCTTGTGTTCGATGCTTGCTGTTTACGGCTTACTGGAATTGCGACAGGAAACGGATATCGCCGTCGAAGAACAGACGCAGGTCGTTCACGCCGTAACGCAGCATCGTCAGACGGTCCGGCCCCATGCCGAAGGCAAAGCCGATGAACTTCTCGGGATCGAGGCCCATGTTGCGCACCACGTTGGGGTGCACCTGACCCGAGCCAGCCACTTCCAGCCAACGGCCGGCAAGCGGGCCACTCTGGAACTGGATGTCGATTTCGGCCGAAGGCTCGGTGAACGGGAAGAAGCTCGGACGGAACCGCAGCACCAGATCTTCCTGCTCGAAGAAGGTTTTGCAGAAGTCGGTGAACACGACCTTCAGGTCCTTGAAGCTCACGTTCTCGCCGATCCACAGGCCTTCGCACTGGTGGAACATGGGCGAGTGCGTCGCATCGGAGTCCACGCGATAGGTGCGGCCCGGCGCGATCACGCGGATTTCGGGCATGGGATGACCGGCGTCGATCAGGCTGCGGTACTTCTTGACGTGCTGCACGGCGTGGCGCACCTGCATGGGGCTGGTGTGCGTGCGCAGCAGGTTGGGCGCGTGGGCCGTGCCGCCTTCGACGTAGAAGGTGTCATGCATGGAACGCGCTGGATGATCTTCCGGCGTGTTGAGCGCGGTGAAGTTGAACCAGTCGGATTCGATTTCCGGGCCTTCGGCCACATCGAAGCCCATGGAGCCGAAGATGCCTTCGATGCGCTCGAGCGTGCGCGAGACGGGATGCAGGCCACCTACGCCGCGAACACGGCCCGGCAGGGTCACATCCAGCACTTCGGCCTTCAGATGGGCTTCCAGCTCGGCATCGGCCAGCGCCTGACGACGCGCGGTCAGCGCCGCTTCGATGGCCTGCTTGGCCAGATTGATGGCCGCGCCGCGCGACTTTTTCTCTTCGACGGAAAGCTGAGCCATGCCCTTCATGAGCTCAGTCACCTTGCCCGATTTGCCCAGAAACTGCGCCTTGGCATTTTCCAGATCATTGGGGGTTTGTGCCTGCGCGAACAGTTGCTGCGCGCTTTCGACCAGAGAATCCAACTCGTTCATATCGACTTCTTTTATCACCTAGTGTTCTGACCTTTGCGCACTCGCTCGACGACAGATCGAGTCACGCAAGGGTCAGCACACCGAGAGCTTTTCGATTTTCAAAATAAACAAGGGCTAGTGCCTTTTCAAGCCCTAGCCCTTGCTGTTTGTGCGCAGACACGCAGCCTTGCGGCCGCATGCCTATCGCGGAACTCAAGCAGCCAGCTTGGCCTTGACTTGTTCCACGATGCTGCCGAAGGCAGCCTTGTCGTGCACCGCGATATCGGCCAGCATCTTGCGGTCGATTTCGATGGAAGCCTTCTTCAGGCCGTTGGCGAATTGGCTGTATGTCAGACCCAGTTCGCGTGCAGCGGCGTTGATACGGGCGATCCACAATTGGCGGAACACGCGCTTCTTGGTACGACGGTCACGGTAGGCATATTGCCCAGCCTTCATCACCGCCTGCTTGGCGACGCGGAAGACATTGCCGCGACGACCGCGGAAACCCTTGGACAGGGCCAGAACTTTTTTATGGCGGGCGCGAGCCGTTACACCACGTTTGACGCGAGGCATATGTTTTCTCCTAGTTCGTCAGTGAATTAAAGGCCCATGCCGGGCAACATTTGTGCGATCGAGCCCATGTTGGTCTCATGCACAGCAGTCGCACCACGCAGGTGACGCTTGTTCTTGGTGGTCTTCTTGGTCAAGATGTGACGCTTGAAGGCTTGACCGCGCTTGACGGTACCACCCGGACGAACGCGAAAACGCTTCTTCGCGCTGCTTTTGGTCTTCATTTTGGGCATGTGAATGCTCCTGTTAGTTGTGCTCGTGAGGCGTTTGCGCTGCTGTGCGCACCCTTGTAGGCCCCGAGACACTTCTTGAACGGATGAACCGAAGTCCCTCCGTGCGACAGCACTTGCGCACTGTCTATTGCAAAGGTGCACCGGTTGCCCAGCGCACCCTCGCAAATCCTTGGCAACTTGATCAGGCTGCCTGCCCCGTTGCCGGAGCGCCGCTTTCCACCTTGCCACCAGCCGCTGGCTTCTTGCGGGCCGGAGCGATCATCATGATCATCTGGCGGCCTTCCAGCTTGGGGAACTGCTCGACGAGGATGCTGTCAGCGAGCTCGTCACGCAGGCGGTTCAGCAAAGCCAGACCGAGATCCTGGTGGGTGATTTCACGACCGCGGAAACGCAGCGTGACTTTCACCTTGTCGCCATCAGCCAAGAAGCGGCGAATGTTGCGCAGCTTGATGTTGTAGTCACCATCATCGGTACCGGGGCGGAATTTGACTTCCTTGATCTCGATGACCGTCTGCTTGGCCTTGGCTTCGGCAGCCTTCTTCTGTTCCTGATATTTGAACTTGCCGTAGTCCATCAGGCGGCAAACCGGTGGGTTGGCCGTGGCGGCAATTTCAACCAGATCCACATCCATGTCGCCAGCCATGGCCAAGGCCTGCTGAATCGACACGATGCCGATGGGTTCATTTTCAGGACCAGAAAGACGTACTTCTGGCGCTGTGATTTCACGGTTCAGGCGGTGCTTACGCTCCTCGCGCTGACGACGATCACGAAATTCGGTAGCGATGGTTCTCACCTTCAAATAAAACGCCACAACAACGTGGCATGGATGCACATAGCGCGCACCAAAGCGTTTTCAGATTCAAAAATCAGACTTTGGAAGCAATGTCCTGTGCAATCAGGTCGACAAACGCGTCAACTGACATTACGCCGAGGTCTTTGTTACCCCGGGCGCGGACTGCGACAGCCCCTGCAGCCTTCTCCTTGTCGCCCGCGACGAGGATGTAGGGCAGTTTCTGCATAGCATGCTCGCGTATTTTATACGTAATCTTCTCGTTGCGCAGATCAGTCACCACCCTAAGGTCTTGATTCGGCAATGCTTTTCTGAGCTTTGCAGCGATTTCGCCACAGTAATCCGCCTGAGAATCGGTGATATTGAGCACTGCGACCTGCACAGGAGCCAGCCAAACGGGCAGCGCGCCAGCATGTTGCTCGATCAGAATACCAATGAAACGCTCAAGGCTACCCACGATCGCGCGGTGCAGCATGATGGGGCGATGACGCTCGCCATCTTCGCCCACGAACTCGGCGTCCAGACGCTCGGGCAGGTTCGGATCGACCTGAATCGTGCCGCACTGCCACTCACGGCCCAGCGCGTCCTTGAGCGTGTACTCGATCTTCGGACCGTAGAAAGCCCCTTCACCCGGCAGGTATTCAAACTCACAGCCGGACGCACGCAGACCGTCGGCCAGAGCGGCCTCGGCCTTGTCCCAGCTTTCTTCGGTGCCGATGCGCTTTTCAGGGCGCGTGGAGAGGCGATACAGGATTTCGGTGAAGCCGAAGTCCTTGTAGACCTTCTGCAGCAGCGAGGTGAACGCAGTCACTTCGCCCTGGATCTGGTCGGGCATGCAGAAGATGTGACCATCATCCTGCGTGAAGCCGCGCACACGCATGATGCCGTGCAGGCTGCCGGTGGGCTCGTTGCGATGGCAGTTGCCGAACTCGCCGAACCGCAGCGGCAAGTCGCGATAGCTCTTGATGCCCTGCTTGTAGATCAGGATGTGACCGGGGCAGTTCATCGGCTTCAGGGCGAAATCGCGCTTTTCCGACTCGGTGACGAACATGTTCTCGCGGTACTTGTCCCAGTGGCCGGTCTTTTCCCACAGCGACTTGTCCAGTAACTGAGGCGCCTTGACTTCCTGGTAGCCGTTGTCGACATACACCTTGCGCATGTACTGCTCGACTTGCTGCCAGACAGTCCAGCCCTTGGGGTGCCAGAACACCATGCCTGGCGAGTGCTCGTCGATGTGGAACAGGTCAAGTTCGCGACCGAGCTTGCGGTGGTCGCGCTTTTCCGCCTCTTCCAGCATGTGCAGATAGCCGGCCAACTCATCCTTGGTCGCCCAGGCGGTACCGTAGATGCGCTGCAACATCTCGTTGCGGTGGTCGCCGCGCCAGTAGGCACCTGCCACCTTCATCAGCTTGAAGTGCTTGAGCTTGCCGGTGCTGGGCACGTGCGGGCCACGGCACAGATCCTCGAAGTTGCCTTCGCGGTACAGGCTCACGTCTTCGTTCGACGGAATGCTGGCGATGATCTCGGCCTTGTAGTTTTCACCCAGGCTCTTGAAATACGCCACGGCTTCGTCGCGCGGAAGCACGCGGCGGGTGACCTGCTCGTCCTTGTTGGCGAGTTCGGTCATCTTCTTTTCGATGGCCGTCAGATCTTCCGGCGTGAAGGGACGCTTGTAGCTGAAGTCGTAGTAGAAACCGTTTTCGATCACCGGGCCGATGGTCACTTGCGCATCAGGGAACAGCTCCTTGACTGCATACGCCAGCAAGTGAGCGGTCGAGTGACGAATCAGATCGAGACCATCGGCATCCTTGGCCGTGATGATCGAGAGCGCCGCGTCCTTGTCGATGGAAAAGCTCGTATCGACCGCCTTGCCATCCACCTTGCCGCCGAGTGCGGCCTTGGCCAGACCCGAGCCGATCGACTGCGCCACCTCAGCCACGGTCACCGGACCGGGAAACTGACGCTGGGAACCATCTGGAAGAGTGATTTGAACCATGTTGTTGTGCATTCTCGCGAGTGGGTCGCGACGCTGAAAAACAAATGCGCGGACTGGCCGCGCAAACTTGAAAAAACGGATTGTCGACAAACAGACCTGCACACGAAGGTGCGCGGTCATGCACCTTCAGGCAAGCGGGATGAATCCCTGTGAGCTTTGCGTTCGCGGTGTCATAACCTGAAGGCGCCTTTCTGCCTGTCAACGAGGGCCGCCCAACACAGGCAACCCGAAATTTCCGACCTCCGAAGAGGCAATGCCTGTCATTTTAGCGCGGAGTGCGCCGAGTGGTCTGCAGCCCCTTTCAATCCCGCAACAAATCCAGCCCCACCGCCCGCGCAGACAGCAAGTTCAACATCTGTAAATTGAACGTAAAGCTGCGCAAAGCAAGCCTTGACTGACAACCGTTGCCCCCTATCCCTCGTTGAATGAGCACTGTCCCTTGCCTCGAATGGGGGACTTGAGAGGATTTGCAATGTTTCAAATTTCCAGTCGCCTCTGGCTTGCAGGTGCCGCGCTTTCTGCCGTCACCTTGACCGGCTGCATCGTCGCACCTGTCGGCCAGCCCTACTACAGCGATCCGTACAGCAACATCCCGGAAACGCAGGCCTACGCGCCGGTGTATGCACCCATCGCGCCTCCTGCGCCTTATGTGGAGACGATTCCCGTGGCGCCTTTTGCGGGAGCCATCTGGATTGGCGAAAACTGGAACTGGTCGGGCGGACGCCATGTATGGTCGCCCGGCCGCTATGAACACGCCCGCCCCGGCTATCGCTGGCAGCCCCAGCGCTGGGACCGTGGGCTGCGTGGCGGCTGGTATTCGCGCGGCGGCGGCTGGCGTCGCTGAGATTGACCGCAATCAACGCACTTCATCTGCGCGCATCTGACGGCATGAGCAGCACATAGCGCTCATCTGTCAGCGAACGCAAGAATGCAACCAGATCATCTGTTTCCCCATCCGAGAGCGCCACCGGGCTTCCCGGCTTGCGATTGAGCGGCGGTGAATTGACGTTCACGTTTTCGTGATAGCTTGGCGCAACATCGTCAAACGCCCCGCTTTTTCCAAACCAGCGCTTGGGATCCGTACCCCGCGTGTTGTAGAACTCAATGACCTCGCGCAGGCTCTTGAGCGAACCGTTGTGCATGAAACTCTGACGGATCGCCACATTGCGCAGCCCCGGCGTGCGCACATAGCCACACCATTGGTCAGGCTCCGGCCATTTCAGTGTTTTTGCGGTCTCGCACAGGCCATTGTCGAAATGGCGCGGGTCGCGGTTGACAGCCAACGCCTTGTTGCGTGGCGTCGCCAGTGCTTCATAGCCAAAGTCGGTAAACAGCGAGCGTTCCGGCCGTGCTGCAGTTTCCGACACCGTATGACATGAGGCGCAATTGCCCTTGTCCGGATTTTTGAAGATCGCCAGACCACGCAACTCCGTGGTGCTCAACGCCGCCTCCTGCTTGAGAAAGCGGTCAAACCGCGATGTGAAGGGCGAAAGCTCATCCGATTGCAGATACGCCTGCAGTGCGGCACCCACAGCCCCCATCAGCGCTTCGGGATTGTTGACCACCTGCTCGCCCATGCTTTGCGCAAGCGCCTTCGCCAGACCGTTCTTTTTCAGTCTTGCGAGCAGACGCGCCGAAGTGCGATTGTTCATTTCCGCCGCGCTGAGCAACGGCGCCCTGACCTGTTCAGCCAACGAATCCGCACTGGCATCGGCCATCAAGCCACCAAAGAACGCGGGCACCAGCGCATCGTCATCCTGATAGAAGTAGCGACGTGGCACATAGCGCACATACAACAGTGAAGGCGCGGCGCGATGACTGAACTGGCCTGCACGACTGCCGCGTGCTGTTCCGGGGCTTTTCTCTCCGGCACGCAGGCCGCGCTGCAAATCCGGGCCAAACGCTCGTGCGGGGTCGTGGCAACTCGCGCAAGACGTCCCCGGGGGATCAGACAGGCGCGTGTCGTGAAACAACTGCCACCCCACTTCCACCAGTTTCGGATCGGGCGCAAAACGTGCCATCGTGGGATCGTAGCGCCCCGCAACCAGCGGTGTCGACGCAATCATCCCCACCACCTTTGCACCTGCACCAGGCGCCAGCCAGACTTGCGCCTGCGGCGCGGGAGCGCGCGTCATCGGCTGGGCAAGCGCAGCGAACGCGGACAACGCCATCAAAGGCATTGCCCCAAACCACTTCACCACATTCATCATCGGACTCAAGGCGTAATGAAGCCCGACTTGTCGCAGCTCAGCGCATATCCTTGCTGCAAGCAGGTTGCCAGCAACTTGCCATCCGCCGAGTAAGCCTTGAAACTCCAGCCCGTCGAGGGTTTTGCGCGACGCTCCATCAGCAGAAAGCCAAAGCTTGCGTGATGCGATATGTGGTCAATGACGGCACCAGGCGCCGGCTCGGATTGCGCTGTCAGCGGATCGGGTAATGCCACATCAAGGTTGTCGCCTGCCGTGCCGCTCACGATCGTGGCGGTCTGGCCGGTCTTGAAGCTGATCGCCTGAAAGTTATGCACATGCCCATGCAGCGCCAAGTTCACGCCAGGTGGGTAGTACGCTTGCGCATACAGGCTGCTCATCACCGAGGTCAGCGCGGGGCTGGCTTGTGCAGGCTTGGCACCGGCAATCGGCGCAAATGCCAGAATCGGATGGTGATTGGTGAAGATGTTGTTCGCCAGACCCGATTTTGCAGCGATGTCGGCCACTTGGCGGAACTGCTTCTGGTAGATCGCAAACTGGGTGTCTTCCGGTTTGAGGGCCACTTTGGGGTTCTTGGCCGAATCGAACACGATCACCTGAGTGTCGGCACCGAGCTTGACTGCGTACGGATCGCTGTAATTTGCGGTCACATCGTTCATGGCCAGATCGCAGGAACGATTGGCACTGAAAGGCTGCGGATCGAGAAAGCGGAACCAACCCTGACCAGCCCGCGCGCACTCCTCATGATTGCCGCGCACCATCACCCAAGGCGCTGCCGCAAGCAGCTTGGCGGCGGGTTTGAACAGATCGGCCCGCCATGTATCCCAGCCATAACCCCACGGGCTGCCCTTGCAGCCCGCGATGTCGGACGGGCAAGCGTTCTCGCGGTAGTGATAGTCGCCCACATGCAGCACCAGATCCGGCTTGAGCGCCGCCGCCGCATTGGCTACTTTTTCAAACGGCCATGCCGTGGTGTCACCGCAGGACTGCCAAGCGTTGTCCGCCTTTTTCATGCGACAGCCGCTGTCGCCGAACACGATGATGCGCTGCGGGTCCGTCTTGGGCAACGGCAAGGTCACGCCTGCAACGTTCACTGATTTGGCACTTGCAGGAATCGTCTGTTCGCACACAGTGACTGGAAAGACGGATGGCTTGGAATCCGCCGGATCACTGGCCGTAGGCCGCAAAGCGGCAGTGGCAGGTGCCGAGCGCAGAGTCATGCGCCCAGAACCACCGTCCACGGAAATGATGGGGCACGCTGCCTGAGCACCATCGATCGCGGGCGGAGCATAGTTGGTGATGACGCGAGCCAACGTTTCGTTTTTGGTACCGACCATGACAAAGGCCGACTGGATGTACTGCGGGCGACTCGCCTCATCCACATCCGAGCCACCGCAGCCGTGCAAAAGACCCAATGCGATCAAGGATGCAGTCAATGCGCCGCTCGCAAGCGGACGGGAGTCATGTTGTATGTTCATTGTTTCTCCGTGGGGGCCCTCGTCGAGGGGCTTACGGAGCGTATGAACTCATGGTGACAGGGCAGTGACGACGTCATTCGACGCCACACCTCTTTTTTGTATCTTTATGCAGCCACCTCGATCATCATTTCGCCATTGAAAAAGCCCACGGCACACGCCGTGGGCTTTCTTTTCTCCCTGGAACCTCACTTGCCGGATCAACCGCAACGCCACGCCCTTGCGGGCCACCCTAGCGGTGTTGCGGTCGATTCAGGAGTGATCGATCAGTGGAACTGCTCTTCTTCGGTCGAGCCAGTCAGGGCCTTCACGCTGGAAGAACCGCCCTGAATCACGGTGGTCACGTCGTCGAAGTAACCTGCGCCCACTTCTTGCTGGTGCGACACGAAGGTGTAGCCCAGATCGCGTGCTGCGAATTCTGGCTCTTGCACCATTTCAACGTAGTGCTTCATGCCTTCGCCGCGAGCGTAAGCGTGGGCGAACTTGAAGGTGTTGTACCAGTTGCTGTGGATACCGGCCAGCGTGATGAACTGGAACTTGTAGCCCAGAGCGGACAGGTCTTCCTGGAACGAAGCGATCTGGCTGTCGTTGAGGTTCTTCTTCCAGTTGAACGATGGCGAGCAGTTGTACGACAGCAGCTTGCCTGGGCATGCTGCGTGAACAGCTTGCGCGAACTCACGAGCGAAGCCGATGTCTGGCACGCCGGTTTCGCACCACACCAGATCAGCGTAAGGAGCGTAAGCCACGCCACGGCTGATGGCTTGTTCCAGACCGTTCTTGACGCGGTAGAAACCTTCTTGTGTGCGCTCGCCAGTCAGGAAAGGCTTGTCGTTGGCATCGTGGTCGCTGGTGATCAGGTTGGCAGCTTCTGCGTCGGTACGTGCCAGCACGATGGTGGGCACGCCCATCACGTCAGCAGCGAAACGTGCTGCATTCAGCTTTTCGCAAGCTTCTTGCGTAGGCACCAGCACCTTGCCACCCATGTGACCGCACTTCTTCACGGCAGCCAGTTGGTCTTCGAAGTGAACGCCAGCAGCACCTGCGGCGATCATGTTCTTCATCAGTTCGAAGGCGTTCAGCACGCCGCCGAAACCGGCTTCAGCGTCAGCCACGATAGGCAGGAAGTAGTCGATGAATTCCTTGTCGCCCGGGTTGATGCCACGGCCCCACTGGATTTCGTCAGCGCGCTTGAAGGTGTTGTTGATGCGGCGAACCATGGTGGGTACCGAGTCGTAGGCATACAGCGACTGGTCGGGGTACATGGTTTCGCTGGTGTTGCCGTCGGCAGCCACTTGCCAGCCCGACAGGTACACGGCTTCGAGGCCAGCCTTGGCTTGCTGCATGGCTTGACCAGCGGAGATCGCACCGAATGCGTTCACGTAGCCCTTCTTGGAGCTGCCGTTGATCTTGTCCCACAGCACTTCAGCGCCGCGTTGTGCCAGTGTGTTTTCTGGCTGCAGGCTGCCGCGCAGACGCACCACGTCAGCGGCGGAGTAGTTGCGCTTCACGCCCTTCCAACGGGGGTTTTGCGCCCAGTCCTTTTCGAGGGCGGCAATTTGCTGTTCGCGGCTCAGTTGATTGGTCAGCTTGGACATGAAAATTCTCCTGAAAGGAAAGAAAGGTTTGCTAAAACAGTGGCATAGCTCAGTGGGGAATTTGCTTTGCCGTTGGAGATAACTTTAAGTCTTGTATAAGAGTTGAATTCAATCTTATGTCTTATATAAGAGATATTTTTATTCATTGAAAATCAACCACTTGCATTCTTAATTTCTGTATGCGGAATCACGTTTCTTGTATTGAGAAAAAATGCGGCACCGCAACATTTTCACGTTTCATATTACGGCATGATGACTTTGCATCGTGAAAAACGCAGCCCAAAAATTCCGGCGCTGCTGCTCCCTGCCGTCGCAACGCCCGTTTCTTCCCTCCCCCGCTTTCAGGCATGATGCCGAGGCGCAACACTCCATCGACTCTTGCGCGCGTTTGCCCGCCTTTTCAGACCCTCCACACACCCATGATCAGCCGCCCCGTTGCCTACTCGTGTCTGGCTTTGAGCATGATGCTCGTCGGAAGTTACGTCGCGCTGTCAAAACCACTGGCGGCCACCTTTCCGATCTTTCTTCTGGCGTGGCTGCGTTTCGGCATCGGCGTGATCGCCATGCCGCATTGGCTGCGCAAAGGGCCTGATGAGCCTGCAATGACCCGGCAGACGCGCTGGCTGCTGTTTCTTCAATCGCTCTTCGGCAATTTCCTGTTCACCATCTGCATGATTTCCGGCGTGAGCCTGACCAGCGCCACTTCGGCGGGCGTGATCATGGCGTCCATCCCCGCCTGCGTGGCCGTAATGAGCTGGCTGTTTCTGCGCGAACACATTGCCACCCGCACCTGGATCGCCGTGGTGTGCGCCGTACTGGGCATTGCGCTGTTTTCCTTCGCCAAGTCTGCACACTCTGAAATGGACGGTAATGCCACGGGCAAAAACCACCTCGAATGGCTGGGCTACACGCTGCTGGTGGCCGCGTCGCTCTGCGAGGCCGCCTATTCGGTGATTGGAAAGAAGCTGACTGGCGCTCTGGGGCCCAAGCGCATCACCTCGCTGATCAACCTATGGGGATTCACGCTGACCACCCCGTTCGGCCTGTACTTCGCGTGGCATTTCGACTTTGCCGCCGTGCCGGGCAAGATCTGGTTGCTGCTGCTGTTCTACGCCCTTGCCGCCTGCATGTGGACGGTCTGGCTGTGGATGACCGGGCTCAAGGTCGTTCCCGCTGCGCAGGGAGGCGTCTTCACCGTGCTGCTGCCGGTAAGCGCTGCACTGTTTGGCGTGCTGGTGCTGGGCGAGCACTTCACCCAGTTGCAGTTGATCGCCTTCGGCATCGCGCTGGCCAGCGTGGTGCTGGCAACGCTGCCCTCGAGAAACGCCGCAGCAGCAGCCCAGCATCACTGAGCCACCAATAGATACGCCGATCAGAGCTGCTTGGCACCGATCACGATGCCGTCGGCATCCGCATACAGCCACTCACCGGGACGCACCCAGACGCCGGAGATCAGCACGGTCACATCCGACTGACCTTCGCCGCGTTTTTCCGTCGGCAGCGGCATGAGCGCCAGTGCGCGAATGCCCAGCGGCGTCTCACGCAGTTCGGCAATGTCGCGCACCGCACCGTAGACCACGATGCCCGCCCAGCCGTTCTTGGCCGCCGTCGCCGCCACATTGCCGCCGACCAGCGCACGGCGCACCGAACCGCCGCCATCCACAACCAGCACGCGGCCATTGCCAGGCGTTTCGACTGCGGCTTTCACGCCGGAGTTGTCCTCGAAGCACTTCACCGTGGCGATCGGTCCGGCAAAGGCAGGCTTGCCGCCAAAGTCCTGAAACACCGGCGGGAGCACGCGAAACGCGCCCGTGTCGTCCCTGAGATGCGCATCGCAGAGGTCGCAGGTGCTGATGATCTGGGCTTGGGTAGATGTCATTTGTCTTGCTTCCTTCTGATGGGTTGATCGGTTGATCGGTTGATTGGTGAGGGGAATGAACAGACGAGAATGAATTCATCACTGTGCCATGAATCTCTCGCCATTGGAGCACCGCACAAGGCGCACAGCATGCCCGAGCAAACTTGCATTCAGCCGACACATCACGACCCAGTGCACCCGTCCTGGAGACCCGCTAGCCAGTTAGCCAGTTAGCCAGTTAGCCAGAGGAACCTCCGAGAGGAAAACCACGTCAATCCCCTCTGAAACCGCCTTTTCCGCGACAACTCCTCCGCAGGGTTTGTAACCAATGGTTAATTAGAGCCATCCATCAGAAGCCGCTTTCAGAGTGATGCTCCCGAATCCCCCTCTCGAACGGGCCATGCACCCCGCGCACCTTCAGAGGAGAAACCGCGCAAAGCCCATGCGAAACGCTGCACGCACCTTCTGTAGCCCACTGATTCACAAATGCCTATAAATCAGTATCTTGCGCATCACTTTGAGAGTGATACCTTCAGTGAGTTCACTCTGGCGCATGAAGAGGCCCCTCGTATTCATAGTCTCTGCCGACGCCGCTTGTGCGGTGCAAGGCGTACGCCCCAGAGGCCGCAAACCCTGCGGACAAGTATCTGACTATCAAAACCAGCGGAAACAAATGAAGGCAAAAAATCGTTTCCCCGCCTTGGAAACCCCATTTTTTCCCATTAGCATCGCCTCAGCCAGTGGAGCAGCAGGTGTTCGCTGGTGAGTCTTTTCACTATTTCTCGAACAAGGGATATCCAACATGGCAACTGCATCCAAGTCCACCGACAAGGCAGCACCCGCTAAGAAGCGCACACCCAACGCGGCATTCATGAAGCCTCTGACTCCCAGCCCCGCTCTGGCTGCAGTCGTTGGCTCGGCTCCGCTGCCCCGTACGGAGATCATCAGCAAGCTGTGGACCTACATCAAGGCCCACAATCTGCAAGATGCTGCCAACAAGCGCATGATCAACGCCGACGCCAAGCTCAAGGAAGTGTTCGGCAAGCCACAAGTCTCGATGTTCGAGATGGCTGGCCTGATCGGCAAGCACGTCAAGTAAGCACCCGAAGATTGCGGCAACCTTCAGGGTTGACGCCATCTCGAAAAGAACCGACCGGCTCATGGCCCGTCGGTTTTTTTTCGCCCGGACACTGGCTCCAGCCCTTGAATTCACGAGACATTGCGCAATAGTTACACAACATGAAGGTGATAAATATTGCGAATGCGAGAAATTCGCATTTATAATCAGCCTCAACACGTTTCTTCAACAAGCCAGCTAGGCCTCTTTGCATCATGATCGTCTGTGTTTGCCGCCGAGTCTCCGACCGCGAAATCGCACGCCATGCGCACGCAGGCATGAGCTTCGACGAAATTCAATTCGAACTGGGAGTCGCCACCCAATGCGGCCGCTGCGAGCAGTGCGCCCGTGATGTGGTGTCCCAGTGTTGCGCGTCCGGCCCCGTGGCGGCCCTGCACAACGAGACTGCGCCGAAGATGATCCAGCTTGCCAACTCCATTACAGAGAGCAAAGCATGGAATTCATCTCGACAATCGCAGGCAGTTTGATTCTTGTCGTGGGCTCGGTTTGGTGGGTTCTGCGCAAATAATCAACATTCTTTCGAATATCCGGCCGCTGACAGCGCTTGAGGATTCCCAAAGCGCCTGTTGGCCGCCTTTTCTATGTCCCAGATTGATCAAATAGACACCACAGCGCTTTCCGGTCGCAATACGGTGGTGGTCGGTTCCGTTTTGGCGCTTCACGTTGCTGCGCTGTGGGCCATTCAGGCGGGCATGGGCAACCATAAGCCGCCGGAAGTCATCACCCCAGTGCAACTGATCAGTGAGTTCATCACGGCTGCGCCGCCCGCTGCACCCACACCACCAGCGCCACCGGTTCCCAAGCCGCCACCACCCAAACCCGAGCCGACGCCTCCAAAGCCCGCGCCTACACCGCCCAAGCCCAAGGCACCCTTGCCCGCGGCGATCAAGGATCCAGCACCCTCGCCCAATGCGCCCACTGGCGCCGTGGACCCCGTGCCTCCTGCCCCACCGGCACCGCCCGCTCCTCCAGCGCCTCCGGCACCTGCTCCAAGCCCGGCTCCCGCCGCGCCAGCAGCTCCGGCCGCGCCCAAGATCGAGCTGCCTTCGAGCAATGCCGCCTATCTGAACAATCCATCGCCCGCCTTCCCTGCCGTCAGCCGACGTCTGGGCGAGCAAGGCAAGGTCACGCTGCGTGTGCTGATCAGTGCGCAAGGCCTGCCTGAGCGCGTGGAACTCGCCAAATCGAGCGGCTTCGAGCGTCTGGACAATGCCGCCATCGACACCGTCAAGCGCTGGAAATTCGTGCCGGGCAAACGCAATGGCGTTGCAGAGGCGATGGAATATCTGGTGCCCGTCAATTTCGTTCTTCAACAATAAATTTCGTTTCGCAGGAGCTGTTCCTCATGAATTCCCAATTTGGCATTGCCAATGTCTGGATACAAGGTGACTTCGTCACCCGGTTCGTCGCTGTTCTGTTGCTGGCCATGTCGCTGGCATCGTGGATCGTCATCATCGTCAAGGCGCTCGACATCTGGCGCTTCAAGAAGGACGCCAAAGTGGCCCGCGACTTCTGGCACAGCGAAGACTTCGCCGCCGGCATGACCAAGCTGGGCACCGATCCGAGCAACCCCTTCCGCATTCTGGCCCTCGAAGGCCGCGAGGCGACGGCTCACCACCGCAATACGCAAGCCCATCTGCACGACTCGCTGGACGTGAGCGACTGGGTCACGCGTTGCCTGCGCAACTGCATCGACGAATTCACCGCCCGCCTGCAATCGGGTCTGGCGATTCTGGCTTCCGTGGGTTCCACCGCTCCGTTCATCGGCCTGTTCGGCACCGTCTGGGGCATCTACCACGCACTGGTGGCGATCGGCACTTCCGGCCAGTCCACCATCGACAAGGTGGCCGGTCCCATCGGCGAGGCGCTGATCATGACGGCTCTGGGTCTGGCCGTGGCCATTCCCGCCGTGCTGGGCTACAACGCCCTGGTGCGCGGCAACAAGTCGATCCTGAACGGCCTCAACAGCTTTGCACACGATCTGCACGCCTACTTCGTGACCGGTGCCCGTGTCTCCTCACACGGCGAAACCGGCAAGGTGCTGCCGATCAAGAAGGGGTAATCCGCCATGGCTTTTGGCACACAGGACGAATCCGATGAAGTGATGAACGAAATCAACATGACTCCGCTCGTGGACGTCATGCTGGTTCTGCTCATCATCTTCATCATCACCGTGCCGGTGATCAAACACGCTGTTCCGGTGGACCTGCCGCGAGCCTCCAACACGGAGGAAGTTCTCAAGCCGGAAACCATCCGCCTGTCGGTCACTGCCGATGGCAAATTCCACTGGAACGAGCTGGACATCACCGACGAAGAGCTGGAGCCCCGTCTGGCAGCGGAAGCCCTCAAGGAGCCGCAACCCGACCTGCATATCCGTGGCGACAAAGACGTGCGCTATGAGCGCGTGGCGCTGGCCATGTCGGCTGCGCAGCGCGCTGGCGTCAAGAAGATTGGTTTCGTGACCGATCCCGCCAAGTAAGTCACTCGTTGACGCGCTCGCCCCAAACGCCCGGTCCTGCACCGGGCGTTTGCACTTCTGGCTGACTCAGGGCCTGACCGGATATCGGCTGGAGATGGCGATTCGATTCCACGCGTTGATCACGATGGCCAGCCATTCGACGCTAGCGATTTCCGCCGGATCGAGCACTGCGCTCGCAGCGTCGTAGACATCGTCCGGCACCTGCCCTTGCGACACCAGCGTCACCGCCTCCATGAGCGCCAGCGCAGCGCGCTCCTTGTCGCTGAAATATCCGGACTCGCGCCAGGCAGGCAACACACTCAGGCGATCTGCCGACTCGCCGACCGCCGCCGCATCCCGCGCATGCATGCGAACACAGAATGCGCACTGGTTGATTTGCGAAGCCCGCAGCTTGAGCAGATGGGCAAAGCCATCGCTCCAACCCGCGTCATGCGCCGCCTGAACAGCCAGTTGGTCCATCTCGGCCACGGTCTTGTACAACTGCGGCGATGCCTTGGAAAGATTGACACGCTCGGTCATGGAAACTCCTGAAACAAAGAAAATGCCATGGCAGACGTTGGACAGCCCATGAGTCCCAACGATCCAGAACCACCACGTTACTCCGCTTCGAATGCACTCGGCATACGGGCCAAAATCCCCGACCACCGGCTCCGGTCAACAGCGAAAAACAAGCGACACAAAATTTCTCAAATTATTTGTGGAATTTCGCTTGACGGATAAATGAGAACGGTTATCATTCATACATCGCAAACACAACGGAGAACCAACCGATGTCCGCCACATTCACCGCTTCCACAGGTAACGCCATGCTTGGCTCTGTCAACGCAGCTTTTGCTGGGCAGCGTGAATCGCGCCGTGTGGCCTCCAGCGCCTCGCAAACCATGAGCCATGTGGCCGAGAACGCATCGGTGGACAGCCGCAATCTGCTGCAAGGCCAGAAGGTTGTGACCATCGCCCACAACGGCGTGCTGTACCGTCTGCAGGCCACCAAGCTGGGCAAGCTGATTCTCACCAAATAAAGCAACGCCCTGCTCTCCAGAATTTTCGAAGTTTCATCGTGGGGCGACTCCAGGACCTAACTCCGGTCCGAAGGTCGTATTTGCCAGCCACCGAGTCCGCTCCATTAGCCAGGCGCTTTTTTCCACAAAAGCATTGACCCCACGATGGGCCGCAGTCCTTACGCACAGAGGTTGACTGCCACGCTTCTTCCCAATGAAAAACCGGCCACGGAGCGATCCGTGGCCGGTTTTTTCTTTTGGTTTGTCTCCTCCATGCATGCAGACCAGTGGTCTGCATACCGAAGCTTTTTGGGCTTGCAGGCCCGGATTACAGACCCAGGGCGGCGATGCCGGCCTTGGCGATCTGAGCGTCTTCGGTGGACTTCACGCCGCTCACGCCGACAGCGCCCAGGCACAGGCCGTCCTTCATGATCGGCACGCCGCCTTCGAGCAGACCGTCGATGGTCGGCGCGCTCAGGAACGAGGCACGGCCACCGTTGATCATCTCTTCGTACAGGCGGCTTTCGCGGCAGCCCAGAGCGGCAGTACGGGCCTTCGAAGGCGCGATGTGGGCCGACACGGGCGCAGCGCCATCCAGACGCTGGAACCACAGCAGGTGACCACCGTTGTCCACGATGGCGATTGCCACGTTCCAGTTGTTCTTGAGGGCTTCGGCCTCGGCGGCGGCGGCAATCTTCTTGATGTCGGAGAGTTCGAGAACGGCGCTGGTCTTCATGATTTGCTAGGGTGATCTGTAGGACGGCATGCCGAAACGGCACGTGCCCAAAGGGTGAACGATGCCCGAACGGAGCACCAGCCATGTGGCGCATCCGGGCGCGTGAACAATAAAGTGACTTAGAGAGCATACCCTGCACCCCGCCTTCGGGCTACCCACGCGGGGGTAAAAGAATCCAAACCAAAAAGTACGGGATCATGCGTGGGTATTGCAATGGGCTATGGTAGACGCCACCTAGAATTTACTTGCCTGCGTCTTGCAGGCTCCATTGGAGAAAACCACAAATGAATCCAGAAGTCACCAACTGGGGCTCCGCCTCCCAGGTGCTTTCGCAAGAAGAGCGCAACAAGGTGCTGCGCAACACCTATTGGCTGCTTGCGCTGAGCATGCTCCCAACGGTGCTGGGCGCCTGGATCGGCGTGTCCACCGGAATCACCCAATCGCTGCGCGGTGGCGTGGGCCTGATCGTGTTCCTCGTGGGCGCGTTCGGCTTCATGTACGGCATCGAGAAGACCAAGAACTCCGCTGCAGGGGTTCCCATGCTGCTGGGCTTCACGTTCTTCATGGGCCTGATGCTCTCGCGCCTGATCGGCATGGTGCTGGGCTTCAAGAACGGCTCCGAACTCGTCATGACCGCGTTTGCAGGCACTGCAGGCGTGTTCTTCGTGATGGCTTCGCTCGCCTCCGTGATCAAGCGTGATCTCTCGGGCATGGGCAAGTTCCTGTTCGTGGGCGTGCTGGTCCTGTTCGTGGGCTCGATCATCAACGTGTTCGTCGGCTCCACCGCCGGCATGATGGCCATCTCGGTCGCAGCCATCGCCATCTTCAGCGCCTACATGCTGTATGACCTCAAGCAGATCATGGACGGTGGCGAAACAAACTACATCAGCGCCACACTGGCGCTGTATCTGGACATCTACAACGTGTTCCAGAGCCTGCTGTCGCTGCTCGGCATCTTCGGCGGCGAGCGCGACTGAACGCGTTTTGCCCTGAAATGAAAAACGGCCTCCACTTCGGAGGCCGTTTTCTTTGGGAGATTCAAGATCAGGGCGTCACATCAAGCCAGCTCGAACACCGCCATGCTTTCGACGTGCGCCGTGTGCGGGAACATGTTGACCACGCCCGCCGCCACACAGCGGTAACCAGCCAGATTCACCAACAAGCCCGCATCGCGTGCCAAGGTGGCCGGGTTGCAACTCACGTAGACGATGCGCTTGGGCGGTTGCCAGTTCTTGCCGGACTCGGGCAGCGGTTCAGCGCCTTCCGCGCCAATGCGGGCCTGATGGATGTCAGCCAGCGCCTTGGCCAGCGCGAACGCGCCTTCGCGTGGAGGATCGACCAGCCACTTGTCGGCATTGCCGTCGGCGAACAGCATCTCGGGCGTCATCTCGAACAGATTGCGGGCGACGAAACTGGTCGGGGCCAGCTCCAGACCTTCGGCTCGCGCCGCATTGTTCTTGGCGTAGTTCTCGCGCGAACGGGCCACCAGCGCTTCCGCGCCTTCGATGCCCAACACTTCCCTGGCCTGCGTGGCGATCGGCAGAGTGAAGTTGCCAAGGCCGCAGAACCAGTCGATCACGCGCTCGGTCTTCTGTGCATCCAGCAGGCGCAGCGCGCGTGTGACCAGCACGCGGTTGATGTGCGGATTCACCTGCGTGAAGTCGGTCGGCTTGAACGGCATGTGGATGCCGAAGTCGGGCAGCGCGTAGGCCAGTTGTGTACCGCCGTCGTCAAGCAGGTGCACGGTGTCCGGACCCTTGGGCTGCAGCCACCATTGCACGTTGTACTGCTTGGCGAACTCGCGCAGCTTGGCGATGTCGCTGTCGGACAGCGGCTCCAGATGGCGCAGCACCAGCGCGGTCACCTCGTCGCCGCAGGCCAGCTCGATCTGCGGGCAGGTCTCGCGCGCCTGCATCGACGAGATCAGCGCGCGCATGGGCATGAGCATCGCATCCACATGCGGCGGCAGGATCTTGCAGGTTTCCATGTCGGCGATGTAGCGGCTCTTGCGCTCGTGAAAGCCCACCAGCACCTTGTCCTTCTTGGGCACGTAGCGCACCGACATGCGGGCGCGATAGCGGTAGCCCCAGGCCGGGCCTTCAATCGGACGGTA
The DNA here is from genome assembly GCF_011305535.1 of Diaphorobacter sp. HDW4B. Taxonomy (GTDB): domain Bacteria; phylum Pseudomonadota; class Gammaproteobacteria; order Burkholderiales; family Burkholderiaceae_C; genus Diaphorobacter_A. The sequence goes on from NZ_CP049905.1 coordinate 590,213, forward strand.
GATGGTCTCGGCCTTCACCTTGCCGAGGTGCCAGAGGTTGTCTTCGAGCACGCGCTGCTTGATCGCCACCTGCGCGGCCACATGCAAGTGCTGCATCTTGCAGCCGCCGCAGGCACCCGAATGCAGGCCGAAATTGGGGCAGCCGGGGCGCACACGCTGTGAGGATTCGTGGTGAATCTCCAGCAGGCTGGCTGCTTCCCAGTTGTTCTTCTTGCGATGCACGTTGGCAGTGACAATCTCGCCGGGCAGCGCGCCGTCGATGAAAACCACCTTGCCATCCGGCTTGCGGGCAACGCCTTGCGCATCCATGTCCATGGACGTGACTTCGAGCCAGCCGGGCGGCAGATCGGTACGCGCTTCGGGCATATTCGGGTCGATTTCGACCGATTCTTGATTCTTCGTGGGGGCACTCATAACCCGCCATTGTCTCAGAGCAGGCAAGCGCGTCGTCCGGGTATCCCTTTTTGATGGCAAGATCGAAGGTTTTGTGGGGTAACGCAAGGGCAAACCCCAAGTCGTAAAATCGGGACTATGAGCAACCCTCACTCCAATAAAGAAAGCACCGCAGCCGAAGTCGTCAAACCGACCAACTTCCTGCGCAACATCATCGAGTCCGATCTGGACAAGGGCACGTATGCCCAGCGCCACTGGGGCGGCAACCCCGGCGACGCGGCGCATCACCAGCAGGGTCAGGTCGATCCCGCGAAGATCCGCACCCGCTTTCCGCCCGAACCCAACGGCTACCTGCATGTGGGTCACGCCAAGTCCATCTGCCTGAACTTCGGCCTCGCCAAGGACTTCAGCGGCGTCTGCCATCTGCGCTTTGACGACACCAATCCCGAAAAGGAAGATCAGGAATACGTCGACAGCATCATCGACTCGGTGAAGTGGCTGGGCTTTGACTGGAAGGACCCGGACGGTCACGAGAACCTGTACTTCGCAAGCGACTACTTCGACTTCATGTACCGCTGCGCGGAGTACCTGATCGAGCAAGGCGTTGCCTACGTCGATGAGCAGTCCGCCGAAGACATGAAGGCCAACCGTGGCGACTTTGGCCGCCCCGGCGTGAACAGCCCGTTCCGCGACCGCACTGTGGCCGAGAACCTCGCCCGCTTCCGCGAAATGCGTGATGACAAGCTGCCCGACGGTGCCGCCGTGCTGCGCGCCAAGATCGACATGGCATCGCCCAACATCAACCTGCGCGACCCGGCCATCTACCGCGTGCGCCACGCCGAGCACCACAACACCGGCAACAAGTGGTGCATCTACCCGATGTACACCTTCGCGCACCCGATCGAAGATGCGCTGGAGCACATCACGCATTCGATCTGCACGCTCGAATTCGAAGACCAGCGTCCGTTCTACGACTGGCTGCTCGATCACCTGCGCGAAGGCGGCCTGATCGCTGCGCCGCAGCCGCGCCAGTACGAGTTCTCGCGCCTGAACCTGACCTACGTGATCACCAGCAAGCGCAAGCTCAAGCATCTGGTGGACAGCGGCATGATGACCGGCTGGGACGACCCCCGCATGCCCACCGTGGTCGGCCTGCGCCGCCGTGGTTTCACACCCGAATCGATCCGCAACTTCTGCGAACGCATCGGCGTGACCAAGGACTACGCGTGGATCGACTACTCCACGCTCGAAGGCTGCCTGCGCGAAGACCTGGAAAACAAGGCCCATCGCGCGATGGTGGTGCTCGACCCGGTCAAGCTCGAGCTGACGAACTGGGCCGAAGTGTTCGGCTCGGCCGATCACGTCGAGCAATGCGTTCTGCCCGCCCTGCCCCATGCCGCCGAAGGCGAAGTCGTGCCCGAGCGCCACTTCACCCTGGGCCGCGAAGTGTGGATCGAACGCGAGGACTTTGCCGAAGTCCCGCCCAAGGGCTACAAGCGCCTGTTCCCCGGCAACAAGGTGCGCCTGAAGGGCGGCTACGTGATCGAATGCACCGGCGCTGAAAAAGACGCCGACGGCAACATCGTTAAGGTGCTGGCCACCGTCGTTCCCGACACCAAGAGCGGCACGCCCGGCGCGGACAGCGTCAAGGTCAAGGCGGCGATCACGTGGGTGGGCGTGCAAGATGGCATCGAAGCCGAAGTGCGCCTCTACGACCGCCTGTTCACCGATCCGCAACCCGACGCGGGCGGCAAGGACTATCTGGCGCTGATGAACGCCGACAGCCTCAAGGTGGTCAAGGCCTACGTCGAGCCATCGCTGACGTCCGCCAAGGCCGATGACAAGTTCCAGTTCGAACGCTTCGGCTACTTCGTCGCGGACCGCAAGGACCACGCGGCGGGCAAGCCGGTGTTCAACCGCATCACGGGCTTGAAGGACAGCTGGGGCAAGTAAGTAAGCCACGCGCTCCCTCGAGGCAGCTTCAGGCCCGCTCCTTTGTTGGTGCGGGCCTTTTCTTTTTTCTTTTCGTTCCGTTTCGCTTCATTTCATTTGGGAACACGACACACATGCAGTTGCGCTTCCGCATGGAATGTCGTTTCTTGTCTACCATGGCAGGTCAACTGAGATCCAGCGGCAGCGTTGATGAGAGACAGGGCAACTGCCACCCGATACCACGACAACAACAAGGCCTTCAGGCCAAGGAATGCACCATGACGCTCATTGAAAAGTGGATGACTTCCAGCATTCATCTGACGGGAACCAGGAGACATCAAGGCGGGCAACCCAGCATGCGCTGGACCACATTGGCCTTGGCTGCAATGGTGTCGCTGACTGCTTGCAACGACGACAAGAAAACCCAAGCAACCGCCCCCGTGGCCGCGGAGCCCGCGAGTGCGGCCAGCGCTGCGCCACCGGCTATTGCCGCTACCCCCGCCCCGCCTGAAGCCGCATCCGTGGCCTACCAACTGCCTTCAGCCGATGTGCTCTACCAGATGGTCGCACCCATCGCGCTGTATCCGGACAAGCTGGTCGCACAGATCCTCGCAGCGGCCACCTATCCGAATCAGGTATCGGCAGTGGAGTCGTGGATCGCCCAGAACCCGCAGTTGATCAAGACCGACGCCCGCATCAAGGCCGCCAACGACCAGCCCTGGGATCCGTCGATCAAGGCGCTGACCCAGTTCCCGAACGTGGTGGAGCAAATGGCCTCCAACCTGCCCTGGACCACAGCCCTCGGCAAGGCCTACTACAACCGCCCGACCGATGTGCTCAACGCCATTCAGGTCATGCGCGAGCGTGCCAACAAGGCGGGCACACTCAAGTCTTCCAGGCAAATGAAAGTCGCCGTGGCCGCGCAGCCCACGCCGCTGGGCGACTACACGCCCTCGGCCGCCATGAATGCCAGCGACTACCCACCGCCCGTGATACCGCAGCCGGGCGAATACATCGAAATCACGGAGAACCAGCCGGACACCATCTACGTGCCGCGCTACGACCCAGCCGTCGTCTATGGCGATCCGTTGCCGGTGTACTCGGGATACAACTACGCCGTGCCGCCTGCGCCTGTGGTGGTATCCGGCGTGGAGTCGACGCCCGTCGTTGCGGGACTCATCGTTTTTGGCACCGGGGTCGTGCTCACGCAGATCATCGAACAGAATCCCTGGGGCTGGCATGCATGGAACATGCACTGGGGCCAGCGCGACACCAGCGCGCGTGGCTGGCACCCGGGCGAGCCACCGCCGCCTCCGGCAGCACGACCCGCCATCATCTTCAACAACACGACCTACATCTCGCGCTCTCCCAGCGTGGCGGAAAATGATCGCCGAGGCCATCGACCACCGCCCCCTGATCGCCCCGAGTTCCCCGTGCCACGTCCCGCAGATCGACCGGATTTCACGCACGACAACCGCAGCGCCGCAATGGCCTCCGGTGCAGCCGCCGCGGCGGCCGTGGGTGCCGTGGGTGCCGGTGCACTGTCCGCCACGCACGAGCGTCCCCGCGCCCCCCTTGGCAACATGACCATGGTGCCACCCAACGAACGCAACGCACCCATAGGAGACCCGCGCGTGGCAGGCATGCACGAGCGCCCCGTCCCCACAAACCCGCTGCCGTCGCACGCCCAACCAGCGCAGACGCTGCCCGATCAACAGCTTCAGGCACGCATGCAACAACAGGCGGCAGACCAACACCGCCAGCAGCAAGAGGCCCAACGGCGCGCCGACGAGCAGGCGCGCCAGCATCAGCTATTGCAGCAACAGCAAATGCAGGAGCAACAACACCAACGCAACGAGCAGGCACGTCAACAACAGATGCAGGCACAACAGGAGCAGCAACGCCAGCAGCAGGAACAGATGCGCCAGCACGCGCAGGAGCAAGCCCGTCAACAACAGCAAATGCAGGCTCAGGCCGAGCAACAACAACGCATGGCTCAAATGCAGCAGGAGCAACAACGCCAACAGCAAGAGCAGATGCGCCAACACGCGCAGGAGCAAGCCCGTCAGCAACAGCAAATGCAGGCTCAGGCCGAGCAACAACAGCGCATGGCTCAAATGCAACAGGAGCAACAACGCCAGCAGCAAGAGCAGATGCGCCAACACGCGCAAGAACAAGCCCGTCAGCAACAGCAAATGCAGGCTCAGGCCGAGCAACAACAGCGCATGGCGCAGATGCAGCAACAGCGCCAGCAGCAGGAACAAATGCGCCAACATCAGCAACAACAACAACAACAACAACAACAACAACAACAACAAGCCGAACAGCAACAACGCATGGCCCAACAGCAGCGTCAACAACAAATGCAGCAACAATCCCAGGGCATGGACGCTTCTCAGCACATGTCCCAGATGCGCGGGGGACGCAACAACGAACGGGAGCAGCGGGAGCGATGACCGCTCGTGATATCCACGCTGCACGGCAAACGCGTTTGCATTGCTGCTGCCCGTCACTCTGGTTCTCAAACCCGGCATACTGCGATGGCCGTTCTTGACCGCACTACCACTCATTGATGAACCGAGACCACCTTCCCGCTCCCACACCGCAGCGCCGCCAATGCGTGCAGGCGCTTGGTGCCTTCACCCTGCTCTCTGCCCTGCCCGCCTGGGCCGCCAGAACTCGCAATCCGGAACCCGACGCCAGCACGCTTGCGCTCTGGCCGCATGACAGCCGCGTGCCCGGTGGCGTGGCGCGGCTCTCGCTTGGTCCTTCGCCGCAGCGCCCCAAGGTCACGACGGGCGACTCGCAGGTGCTCGTGCTCGGCGATGTGATCGAGTGGACCGCCATCGTCGGCATCCCGCTTTCGGCCAGCGTGGGCGAGCATCACGCCAACGTGCAGACCGACAAGGGCACGCGCTCGCTCGACTACCAGGTACGCAGCAAGAAATACACCGAGCAGCGCCTGACGGTCTCCCCCAAGACCGTCGACCTCTCGCCCGAAGACAATGCCCGCTACGAGCGCGAGCGCGAGCATCAGCAAAAGGTCATGGCCTCGTTCAGCGAACCCTTTGCACGCGCTGCCGATCTGCACATGCGCGTGCCGGTGCCGGGGCGTCGCTCCAGCTCGTTCGGCCTGCGCCGCATCTTCAACGGCCAGTCACGCAATCCGCACAGCGGCATGGACATCGCAGCCGCCACCGGCACACCCGTGACCGCACCATTGCCCGGCCGCGTGATCGACGTGGGCGACTATTTCTTCAACGGCGGCACCGTCTGGCTCGACCACGGCGGCGGCCTGCTCACCATGTACTGCCACCTGAGCAAAGTGGACTGCAAGGTGGGCGACGAACTCAAGACCGGCGAAGCCTTCTGCAAGGTAGGCGCCACCGGCCGCGTGACCGGCCCGCACCTGCACTGGGGTGTGATGCTCAACCGCACCATGGTCGATCCGGCGCTGTTCATCGACTGAACACACAGCACGCACAGCGGAACCAATTCGCCCGCATGCGATCCAGACAAGTCACGTCACAATGACGGTCAACGCCGCGTCGGCCCTCCGAAAGTCACCTTCACTGACAGGAACGCCGCCCGTTTGCCGTTATGGTCCGCAACATCGTTTTGAAGAACAGGGAGTATTCATGAACCCATCCAAGCGCCTGTCGGCACGTCTCGTCCAACTGGCCTCCATCGCTGCCGCTGCGGCCATGCTCACCGCCTGTGCAGCCCCCGGCACCAATCCTCCGCCACCCCAACCAGCCCCCGTCGTGACCAACCCCACCACGCCCACACCGCCACCCGTCGCCGCAACGCCCGCGGCCAACGCTGCGCAACTGCTCACGCAATACACCTGGGCCATGGTGCAGGTGGTCGGTCCTGACGGCCAACAGCTCAGCAACTGGCTGGCTGCCGACAAGGGCGCGCCCGTCCTGCAGTTCAACAAGAACCAGGTCAACGTGCAGAACCTCTGCAACGTGATCAACTCCACTTACGCCACGAACCTGGACAAGGTCGACATCAAGCAGCCGATTTCCACCCTGCGCGCCTGCGTGGACGAGGCGAAGATGATGCTCGAACGCCGAGTGATGCTGCAGTTGCCATTGGCCCAGCGCTATGAAGTGCTCAACATGACCGATGGCTCGCCCATCCGCCTGAAGCTGTATTTCTCCGACGGCATGCGCTGGGAAATGATGGGCTCGCCCACACCCGAAACGCGCTTTGGCTCTGCCGGTGACCGCATCTTCCTGGAAGTCTGGCCCGAAAAAGTGGCTTGCAACAACCCCCTCATGCGCAACGCCAAGTGCCTGCGCGTGCGCGAGCTCACGTACGACAACAAGGGCATCAAGCGCACCAGCGGCGACTGGACCGTGCTGCAAGGCAACATTGAAGGCTATACCTTCGAGCCCGGTATCCGCAACGTGCTTCGCCTGAACCGCTATTCCATGGCGAAGAACGGCGTGCTGCCAGCAGATGCGCCACCGCACGCCTACGTGCTCGACATGATCGTGGAATCCGAACGCGTTCGCTGATCGCCCAAGCGCCACCGCAAACGACCTCAGGCCGGACTCCGCTGCAAGCGGGCTCCGGCCTTTTTCATGCCTGCAACCCGCATTCCATAAGAGCCTCTTATGAAATGACGAACAAGTTCTTGTTGGATGCCGCGCCCCGTCTCTGCCATCATGAATCCCGACAACTGCCAAATAACAGATTGCTAATGAATCATCGGCATCACGCCAGATGATTCGGTCGAAGCAAACGGTGCAACGGGAGACAACCCATGGATGCGAAGGTGGGCGAGATGAACGTCACAAGCCACAGTGCAGATAACCGTGCGGATCGCAATCGCCAGCACATGCTGGAGCGCATCGCCGAGGTGCGCGAGCTGGAGGAGCGCACCCGTGCCCGTTCGGCGCGTGCGGCCCATCAATTCCATGCGCAGGGCAAGCTGCTGCCACGCGAGCGGCTGGCCCATCTGCTCGATGCCGACCAGCCGTTCTACGAACTGATGGCACTTGCGGGCTACTGCAGCCTCGAAGACCCCGACCCCGCCACCAGCGTGCCCGGCAGCGCGCTGATCGTCGGCATCGGCCACATCAGCTGCGTGCGCTGCATGATTGCGGTGAACGATTCCGGCATCAGCGCCGGTGCCATGCAATCGCTCACCGGCCAGAAAATGATTCGCGCGCAAGAAATCGCGCTCGCCCAGAAACTGCCCTTCGTGCAACTGGTGGAAAGCGCTGGCGGCAATCTGCGCAAGTACCGCGTGGAGCGTTTCATGGTCGGCGGCGGCATGTTCTACAACCTCGCGCGGCTCTCCGCTGCGGGGCTGCCGGTGGTGTCGCTGATTCACGGCTCTTCTGCAGCCGGAGGTGCGTATCTGCCGGGCCTGTCGGACTACGTGGTCATGGTGCGCGAACAGGCGCATGCCTATCTCGCAGGCCCATCACTGCTCAAATCCGCGACCGGCGAAGAAGCCAGCGACGAAGAACTCGGCGGAGCCGACATGCACGCCAGCACATCGGGTCTGGCCGACTACGTGGCCGACAACGACCTCGACGGCATACAGCGCGTGCGCTCCATCCTGCAGCAGATCGCATGGAACGAAGCGCCCGCAGCGCCGTTCGCCGAACCGGCCCAGAGCGCCGAAGACCTTCTGCAGATCATGCCCGCCGACAGCCGCACGCCCGTGGACATGCGCGAGGTGATTGCCAGACTGGTCGATGCGCCCGGTTTTCACGCCTTCAAGGAGCAGTTCGGCGCGCCCACCGTGTGCGGCTACGCAGCCATCGAAGGCCACGCCGTCGGCATACTCACCAACAACGGCCCGCTCGACAGCGACGGTGCCAACAAGGCCGCGCAGTTCATCCAGCTGTGCGTGCAGCTCGGTCGTCCGCTGGTCTTTCTGCAGAACATCACCGGCTTCATGGTCGGCACGCAGCACGAGCAAGCCGGCATCATCAAGCACGGAGCCAAGCTGATCCAGGCGCTCTCCAACGCCAGCGTGCCGCGCTTCACCATCATGTGCGGAGCCTCGTACGGCGCGGGCAACTACGGCATGTGCGGCCGCGCTTTCAAACCCGATCTGCTGCTGTCCTGGCCCAACTCCAAGACCGCCGTGATGGGCGGCGAACAAGCCGCCATGACCATGCGCCTCGTCGCCGAAGCCTCGGCCCGCCGCAGCGGCAAAGCCATCGACGAAGCCGCGTTGCAAGCCGAAAGCGACGCCATCGTGCGCACCTTCGAATCGCAATCCGGCGCCATCCACACCAGCAGTCTGCTGCTCGACGACGGCGTGATCGACCCCCGCGAAACCCGCGCCTGGCTTGGCATGGCGCTGGCAACCACCGCGCAGGCCAAGGCCCGCGAACTGCATCCCGTGCAGTTCGGCGTCGCACGTTTCTGAGCTTTCCCTCTTCGTTCGGACTCGCCACACAGGGGACGAGTCCGTGCTTCCCACATCTCAACATCAGGAGACACACACCATGATGACACCCGAACACATCGCCCTGCAGGACAGCGTGCGCAAGCTGATCGAACGCGAGATCGAACCGCATGTCGACGAGTGGGAAGCCGCAGAAATCTTCCCGGCGCACGAGGTTTTCAAGAAGCTCGGTTCAGCCGGATTTCTCGGCGTGAACAAGCCGGTGGAGTTCGGCGGCATGGGCCTCGACTACACCTACGAGATCGCGTTCTGCGAAGCCATCGGCAACATCAGCTCGGGAGGAGTGGGCATGGCGATTGCCGTGCAGACCGACATGGCCACGCCCGCGCTCACGCACTTTGGCTCGGACGAATTGCGTGAAGAGTTTCTCAAGCCGACGGTGGCCGGTGACAAGGTGGTCTGTCTGGGCGTGTCGGAATCGGGCGCGGGCTCGGATGTCGCGTCGCTCAAGACCACGGCGCGGCGCGACGGCGATGACTACGTGATCAACGGCTCCAAGATGTGGATCACCAACGGTCTGCAGGCCGACTGGATGTGCCTGCTCGCCAACACCAGCGAGGGCGACGTGCACCGCAACAAGTCGCTGATCTGCCTGCCGCTGCGCGAGAACGGCCAGTTGCGCAAAGGCATCACGATGAACAAGATCAAGAAGGTCGGCATGTGGGCTTCGGACACCGCACAGGTGTTCTTCGACGACGTGCGCGTGCCGGTGCGCAACCGCATCGGCGAGGAAGGCAAGGGCTTCACCTACCAGATGCGGCAGTTCCAGGAAGAGCGCCTGAGCGGTGCCACGCGCCGCGTCACCGCACTCAACAACGTGATCGACGAAACCATCGAATACACGCGCCAGCGCAAGGCATTCGGCCGCTCGATTCTCGACAACCAGGCCGTGCACTTTCGCCTGGCCGAGCTGCGCACCGAGGTCGAAATGCTGCGTTCGACCATCTACCGCGCAGCGCAGGTGCACATGTCGGGCGGCGACATGACGGAGCTCACTTCGATGTCCAAACTCAAGGCCGGTCGCCTGTGTCGCGAGGTCACCGATTCGTGCCTGCAGTACTGGGGCGGCATGGGCTTCACGTGGGAGAACAAGGTCTCGCGCGCATGGCGCGATCTGCGGCTGATCTCCATCGGCGGCGGTGCCGACGAAATCATGCTGACCATCATCTGCAAGCACATGGGCATTCTGCCCAAGCGTGCAGCCTGAGCTATCCGTCCAACCATCGTTCATCGCGAGCAAGAAAGCAGGTCCACTCCATGCGCTTCGACACCTTGCTGATCGCCAACCGCGGAGAGATCGCACTGCGCGTGATCCGCACGGCGCGGCGAATGGGCATTCGCACCGTCGCCGTGTATTCCGATGCGGACGCCGACAGCCCGCACGTGCGTGCCGCGCACATGGCAGTGCACATCGGCGCTTCGTCTGCCGACCAGAGCTACCGCAACATGGCCGCCATCATCGATGCCTGCAAGCGCTCGGGCGCGCAGGCCGTGCATCCGGGTTATGGCTTTCTGTCGGAAAACGCGGATTTCGCGCAGGCTGTGGTCGATGCGGGCCTCGTCTTCGTCGGCCCCACGGCGCGGGTGATTTCTCTCATGGGCCACAAGGCGCAAGCCAAGATCACCATGCAGGCGGCGGGCGTGCCGACCGTGCCCGGTGAACAAGGCTGCACCACCGTCGCGCAGATTCAGGCAGCGGCGCAGAAGATCGGCTTTCCGGTGATTCTGAAAGCCGCAGCCGGTGGCGGCGGGCGCGGCATGCGCGTGGTGCGCGATCCGGCCGAACTGCCCGAGATGTTCCGTCAGGCGCAGTCCGAAGCGGCCAGCGCATTTGGCTCGGACGACATTATCATCGAGCGCGCCATCGAGCAAGGTCGCCACATCGAAGTGCAGGTGCTCTGCGACGAGCAAGGCACCTGCCTGCACCTCGGCGAGCGCGACTGCTCGACGCAGCGACGCTTTCAGAAGCTCATCGAAGAAGCGCCCTCGCCCGCCGTGAGCGACGCCTTGCGCCAGCGCATGGGCGAAGTTGCGCGCAAGGCCTGCAGCGCCATCGGCTACACAGGCGTGGGCACGCTGGAGTTTCTGCTCGATGCCGACAAGGAGCATTTCTACTTCATGGAGATGAACACGCGCCTGCAGGTCGAGCATGGCGTGACGGAACTCGTGACCGGGCTCGATCTGGTCGAGCAGCAACTGCGTGTGGCGCAGGGCCTGCCGCTCACCTTCGGCCAGCAGGACGTGCAGATGCGCGGTCACGCCATCGAGGTGCGCGTGTGCGCCGAAGACCCTTGGCAAGGCTATCTCCCGCAGGTCGGCATGTTGGGCGACTGGCAATTGCCGGACGGCATTCGCGCAGATTCGGCGCTGCAAAGCGGATCGGTGATCTCGCCCTTCTACGACTCCATGATCGCCAAGCTGCTGGCCCATGCCGACACGCGTGACGCCTGCGCGAACAAGCTGCGATTGGCTTGCGAAGAAACCACCGCGCTCGGCGTGCGCACCAATCTCGGATTGCTGCAGCGCTGCCTGGCGCACCCGCGCTTTCTGGCGGGCGAGGTAACGACCGATTTTCTCGGCAAGCAGGATTTGAAAAGTGCCGAATGGCAGCACGAACCGTCACACCACACGCACGCTTCTGCAGCCCTGCTGCTGAGCGGAATCGGCTTGGCCAAACCCAGCACAAAGCTCGCCAGCGACCGCCACGATGGCCGCAGCCTGTGGATGCGCGATGCGACATCGGCCTCCGCAACCACCCTGCATGAGTGCACCGTGCTGCATGGTGATGCGGCGGGCTCGTTGCTGCTGCAATGCCGCGCGGGTTCGCCACCAGCACGCAGCAAATCCAAGGAGCGCACACAGGCAGAACCTACGGTAGCCCAGCCGTGGCACATCAGCAATCTGCACAGTTCAACGGACGCATCCGGCCACAGCGGCAGCCTGAGCTTTGCGCTCGATGGCATCTGGCGCACCACGCATTGGTATCGCGATGCCGACGAACAACTCTGGATTCAGGACCGCGCCGACAGCTTCGTCTTTGAACGTGTCACGCGCTTTGATTCCGGCGGCGATGCTTCGGGCAAAGGCGGTCAGCTCAAAGCACCGATGAGCGCCCGCGTGATCGCGGTGTTTGTCAAGGAAGGGCAGCAGGTTGCCAAAGGCGAACCGCTCGTCGTGCTCGAGTCCATGAAGATGGAAATGCCCATGCTCGCGCCCTTTGCCGGTCGCGTGGAGCAACTCAACATCGCCATGGGCGAACAGCTCAACGCCGGGCAGGTGATTCTGGAAGTCGTGGCGCAGGACACGGCAAGCAAGGAGCAGTCATCATGAGTCATCCATCCACGACATCGCAGCGCACCGTGCTGATCGGCGGCGCATCGGGCTTCTGGGGCGACTCGCAGATCGCCGTGCCGCAGTTGCTCGCGCAGCCCGGTCTGCAATACCTCGTCTTCGACTACCTGGCCGAAACCACCATGTCGATTCTGCAGCGCGCCAGACTGCGCACGCCGGAGCTGGGCTACGCCACCGACTTCGTGACCACCGCGCTCGCACCGCATCTGCAGACCATCAAGCAATGCGGTGTGCGACTGGTCACCAACGCGGGCGGACTCAATCCCGCCGGATGCCGCGACGCGATTCTCAAGATCGCTGCCGAGCAAGGCATTGCGCTGAAGATCGCCATCGTCACCGGCGACGATGTGCTGGAGCAGCAATCGCAATGCCAGCCTTGGCCCGGAGAAGCCAAGCCCGAGCAACGCCCCGCGCTCCTCTCGGCCAACGCCTATCTGGGCGCAGAGCCCATCGCCCGCGCGCTCGATGCGGGCGCGGACATCGTGATCACTGGTCGCGGTGTGGACAGCGCGCCGCTCGTGGGCATCGCCATGCACGCGTTCGGCTGGACGCACACGCAATACGACGAACTAGCGCAGGCCAGTCTGGCGGGTCATCTGATCGAATGCGGCGCGCAGGGCTCGGGCGGCTTGTTCACCGACTGGGAGCAAGTGCCCGACTGGTCCGACATCGGCTACCCGCTGGTGCAGATGGACAGCGACGGCAGCTTCGATCTGTTCCAGCCCAAGGGACACGGCGGCCTCGTCACGCGGCAGACGGTCGGCGAACAACTGCTCTACGAGATCGGCAATCCAGCGCGCTACGAACTGCCCGATGTGATCTGCGACTTCACGCAGGTGCGCATCGACGACGTGGCCGGGCATGCAAACCAAGGCGGTCGCGTGCGCGTCAGCGGTGCGCGCGGCACGACTCCCGGCGATCACTACAAGGTCACCGCCACCTACAACCAAGGCTGGCACATCGCGATCATGATGGCGATTCGCGGACAGCGCGCCATTGCCAAGGCCGGGCGCACCGCGCAGGCGCTGCTCACCCGCACACGCAGCCTGATGCAGCAAGCGGGATTCGCGGACTACGGCGAAACGCTGGTCGAGCTGCTGGGTGCCGAGTCGATGTACGGCCCGCACCGCCGCGTCTTCGAAAGCCGCGAGATCGTGCTGCGCATCGCCGCGCGCCATGATGACAAACGCGCCCTCGCCTTTCTGCAGAAAGAGGCGTCATCCGCTGGCACATCGATGGGGCCGGGAACACGCAGCCATTTCGGTGGTCGATCCGATGTGCAGAGCGTGATCCGCACCACCTCGTTTCTGATTCCCAAACAGGCCGTGAATGTGCAATGGCAGGTCGGCGGGGATGACACGGTGCACAGCGTGTCGGTCCGACTCGCAGAGCCGCAATCAAACACGCATGCGACAGCCGATCACACCACTGCACCACCGCGCTCCAACGCACAACGCACGCAACGCATCACCGTCGGCGACATCGCCCATGGCCGCAGCGGCGACAAGGGCGACGACGCCAACATCGGCCTGATGGCACGTGCGCCGCAATGGCTGGCGCTGCTGCGCGAACAGGTCACAACAGATCGTGTGCACGACTACTTTGCGCATCTGATGACAGGCTCGGTCACGCGTTACGACCTGCCCGGAATCGGTGCGGTGAACTTCGTGCTCAAGCAAGCGCTCGGCGGTGGCGGCTCGTGCAGTCTGCGCTCCGACCCGCTCGGCAAATGCTACGCGCAGATGCTGCTCGACATGGAAATCGACTGCCCCGTGGACTTGCTTCCCAGCGGCAGACATTGAGCCCCCGAAAACCCAGCACCGTTCCCGCGCCGTCATCAAAAGTGCATCCCACCCCCCATCGCAAGGAGACCCGTCATGAAGCAGAACAGCACGCATCGCACAAGCACCAACGAGAGCCCCCGCTGGTCGCGCCGCGACTGGTTGCAATGCACCGCTTCGGCCGGCCTTGCATCCCTGCTGCTGCCGCAATCGCTGGCGGTCTGGGCCAATGATTTCAAGCTCGACAAGCCGGTCCGCATCATCGTCGCGTATGGCGCAGGCGGCGCATCGGACAGCATCGCGCGCTATGTGGGGGATGCGATTGCGCAGCGCGGCGGCAAGCCGGTCGTGGTCGAAAACAAACCGGGAGCGGACGGCAACATCGCTGCCGAATACGTGGCGCGTGCTCCTGCCGATGCCTACAACCTGTTGGTCTCCGGCTCGTCCACGCATGCGGCCAATTCGACCATCTACAAGAAGCTGGGCTACAACCCACTGACCGATTTCACGCCGCTGGCCAACATGGCCTCCACCCCATATGTGATGATCGTGAACCCCAAGCGCATCACGCAGACCAGTGCTGCCGAATTTCTTGCGTGGGCGAAGAAGGAAGACAAGCCGCTGTCGTTTGCCAGCGCCAACGTGGGCGGACGCATCGCAGGCGAGCGCTTCAAGCAGCTCACAAAAATCAACGCGGTGAACGTGCCCTACAAGAGCAGCGCGCAGGCGATGACGGACCTGATCGGCGGGCAGTTCGACTTCTACTTCTGCGACATGGTGACTGCGCTCCCGCAGATCAAGGCAGGCAATGTGCGCGCGCTGGCGCTGTCTGGCAACGAGCGCGTGCCCAGCCTGCCCGATGTGCCGACCGTCGCCGAGTTGGGCCACGTCGGGTTCGACGTGAGCTCATGGATCGCCATCTGGAGCGCCAGGGCCAGCACGCCCGCCAATGTGTCCGCAGCGCTGTCGCAATGGATCGGCGAAGCGCTGGCCGCGCCCGCAGGCAAAGAATTTCTGCTGAGCAAGGGCCTCGTTCCCACGCCCGTCACGCCCGACTACCTGAGCATGCTGCAGGAGCGTGATACGCGCCTGTGGGGCAAGATCATCATCGATGCAGGCATGCAGCAACCGTGATGGCAAACGCCTTTTCCACTAACGCGGAGCCATCAGATGCAGCACCTTCGCAGCACTCTCGTTGATCGCATCGTTGCGCCAATACAGATGGAACTGCATGGCGGGCAATGCGGGCAGATGCACCTGCGTGTCCAGCACGCGCACGTCGGGCGCGAGCATCTCCACCGTGCGCGCCGTGATGCCCAGACCCGCACGCAGCGCCGCGCGAATGCCAGCCAACGTCGATGTCTGAAACGCGCTGTGCCAAGCCATGTCGGCGTCGGTCAGCGCCTGCACCATGCTGTCGCGAAACGGGCAGGCGTTGTCCATCAGGATCAGCGGCACGGAACTTCCTGCCTGATGCCGGTAACGCAGCCCCGCAATCCATGCCACGGGCGAGGTACGCAGCAGCAGATGCTCAAAGTCGGCATGCGGCACGATGTCCAGCATCAGGTCGATATCGCCCTTGCGCAGCGCCGCGCCCAGCCAACGGCTTTGCGCGACCTTGATGTCGATGCTCAGGTTGGGAAAATTCTCGGCGCAGATTTCGAGATAGGTCGGCAGCAGCGTGTCCACCGCATCGGCGCAAGCGCCGATCTTCACCGACTGACGGCTCTCCTGCGTGGTGATCACGCGGTAAGCCTCGTCGTTGAGCGTGACCATGCGCCGCGCATATTCCAGCAGCCGCATGCCTTCGGTGGTGAGCCGCTTGTTGCGCCCGACGCGCTCGAACAGCGCGCAGCCCACGACCTCTTCGAGCTTGTGCATCTGCTGCGAGACAGCGGCCTGCGTGCGAAAGACTTTCTCCGCCGCGTTGGTGAAGCTCTCGCGCTCGGCCACGGCCACAAAAGTGCGCAGCTGGCCGATGTCCAGATTGCGAACGCTCATGCCGCCACGCGCCCTGCCGTGTCGTGTTCAGCCCCCGAGCCATCAAGCATGCACACAGTCTCTCCTTTGAAAATGCAACGACAGACACCACTGCAAATGCGCAGTCTGACGACAGCTTTCGATTTCATTGTAGTGCGCAGACCTTCTCTCGCAGATGGAGAAATCACATGACAACCAACAGCACAGAAGACTGGGTGATCGCGACGCGCCAGGGCGCTGTATTCAACATCCACCTCAATCGCGGAGAGTCGCGCAACCCGCTCGGCGGCGGCATGGTGCCGGCCATGTCGGCCGCGCTGCACGATGCCACCCAATCGCCCGAGGTGCGTGTGATTCTGTTCACTGCGGCTGGCCCTGCGTTCAGCGCGGGCGGCAATCTGGGCAATATCCACGACCGGCTCAGCGAGCCCATGGGCACGGATGGTCGCGACCCGGTTGCGGCTGGCAACCGGCAATATGGCGAGTTCCTCACGCAGCTCGTCCACTGCCCCAAGGTGACCGTCGCGAGCGTGCAAGGCGCGGCCATGGGCGGTGGCGCGGGGCTTGCCTGTGCGGTCGATATTTCCATCGGCTCGCCTGTCGCCAAGTTCGGCTTTCCCGAAGTCACCATCGGACTGGTGCCGGGGCAGATCCTGCCCTTCGTCGCGGCACGCCTTGGCTTGCAGACCGCTCGCAGACTGGTGCTCACGGGCGAGCGCATCGATGCCAAAGAAGCGCATCGCATCGGCCTGCTCGACTATCTGGCCGACTCGCCCGAGACGCTGCCCGAGAAGACGCAGGAAGTGCTGCGCCACCTCATCGCCGCAGCGCCGAACGCGAGCGTGGTCACCAAACGCATGCTGTCCTGCGTGCCGCTTGCGCCACTCGCGGGCAATGCCGATTTGCCCACGTATCTCGACGCCGCATCGCATTGGTTTGCATCGCAGATGCGCACCGAAGCCGTCGAAGGCGTCACCGCTTCACGCGACAAGCGCGCCGCAAGCTGGAACCCGACACAGGCATGAATGCGCCTGCCAACAACAAAGGAGACAAATCCATGGCATCACTCGATGGACTGAAAGTCGTCGATCTCTCGCGCGTTCTGGGCGGCCCGCTGTGCGCGCAGATTCTTGGCGACCATGGCGCGGACGTCATCAAGGTCGAAGGCCCCGAAGGCGACGAAACCCGCACCTGGGGGCCGCCGTTCAACGACGCGGGCATGGCCTCATATTTCGCGGGCATCAATCGCAACAAGCGCACGGTGTGCGTGGACGTGGCCGACCCGGATGGGCGCGAAGTGGTGTTCAAACTGCTCGAAGACGCCGATGTGCTGATCGAAAACTTCAAGGTCGGCACGCTGGAGCGTTGGGGCATGGGTTACGAAGACGTGCTGCGGGCGCGCTTTCCCAAGCTGATCCACTGCCGTGTCACCGGCTTCGGCGCGACCGGCCCGCTCGGTGGGCTGCCAGGCTACGATGCCGCCGTTCAGGCCCTCAGCGGCCTCATGAGCATCAACGGCGATCCGCAGGGAGAAGCCACCCGCATCGGCGTGCCGATCGTGGACGTGACCACGGGCCTGAACGCTGTGATCGGCATCCTCATGGCGCTGCACGAACGCGAACGCAGCGGCATGGGTCAGTCGGTGGAGTCGGCCCTCTTCGACAGCGCGCTGTTCTCACTCTACCCGCATTCGATCAACACGCTGTTCACCGGCAAGCCGCCACAGCGCTCGGGCAACGGCCATCCCAACATCGCGCCTTACGACACCTACGCCACGGCCACCGAGCCCATCTTTCTGGCGGTCGGCAACAACGGGCAGTTCCAGCGCATGTGCGAGGCCGTGGACCATTCGCATCTCGCCAGGGACGAGCGCTACATCACCAACGCCACACGCGCAGTGAACCGCTTTTCACTCAAAGAAGATCTGCAGGCCGCGTTCAGCACGTTCAAGGCGCAGGAACTGTTCGACAAACTCGTCGCCGTGGGCGTGCCTTGCGGCGTGATCCAGAACGTGGTCGAAGCACTCAAGCACCCGCACACCGAGCATCGCGGCATGATCGCCGAGGTGGATGGTTTCCGCTCCGTCGCTTCGCCCATCAAACTGAGCCGCACGCCCGCGAGCTACCGCATTCGCCCGCAGGACATCGGCCAGAGCACGCTGGATGTGCTGCGCGAGGCGGGCCTGACCGACGCGCAGATCGCGCATCTGCAGAAGAACGACGTGATTCGGCAATCAGGCGAAGTGCAGGCCAAAGCCGCTGACTGAAAGTAGCACATCAAACAGCGCGGCTCACAGCCCGAATGCGGATCACGCTGTCTACCACCAGACAGGCCACGGCCACAAAAATGGGGCCGTAGGTCCACCACTGCGCGGGCTGGATGCTTTCGCCCAGCAGCAACGCGACCATCGCCAGCAGCACCGGCTCGACATAACTGAGCAGCCCGAACAGTCCCAGTGGCAGCAAGCGACTGGCCATCATGTACAGCGCAAGCGCCACGGCGCTGAGCACGCCAAGCACGGGAATCAGCAGCCACAGATGGTGATGGTCCGCGATCAGCGGCAGCGACGACGGCATGCGGGTGACGAACCACAGCGCAGGCGGCGCAAGCAGCGCCATGTCCAGCCAATGTCCGCCGATGTGCGCGGTGCCGATACGGCGGCGAAACGCGAAATACACGGTGTAGCCGATGGCGACGAACCAAGTCTCCCAAGCAAGACCACCGGCCGTCAGCAACTCGTGCAGCACACCCAAGGTGGCAAGGCCTGCTGCCAGCATCTGCCCACGCGACAGGCGCTCGCCAAACAGCACACGGCCTGCAATCACCATCACGAGCGGCAGCAGAAAGTAGCCAAGCGACACCTCCAACGCGCGCCCCGCCATGGGTGCCCAAAGAAACAACCACAACTGCCCGCCAAACATCGCCGCGCTGAACAACAAGGCCAACGCAAACATCGGCTGGCAACGCACACGTTGAACGAGCAGCGACACCTTGTCCGCCTCACCGCGCCAGAACAGCAGCAACGTGGTGAACGGCAACGTGCTCAACACCCGCCAGCCAAAGACCTGCTCACCATCGAGCGGCGCAAGCGCAGGCGCGATGTAGTACAGAACACCAAACAGAAACGACGCCGAGACGGACGCGATCAGACCTTTGAACACGACGAAACCAGATGAATGGGTGAAAAAGAGAGATCAGGAAATGGTGGTTCAAAACTGCGATTTCGGCAGCGTTCGGGGCCTTCGAATCACCCACCACAATGACGAGACGGGGCCGTAGGCGCGACGCGAAGCTGCAGACAGTATGTCGATACGGCAAAGCTTCGCAACAAAGCATACGGCCCCATATCGTCACCTGTGAACGAAGACTGCCAAAGCCCGAGCAGACACGCGCATCCCTCACTTCGCCGAATGCACCAAGGATTCCCAAAAGAACCAGATGAAGCCCCGAATTGTCCGCCAGCCAAGTAATTTCTGCTTTGGCTCAGTCCATTGACCCGCCTTGCGACTAGAGTGCCTGCACCACTCCAAGGAAGCCTTGCCATGTCCTTCACCGCTGCCGTCCTGATGTGTCTGGTCGTCCATGTCAGTGACGGCGACAGCCTGTTCGCCCGCTGTCACGAGTCGGATTCCACCGCCTCCTGGCCGGTCAAGATCCGCATTGCCGAGATCGACGCACCGGAGCTCAAACAGAATTTCGGCCGCGAGGCCAAATCCCATCTGGAGACACTGTGCCTCCGCCAGACAGCGGAAATCACGCCCGTCACCCGCGACCAGTATGAGCGCCTCGTCGCCCATGTGCGCTGCAGTGGAACCAATGTCGCGCAAGACCAGTTGAGCCACGGTTACGCCTGGGTCTACACATGGCGCAGCAGGAAAAACGCTGCATTGCAGGCCATGCAGACCCGCGCGCAGGAGCAACGCGTCGGTCTGTGGTCCGAAGCCCGCCCGCAGGCTCCATGGAACTACCGCAAGCAGCACGTTCCTTACAGCCAGGAATGATGAGAAATATGAACATGGCAAGCCGCTGTGCGCAGGCCGAACAAAGCCCACCGCCAGCGCAAATCCGGACAAGTTGGTAGCATCCCGCCTCGCAGCACGTCTGCTTGCTTGCCAGCCAACCGGGTTTTCCGAGTTTCCAGGGGTTCCAGGGTTTCCAGCGGACAGACGTCTCATGAACCACCGCATCGCGCAGTGGCTGCCGCTCACAACAACATACAACCGCAAGCCAGCAGTTCCATCCAACGTGTCGCAACCAGCCCCGCCCCCATCGCCGTCGTCGTCCCCAGCCGAGCCGCAAAGCATCTACCGGCATTCGGCCTTTCTGTCCTTCATGGCGTCGCGCCTGCTGGCCGTGTTCGCCACGCAGGTGCAGGCCGTCGTCGTCGCCTGGCAGGTCTACGACCTCACCCGCTCGCCCATGGCGCTCGCCTATGTGGGACTCGCGCAGTTTCTGCCGATGCTGGTGCTGCTGCTGCCCGCCGGAGACCTGATCGACCGTTTCGCCCGCAAACCGATTCTCGCAGCCAGTTGGGCCGTGGGCGCGGTCTGCAGTGCCATGCTCTGGTGGCTTTCGGGACATGGCGCGGCAGGCGTCAGTGGCATTTATGCGGTGCTGGTGCTGTTCGGCTGCTCTCGTGCGTTCTCGGGCCCCGCGCTGCAAAGCCTGCTGCCGCAAATCGTCGCGCGCGAACAGCTCGCTCAGGCCATCGCAGCCAACAGCATGATCATGCGCGCGGCCTCCATCGGCGGCCCCTTCCTCGGCGGTGTGCTGTACGCCATCGGCGGCGGCCAACTGACGTACGCGGTCTGCTGCGTCTGCCTGCTGCTCGGCACCGCCCTGCTCATCTGGCTGGTGCCGGTCAAGTTCGCGTCACCGCCCGCTCCCGTGCAAGGCACGATGTTCGAGCGCTTTGGCGCAGGCATCCGCTTCATCCGCACACGCCCCATCATCCTCGGCACCATCTCGCTCGACCTGTTCGCCGTGCTGCTCGGCGGTGTGATCGCGCTGCTGCCCATCTACGCACATGAAGTGCTGCATGTCGGCCCCGAAGGCCTGGGCGCACTGCGCAGCGCGATGGCGATCGGCGAGGTGAGCGCCGGGCTTTACCTCAGCATCAAACCCTTTGACCAGCGCGTGGGCCGCACCATGTTCATCGCGGTCGCTATCTTCGGCATCGCCAATCTGGTGTTCTCGCTGTCCACCGTGTTTGCGATCTCGTTCATCGCACTCATGATCGCGGGCGCAGCCGACATGGTCAGCGTCTACATCCGCGGCGCGCTCGTGCAGTTCTCCACCCCCGACCACATGCGCGGCCGCGTGAACGCGGTGAACATGCTGTTCATCGGCTCATCGAACGAACTCGGAGAGTTCCGCGCCGGAACCAGCGCAGCATGGGTAGGCGCAGTACCCGCCGCCGTGCTCGGCGGTGTGTGCACCCTGGCCGTGGTCGGCCTGTGGTCGCGCATCTTCCCCACGCTGCGCGACGTGGACAAGTTCGAGGAAGCGGCTCGGCCTGAGGATCAGTGACAAGCCACACGTCAACCCGAACCCTCGGATCCGGGAAGCCGTCGCCACAGCGAATAAGCACAAGCGATCGGCACAAGGAAGAAAGCCGCAGCTGCCACGTAGTAATTCGGGTACAGCCAAGAGGCTGCAAGAACAAGCGCGTAAAGGCCAGCCAGACCAAGCAAGGTGCATCCCAAAACACGTAGGATCAATCCACGGCAAGGCAACAATGCACCCGTGACGGCGAACAGAAATATGAAGACCGAATGGACAAAAGCAAATACAAGTACATCGGCTTCTGTTGCATCCATCCCGTTGGTGATATTTCTGTCAACTATCCAAACGAGCACCTTGTGAGCAATGATCAGTGAGCCAATGATGGCGAGTACCGCTTGAAGACGAGGCATGGGTTTGAAAATTCGCATCCACCCAATCTAGTACTCACCTGTGAGCAGACGATGTGCCCGGCGTGAGCTCAAGGTGAAGAGTGACCTCAAACAGTTGGCTTCAGGCCGAAGCGCCTCCTTCTTCGGCATGCTCCTCGAACGTGTCTATGCCCCAGGCCCCGGCACCGAGTGCAGCAACACCGGCATCTCCCCGTCCCCGCTCACACTCTCCAGCTGCACGCCAAAGCCCCAAAGCCGCGCGGCGTGTTTGAGCACTTCATGGGCGTCGTCGGACAGCGGATGGCCCTTGTGCTGCGTGTGGCGCAGCGTCAGGCAGCGGTCGCCGCGCAGGTTCACGTTCCAGACTTGAATGTTGGGCTCGCGCGCGCCCAGATCGTATTGCTGTGACAGGGTCTGGCGAAGCGAGCGGTAGCCGTCTTCGTCGTGGATGGCGCTCACCAGCAGTTCGCTGTCCGCCGCGTCATCGTGGATGGAGAACAGGCGCATGTCGCGAATCAGCTTGGGACTCAGGAACTGGCCGACAAAGCTCTCGTCCTTGAAGTTCTGCATGGCGTAGTGCAGCGTCGGCAGCCATGGCGAGCCAGCGATGTCGGGAAACCAGCGCTTGTCTTCCTCGGTCGGCGCGCGGCAGATTCTCTGGATGTCGCGGTACATCGCAAAACCCAGCGCATATGGATTGATGCCGCTGTAGGCGCGATGCCCTGCAGGCGGTTGATAGATCACGTTGGTGTGCGACGACAACCATTCGATCATCACGCCATCGGTGAGCCAGCCTTCGTCGTACATGGTGTTGAGCAGCGTGTAGTGCCAGAACGTGGCCCAGCCTTCGTTCATCACCTGGGTCTGGCGCTGCGGATAGAAATACTGCGAGATCTTGCGCACGATGCGGATGATCTCGCGCTGCCATGGCTCCAGCAGCGGCGCGTTCTTCTCGATGAAATAGAGCAGATTTTCTTCAGGCTCCTTGGGAAAACGTTCGCTGTGCTGCGCGGCGTTGTCCTTGTCGGGCTTGGCGGGCAAGGTGCGCCACAGTTCGTTGACCTGCTGCTGCGCGTAAGCCTCGCGCTGCTCACGTTCTGCCAGCTCTCGCGCAAGGCTTTTCTTGGAGGGACGCTGATAACGATCGACGCCCAGATTGGAGAGCGCGTGGCAAGAGTCCAACCATTGCTCGACAGTGCTCAAGCCGTGCCGCTCTTCGCATTGCGCGATGAAGTCGCGCGCAAAGACGAGATAGTCGATGATGCTGCCCGCATCGGTCCACATGCCGAACAGGTAGTTGTTCTTGAAGAAGCTGTTGTGCCCGTAGGCCGCGTGCGCAATCACCAGCGCCTGCATGGCGGTGGTGTTTTCTTCCATCAGGTAGCTGATGCAAGGGTTGGAGTTGATGACGATCTCGTACGCCAGCCCCATGTGACCGCGCCGGTAGCGCCGCTCCGTGGCCAAGTATTCCTTGCCATAACTCCAGTGCCGATAACCGACCGGCATGCCGACGCTGGAGTAGGCATCCATCATCTGTTCGGCGGTGATCACTTCGAGCTGATTGGGATAGGTGTCGAGTCCAAAGCGTTCGGCCGTGGCGGCGATGACCGCGTGGTAGCACTCGATCAGCTCGAAGGTCCAGTCGGTCGGGTCGGGCAACGGTCCGTCCGGTCGATTGCCTGCGGGCAGCAAATCGGGCGGCACCACGCCGCGCTGCGCGCGATCGGATGCAAACGGCGGCCTGCGCTGACCGGGTGTGTGGCGACGCGCGAGTGCGGGATATTGCGAGAGGTTCATGCCGTTACCCCCTCTTTCTTGAACAGGTCGCGAAACACTGGATAGATGTCGCTCGGCTCGCCCACCTTGCGCATCGCAAAGTGCTGAAAGTGCGACGTCAGTTGGCTGTATTCTTCCCACAGATTCTGCTCTTCCTGCGCCACCTGCACATAGGCGAAATAGCGCACCAGCGGCAGTATCTTTTCGGCCAGCAGGTTGTAGCAGGTCACACCATCATCGCCGTAGTTGTCGCCATCGCTGGCCTGCGCCACGTAGATGTTCCAGTCCTCCACCGGGTAGCGCGTGCGGATGATCTGATCGAGCAGCACCAGCGCGCTGCTCACCACCGTTCCGCCGCTTTCCTGCGAGTGGAAGAACTCGTCCTCGCCCACCTCGGCGGCCTGCGTGTGGTGGCGGATGAAGACGATGTCGATCTTCTCGTAATGCCGCGTGAGAAACAGATAAAGCAGGATGAAAAAACGCTTGGCCAGATCCTTGCGCTGCTGGTCCATGGAGCCCGACACATCCATCACGCAGAACATCACGGCCTGGCTGCTGGGCGCGGGCACCTTGGTGCGATTGCGAAAACGCAGATCCAGCGGATCGAGAAACGCCACCTTGCCGATGCGTTCTTTCAGCGTGTCGATACGCCGCTGCAATTCGGCAATGGCCTCGCTCGTGCCGTCGTCCTGTTCGAGCAAGGCGTCGAGCTGCGCCTGCAGTTCCGTCATCTCGCGATGCGATGCCTTGGTCAGCGCAATGCGCCGCCCAAGCGCGCCGCGCATGGTGCGCACCACAGCCAGATTGTGCGGAGTGCCGTCGTGGCTGTAGCCCGCGCGGCGCAGCTTGTATTGCGGCGTGTTGCCGATGTGCGTGCGCAGAAGGCGCGGCAGGGCCAGGTCTTCAAAGAAGAGCTCCATGAACTCCTCCTTGGTCAACGTGAAGGTGAAGTCATCTTCGCCTTCCCCGCTGTCGCTGGCCTGCGAGCCACCACCGCCCGCACCACCCTGCGGCTTGGCGATGCGGTCGCCGCGCACATGCTCGCTGTTGCCGGGATGCACGCTGTCGCGCACGCCCCCCTGGCCGTGGTGAAAGGACGGCTCGCGGATGTCCTTCTTCGGAATGGTGATGGTCTCGGCCTGCTCTATATGGCGAATGTCGCGCTGACCGACAGCGCGGCGCACCGCCTCGGCAATCTGCTCCTTGTAGCGGCGCACAAAGCGCTCGCGGTTGCCCACCGACTTGTTCTTGCCAGCGAGTCTGCGGTCGATGATTTGCAATGCCATCCATGCCTCCATGCGTGGCCCGACGCGTTCTAGCGCCCTTCGGTATCCCAACCGCCCATCAACTGCTCTTGCGCACCCGCAGATACCATTCGCAGAGCAGACGAACCTGCTTGGGCGTGTAGCCCTTGGACTCCATGCGCGTGACGAAATCTTCGTGCTTGCGTGCATCTTCCGCGCTGGCCTTGGCGTTGAAGCTGATGACCGGCAGCAGCTCTTCGGTGTTCGAGAACATCTTCTTCTCAATCACCAGACGCAGCTTCTCGTAGCTCGTCCAGCTCGGGTTCTTGCCCTGATTGTTGGCCCGCGCGCGCAGCACGAAGTTCACGATCTCGTTGCGGAAGTCCTTGGAGTTCGCAATGCCTGCTGGCTTTTCGATCTTCTCCAGTTCGGCATTGAGCGCATTGCGATCGAACACCTCGCCCGTGTCCGTGTCGCGGTACTCGCTGTCCTGAATCCAGTAGTCTGCATAAGTGACATAACGGTCGAAGATGTTCTGGCCGTACTCGCTGTAGCTCTCCAGATAGGCAGTCTGGATTTCCTTGCCGATGAACTCCGCGTAGCGTGGCGACAGGTACTCCTTGATATAGCTGGTGTACTTGCTTTCCAGCTCCGCCGGGAACTGCTCGCGCTCGATCTGCTGCTCCAGCACATACATCAGATGCACGGGATTGGCCGCCACTTCGGTGCTGTCGTAGTTGAACACCTTGGACAGAATCTTGAACGCAAAGCGCGTGGATATGCCCGACATGCCTTCGTCCACACCGGCGTAGTCGCGGTACTCCTGATAGCTCTTGGCGCGCGGATCGGTGTCTTTCAAGCTCTCGCCATCGTAGACCTGCATCTTGCTGAAGATGCTGGAATTCTCGGGTTCCTTCAAACGGGTGAGCACCGAGAACTGCGCCATCATCTTGAGTGTGCCGGGTGCGCAGACCGCGTTAGCCAGCGAAGATTCGCGAATCAGCTTTTCGTAAATCCTCACTTCCTCTGCAACACGCAGGCAATAAGGAACCTTGACGATGTAGATGCGATCCAGAAAAGCCTCGTTGTTGCGATTGTTGCGGAAGGCCTTCCATTCGCTCTCGTTGCTGTGCGCCAGCACCACGCCTTCAAACGGAATCGCACCAAAGCCTTCCGTGCCCTTGTAGTTGCCTTCCTGCGTTGCGGTCAGCAACGGGTGCAGCACTTTGATCGGCGCTTTGAACATTTCAACGAATTCAAGCAGGCCCTGATTGGCCAGACTCAAACCGCCCGAGTAGCTGTATGCATCGGTGTCGTCTTGCGCAAAGCTTTCCAGCTTGCGGATATCGACCTTGCCGACCAGACTCGATATGTCCTGGTTGTTCTCGTCACCGGGCTCGGTCTTCGCAATACCGATCTGCTTCAAGATGCTGGGATAACGCTTGACCACGCGGAACTTGCGGATGTCACCGCCGAGTTCATCGAGCCGTTTCACTGCCCATGGCGAGAGCACGCGTTTGAGGCAGCGCTGCGGAATGCCGAACTGCTCTTCGAGCAACGGACCATCTTCCACCGGATCGAACAATCCCAGCGGTGACTCGTTCACCGGCGATCCCTTGAGTGCGTAAAAAGGCACCTTCTGCATGAGGTATTTCAGGCGCTCGGCAATCGAACTCTTGCCGCCGCCAACAGGGCCCAGCAGATAAAGAATCTGTTTGCGTTCTTCAAGGCCTTGCGCGGCATGGCGGAAGAAACTCACCACTTGCTCGATGGCGTCTTCCATGCCGTAGAACTCGGCAAACGCGGGGTAGCGGCGAATCACCTTGTTGGCAAACAGACGCGAGAGATGCGGGTCATTTCTCGTGTCCACCATCTCTGGCTCGCCGATGGCTGCGAGCATGCGCTGTGCAGCGCTTTCGTAGACCATGGGATCGCTCTGGCAAAGCGCGAGGTACTCGTCTATCGACATTTCCTCCTCACGCAAACGAACGTAGCGAGCTGCAGAGTTGCTGATGACATCCATACGACCTCCATCGCGGCACCCGGGTGCGAAAAATGCCGCATAAAAGTTGCGAGACATTCGTTACCGAATAGAGTCGTTGTAGCACCTTGCAAGTGAT
Source organism: Diaphorobacter sp. HDW4B (assembly GCF_011305535.1). Classification (GTDB taxonomy): domain Bacteria; phylum Pseudomonadota; class Gammaproteobacteria; order Burkholderiales; family Burkholderiaceae_C; genus Diaphorobacter_A. Next base: position 617,123 of record NZ_CP049905.1, read on the forward strand.
TTGGATAGCTCGACTGTCCTACGTGTGCACTCGATAACACAGGTGCAATATGACCAGTTCCGCTGCACTGAATTTCTGCAATCCGTTGCTGCATAACGCGCACAGCAAAACGCCCTGCCGATGCGACGCATCGACAGGGCGCATTGCAAAGAATCGTTAAGCTTTGAAAGTGCCGCCAAGCAGTTCTGGAAGACGTTCGGCGGCCATGCGAAAACCACATGCCTGTGCATGCCCACCGCCGCCCATGCTGACGGCCAACACCGAGCAATCGTAGCCGCGCTGCGAGCGCAGACCAGCCTTGATCTGACCTTCCGATCCAACCTGCCACATCAGCGCGAACGTGCCGCTTTCGCGCGACAGCAAATCACCGACGAGGCTGTGAAAAGCACCGGGTGCATTCACCATAACGCCCTGCTCGCCGTTGAAGTTGACAGGTTGCGCGTCGCGCGCAATGTCGGCTGCAAGATTGCGGAATTTTTCATCCATCGCCTCACCACGCGCGATGAATGCGGCCAGTTGCTCCGGTGTGAAATCGGCCAGTTCCTGCCAGCGTTGCAGCTCGAACGGTTCCATGTCGAGCGCAGAAACAAACCCACGCGTCTGCGGGTATTGCCAACGCCACAGATCGCGGTCTTCGACGAAGCGAATGAGATCGGGCACGGGCGCATCGCCATGGAAGAATTCCCATGACAGACGCGCGCCGGATTTGTTCATGTCGAAATGCACTACCCCGCAACGGCAACGGTAATCACCCAACTCGCGCTGTGCACTGATGTGGTGATCGAGCATCACCAGCTTGGCCACACGGTCATCGATCTGCGAAAGAATGTCGGCCGAAAAAGAGAAGTCGAGAATGTAGACCGCACGGCCTTCGAGCGGCGGCAGATCGTCCAGCGTCTTCACCTGCCCATGCGTAAGACCCACGCATTCCACCTCGCCTTCATAGAATTGCCAGGCTGCCCACGCCGCCGAGAAGCCGTCCGCACATCGACCGTGATAGAGGATGAGCGGTGAAGGATCATCGCGCTTGGCCTGCACGAACAGGGAAAGCGGCAGGATGGTCGATGACGACTTGTGGCTGACTTCAGCGCTGGTGGTGGTATTCATGAATCACATTGTCATGCCATTCAGCGGCTATGCTCGCAGCCCGCTCACATTTTTGTCGTCCCCACCACAGTGCCTGCCGAAACCGCTCCAACTCCCTTGCAGCCCTTGCCACCGCTGGAATTGCTCTGGCGCGATGACCACATGGTGGCCGTGTACAAACCCGCCGGTTGGCTGGTGCACAGAACCGGTCTGGATGCAGGCGAAACGCGCTTTGTGATGCAGGCGCTGCGCAACCAGCTCGGCCAGCATGTCTACCCGGTGCATCGTCTGGACAAAGGCACTTGCGGCGTGCTGGTCATGGGTCTTCACTCCGATGCAGCGCGCGCGCTGGCGCAGGCCTTTCAACGCCATGACGTGGACAAGGAATATCTGGCGATGGTGCGCGGCTTTGCACCCTGGCAAAGCGACGTGGACCACGCGCTGCGCCCCGACGATGCACCGCCCGATGCGCCCGTTCAGGATGCGCGCACCCACTTACGCTGCATCGCACGACTGGAGCTGCCTTTGTCGAGCGATCCACGTTTCGAGCACACGCGCGCATCGCTGGTGCACGCCACACCGCTGACCGGACGCAGACACCAGATTCGCAGGCATTTGAAGCACATCGCCCATCCGATTCTGGGCGATGCCACGCATGGCAAAGGACCGCTCAACCGCTGGTGGGCTGCTCAACTCGGATTGCAGCGGCTTTGGCTGCATGCCTGGAGGCTGTCTGTGCCGCATCCGGTGACGGGCGAACGGCTGAATCTGCACAGCGGGCTGTCGCTTCAGGCCAGTGACCAAGCCTCATCCAACCCTGACCTGCGCGATTGGCATGATCGCGTACTCAGCATGCCGTGGGTGCATGCAAACGATGCGCCACCACACTCAGATTCATCGGATTCAGACGCCTGAACTTTCCATTCAAACGTAACCGAGTGGATTCGCGCTCTGGTCTGACACGGAAGCTCCGACGCTCGCCTCTTTAATGGAGGATCTGCCATTGCCCGGATCGTCCGGTGCCTGATCTTGGCCCATCCACCAGGAGACACACCATGTCAGCCTCTGCCACCATTCACGGCCTCGTCACTTATCGCGAAGGCGAAGGCGTTCCCATGACCATTCCGGAAGGCCCGGTGGATCTGGACTACGCGCCCGACAGCGTCACGATCAGTTGGATGGACGACTCCAGAACCGCAGGACTCACCGCCATTCCGCGCGATGAGTACGAGCGCTATGTGCAGGAAGGAAAGATCCGGCTGCATCCCAAGAAGCAGTGATCTTCTGCCGCTTGGAACGAGCGGAACGGAACGCGTTCACGGTCTTGATCAGTGATTCGCTGCCGCATGTCCCAGCTTGGGTTGGCGGCGCACTTGCACTTCGCGAAAGCTCACCGCCAGCAGCACGGCTGTAGTGAGCCAACCCATCACCAGCAGATTGGTGAAAAAGCCCAGAGGCACCAACGCCAACAAGGCCATCGCGCCTGCGATGTGCGACATCGGCACGCAGCCGTAAACGACCTGCTTGTAGAAAGCGCTGCCCAGCAGATACACGGCGGGCCCGCCGACCAGCGTGAGCACCTGCGCGGTCGTCAATGTGCTGTAGGGATGCGCCATCACCAGATCGTTGCCCACGGCGCTGCCGATGATGCCCGCCACCAGAATCACGTGGATGTAGTGGAAGTACGCGCCGATGCGACCCGGATCGTCCGATGTGGTGATCACCGCACTGGCGTCCTTGCTCGACGTGCCGAAATACAGCCACCACATCGCCAGCGTGCCGATGAAGGTGGCCCCCAAAGCCAGCAGCACGCCGGCGTCCCAGTGCTCCTGTTCAGACATCACCGCACCTGTTGCCACCAGCGTTTCACCCAATGCAACGATCACGAACAGCTGGCAACGCTCGGCCAGATGCCCGCCTTCGATGGTCCATTCGCTGGTATCGGAGCGGCCCATTCCGGGGAAGGCGAAACCGAACATGGGCGAGAAATATTCGCAGGCAATGGCCACCAGCCAGAGCACCATGCGCGTCGTATGCGCCTCCACGAGCCCGCCCGCAATCCAGAAAGCCGCCGAGATGCACAGCCAGCCCAGCATGCGGCGGTAGTTTGGTGCCATCGGGTGATCGGCCCCCAGCAGCCAGACGACGTATGCCGTTCGCCCCACCTGCATGGCCGCGTAGGCCACAGCAAAGATCAGCCCCCGGTCGCCAAACGCCGTCGGCACCGCGCAGGCCATGACCAGCGCCAGCAGGCCCGAGACAAACAGCACGCTGCGAATCTGCGGCGTTTCGGGATTGAACCAGTTCGAGAACCAGCAGCTGTACTGCCAGCCCAGCCATACGCCAAACCAGAGGATCAGTGCCTCGATCAACCCGCTGAGCGTGAGGTGGTGCAGCAAGGCATGGCTGAGCTGCGTGACCGCGAACACATAGACCAGATCGAAGAACAGCTCCTCGTAGGTGACCCGGGCATGGTGCCCGTCACGCTGTCGCAGCAAGGTGTTGGCGCGAGAAATGGCCGCAAAGGAGCCGGGAGCGGCGGCGTGGTTGGCGTTACCGTTGTTGTGATTCATGATGGAACGTCTAAATCGAACTTAGACATCCATCATAAAAGACTAACGGTTATTTTGGTTCCCTGCGGCGCTCGCGGCTCGCAACCTTGCGCACCTTGCGCTTGTCCAACTCGGCCTTCTTGAGGGCGCGGGCCTCTTCCTTCACCGCCGCATCGGCCAGCCAGCCTTCGAATTCGGCGGGTGTTTCCAGCGAAAGGCGGCCCAGCACGCCGCCACGGAAATCCGTGAGCACGATTTCGGAGGCCTTCTGCAGATTCAACTTGCCGCCCGACATCACCGCTCCGCGCTTGCGGGCGATCTTTTCGAGCACCTCGTCATCGTGCATGGCACTGATTTCTTCGGCCTCCAAGCCCAGCTTGTAGCGCTCGTTCAACTGCGCGGCGTAGTGGCCTTTCAGATAGGCGATCAGATCGAGCACCACGCTTTCCTCGTCGTACGCATTGCGGCCAATGGCACCGGACGCGGCCAGGCGATCGCCACTCTGGTCAACGATGATGCGCGGCCACAGCATGCCGGGCGTGTCCCACAGATAGAAATCGTCGGCCAGCACGATGCGCTGCTCGACCTTGGTGACGCCCGCCTCGTCGCCGGTCTTGGCCTGGCGCTTGTCCGACAGCGTGTTGATCAGCGTGGACTTGCCCACGTTGGGAATCCCGCAGATCAGCACGCGCATGGGGCGCGCCAGGCCCACGCGCGTGGGAGCGAGCTTGCGGCAGCCGTCGATCAGCTTGCGCGCGGGCGCAGCGTCGGATGCATCGAGCGCGATCGCGTGCGTTTCCAGCTTGGCGTTGTACCAATCGAGCCAGAGCGGCGTGCGTTCAGGATCGGCCAGATCCTGCTTGTTGATGACCTTGAGCGCGGGCTTGTGGCCGGTGAGCTCGGACAGCAACGGGTTGGCGCTGGAGCCCGGCAGGCGCGCGTCCAGCATCTCGATGACCACATCGATGTCCTTGATGCGCTCCTCGATCGCCTTGCGCGTCAGGTGCATATGACCGGGAAACCACTGAATGGCCATGGAACTGTACTTTCACGAATAGAGAGAAATCTGGGGCGCAAGGATAATCGGGCTTTTGCTTTTGCGACGCGGGCCACTGCCGCGCCCTGCCTCGTCCGACCATGCCAGCTCCCACCACACCATCGCGCAAACTCGACAACGATGTGCTTTTCAAAGGCGTGATCTGCGCACTGATTGGCGCGATCATCCTTCTGGCGCCGTATTTTTCCCGCTCGTCGGATGTGCAGGATCTGATGCGCCAAGCCTATATTGTCGGCTGGTTTGCATTGGCCCTCGGAATTGCCTTTCTCGTGCAGTTCGCCGTGCGCTACAAAAAGCGCCGCGAACTCGACGCCGAAACTGCCAATTATCTGGAGCAGAACACGCCCCGGAACAAGTCCAAGCGCCGCGACAAGTGAGCCCCGCTGCGCTCGAACAAGCCCTCCAGCAACTCGCCACCGTGCGCATCACGGGCGAGCTGGAACAGGCGCGCCAGATCTTCGCGTCGCTCAAGCAGCACGCGCAGACCTTGAACGTCGAGCTGCGCCGTACCCCGCCCGAGCCCGACACCTGCTGCGGACGCGGCTGCAATGGCTGCGTGTGGGAGGGTTTCTACGCAGCCACCGAATTCTGGCGCGAGGACGCGGTGGACGCCTGCCGGCTGGCACTTGCATCCTCGGGCATGATCTGCACAGAATCGAATGCATCGCCGGGCAGTCCCCTGAATCCGTAGTTCCTCGGGGGTCAGCCTCCTTTTTTGACGAAAGAACGAAAAGCACGCCATGGAGACAAACCACAAGACCCCGAATCCCTCTCGCACCGGCGGACAGGTGCTGGTCGATCAGCTCGTGCTGCACGGCGTGAAGCAGCTTTTTTGCGTGCCCGGCGAAAGCTATCTGGCCGCACTCGACGCACTGCATGACGCCAACGTGGACGTGACCATCTGCCGTCAGGAAGGCGGCGCGACCATGATGGCCGAGGCGCAAGGCAAGCTCACCGGCCAGCCCGGCATCTGCTTTGTCACGCGCGGGCCGGGAGCGACCAACGCCTCCGCGGGCATCCACATCGCGCACCAGGATTCGACGCCGCTGATCGTCTTCGTCGGTCAGGTCGCACGCGGCATGATGGACCGCGAGGCGTTTCAGGAACTCGACTACAGCGCCGTCTTCGGCACCATGACCAAGTGGACCGTGCAGATCGACGATGCCGCGCGCATCCCCGAACTGGTCTCGCGCGCCTTCCACATCGCCACCTCGGGCCGCCCCGGCCCGGTCGTCATCGCACTGCCGGAAGACATGCTGACCGACATGGTCGAGGTGCCCGACGCCCGCCCCTACACGGTCACGGAAATCCACCCCGGAACGGACGCCATCACCGAACTGCAGCAGCGCCTTGAAAAAGCCGAGCGCCCCGTCGTCATCGTCGGCGGTACGCGCTGGGATGAAGCAGCCGTGCAGAATCTCGTGCGCTTTGCGGACAACTGGCAACTCCCCGTCTACTGCTCATTCCGCAGGCAGATGCTGTTCCCCGCCAACCACGCAAGCTACGGCGGCGATCT